>NZ_JACIFP010000001.1:0-303556 GCF_014197435.1 Gordonia humi
CACGTTGGCCCGCAGGCTCGTCCCGGCTTCGGGCACCGCGGGCGCCGTCGCGGCCGCGGTGGTCGGCATCTGGAATCCGTTCGTCGCCGAACGCCTTCTGCAGGGCCACTGGAGTCTCCTGATCGGCTACGCGACGCTCGGCCCGATCGTCCTGACCGTACTCGGCCTCGCCGAGGAACGGTCGTGGCGTCGGATCGCCATGCTGACCGGCTTGTTCGCCGCCGCGGGCTTCACGCCCACCGGGTCGATTCTGGCGTTGGTCGTCGCCGCGGTGACCGCCGTCGCCGCGCGTCCCGGTGTCCGCATGACGCTGATCGGCGCAGTCGGCTGGGTGCTCGCCTCGTCACCGTGGCTGGTGGCGGCGGCGGTCTCGAACGCCTCCGGGTCGTCCGGCGGCGCAGCAGCTTTCGCTCTTCGCGCCGAACCGGGTCTCGGCTCGTTCGGCACCGCGCTCGGACTGGGTGGGATCTGGAACGCCGACGCGGTGCCGACCAGTCGCACGACGTGGTGGGCCGCCGTCGCGACCGCGTTGTTCCTCCTCGTCGTCGCCACCGGAACGATCGCTCTGCTGCGTTCATCGGCAGGCCCCGTCCCGAAGGCCGAGTGCGGTGCGGATCGCCGTGACGAACCGCGTGTCGAGACCGCCCCCGCGCGTCGCCTCCCTCTCGCCCTGGCCCTCCTCGCCCTCGCCGCCGTCCTCCTCGTCGTCCTCGCCGCCACCGGTCCCGGTCGCACCGCGATGGACGCCGTCCTCGCCGACGTCCCCGGTGCCGGGCTCCTCCGCGACACGCAGAAGTACGTGGCCCTGGCGGTCCCGTTCGCATCGCTCGCCGCGGCCGCGGCGGTCGGCGCGCTTCGCCGTCTGGTGCCGGGTGGTTTCGCCGCGACCGCGGTCGCACTGCTGGTCGCCGCACTGCTTCCCGACCTCGCGTGGGGCGTCGGCGGACAGATCCGACCGGTCACGATTCCCGCCGACTATCAGCGCGTGGTCGACGAGATCGGCGACGGCGACGGATCGTCCGTCGCGCTCTGGCCGACATCGACGGTCCGCTCTCTCTCGTGGACCGACGGGCCGTCGCTCTCGCCGCTGCCGAGGATGATCGACGCCCCGGTCGTCGTCGACGGCACGCTGATCGTGGACGGCGAGCCGCTCGACGCCCCGACCGGGCGCACCGCCGACATCGTCGCCGCGCTGAACGACGGCGGCGACCCGCAGCGTCTCGCCGCGCTCGGTGTCGGCTGGGTGGTGGTCGACGAGGCAGATCCCCCGCCGCTGCTCGCCGACTCGCAGGTCACGGGCGGTGATCGTCTACGCCTGTACCGCATCGCCGACGCCGAGGCGGCGCCGTCGCCGAGTGCGGCGGCCTGGATCTCCGCGATCGGCGCGCTCGCATTGTGGTGCACAGGCATCGTGTGCGGTGTCGCCGCGGCGATCTATCGACGGCGACCGGACAACTCGTCGAACAGCTCGGCGAATCCGTCCGCCGTCGACGCCCAGGAGTAGTCCGCCGACCGCTCACGAGCGGCCTCGCCGAGCATCGCGAGCCGCTCGGGGTCGGCGGCCAGCGCGGCGACCGCCTCGGTCAGTCCGTCCAGGTCGTCGACGAGCACGCCCGTCTCGCCGTCGACGATGGAGTCGGTCAGCCCCGCCGAACCGCGGTACCCGACGGTCGGCACCCCGTGCTGCGCGGCTTCGATCACGGCCAGCCCCCACCCCTCTTTGCGGGACGGCATCAGGTGCAGGTCGGCCCCGGCGAGCAGGCCGTGCTTGCGTTCCTCGTCGACGTGACCGTGGAAGGTCGCACGGTCGTCGATGCCGAGATGTCTTGCGGCTTCCCGTAGTTCGTCGTCCCACCAGCCGCCGCCCACCACGTCCAGGTGCACGTCGACGTCTCGGCCGCCGAGTTCGGCGACGACCCGCAGAGCGTGCTCGATCTGCTTATGCGGCACGAGGCGCGACACGGCGATGAGTCGCAGGCCGTCGTGGCCGGGGGGTTCGCCGACTCCGGCGGGTACCGGGTCCACTCCGTTGCGGATCACCGTGATGCGCTCGGCGTCGACGCCGAGGTCGACGAGTTCGGCGGCCGACGGCGCGGACACCGTCACGTAGCGGCTACGCCGATGCACCCGCGGCGACACCCGAGACTCCACCCACCAGCCGATCCGCGACAGGACGGGACCGGCGACCGGCCACTGCTCACGATGGCAGTGGTGCACGAGGACGACGGTCGGCGCATCGACCAGCAGCCGGGCGAAGAACGGGACACCGTTCTGGGTGTCGACGACGACGTCGGGGCGGTACCCGGCGAGCCGGCCTCGACCGACGCGCGCGGCGGCGAGGGTGGCCGCGGCCCGCAGATAGACCGTGAGTCGGCCCCCGGCGCGGAACACGCGGACACCGTCGACTGCCTGGTGGCGCGGGGCGTCGGGATACGCCGCCGTCAGGAGAGTGACGCGGGAGCCGCGTCGGGCGAGTTCGGCGCCGACGCGCTCCAGGTAGCGTTCGCTGCCGCCGCCCTGCGGGTGACCGGTGTCGCGCCAGCACAGCAGCAGCACGTCGGTCGGCGGGGTCACCCGATCCAGGATATGCGAGACTCGCACGATGTCGTCGTCGAGCTTGCGCCGCAGGGCCACCGTGGGCCGATCCGTCCGGTTGTTCGGCGAGTTCCGGCACGAGCAGACCGATCCCGACCGCTTCTACCGGGCGCTGGCCGACGACACGGCCGCGATGATCGCCCACCTGCATCCCCGATCGCTCGCCGGTGCGAGCGTTCTCGACGTCGGCGGCGGCCCCGGATTCTTCGCCGACGCTTTCACCGAACGCAGTGCCCGCTATCTGTCCGTGGAACCCGACGCCGGTGAGATGGAGGCCGCCGGGCTCGACCACCGGACCGCGGTCCGCGCGCAGGGGCAGCACCTGCCTTTCCGCACCGGCAGCGTGGACGTCTGCTATTCGTCGAACGTCGCCGAGCACACGACGCGGCCGTGGGCGATGGCCGACGAGATGGTGCGCGTGACCCGGTCGGGCGGCACCGTCGTGCTCAGCTACACGCTGTGGTGGGGACCGTTCGGCGGCCACGAGATGGGTGTGACCCACTACCTCGGCGGCCACCGCGCGGCACGCATGTACACCCGACGGCACGGGCATCCGCCGAAGAACCTCTACGGCGAGTCCCTGTTCCCCGTCACCGCGGCCGCCGGCTTGCGCTGGGCCCGCTCGACGCCCGACGCGACCCTGCGACTCGCCTTTCCACGCTATCTGCCGGGATGGGCGTGGCCGGTGGCGCGGATTCCGGGCGTTCGCGAGGTCGCGGCGACGAATCTGGTGCTGGTGTTGGAGAAGAACGCGGCCCGGTGACGCCTGCTCCACCGACCGGAACCGAGGAACGGCTCGGGCTCGCGGACCCGGCGAACCGTGTCCGCCCGTGCCTCACCTCGGCCCGTACCTCACCTCGGCAACGTCGCTCGACACGAGAACGGCCCCAGCCCCGACGTCGACGACGCCAACAGATCCTCGCCCTGCATGATCACGCAGGTGATGCGGCCGCGCACGACGATGCCGGTCAACTCCGCGCGACGGTCCACGACGGTCGTCTTCTGCTGCCACGGGGTGCCGGTGACGGCGACGACCTGCATCCGACGCCCGGTCCGGTAGGTCACGCCGACCACATCGCCGTCACCGGTCAGCTGGTAGGTGACCGTGCCGGGCTCGCCGGTGGGCCGGGTGTGCGTCGACTCGGGAGTCGACGGCGTGGTCGGCGCCGACGTGGTGGTCGTCCTCGACGAGGTCGTACTGGTCGACGGCACTTCGACGACGGTCGTCTGCGGTGCCGCCTCATCGGTGGAGGTGACGTCCTTGACGACGAACACCGCCACCGCGACGAGGGCGATCAGCGCGATGCCGACGACCGTCGACAGGATGATCGTGCGGTTGGTGCTCTTGTCGCTCACGATTCGACGATAGCCTCCAGCGCACGCGTGCGAGCCGCCGTGACCGCGGGCCACAACGCGGCGACGACGCCGACGACCGCCGACCCGACCAGTGTGATGCCGATCAGACTCCACGGGATCACGACGCCGTCCAGCCCCCAGTACGCCAGGGTGCGGATGAGCGGTATCGCGATGGCCAGGCCCAGGACCACGCCCAGGACGGCGCCGAACACCGCGATGTACGTCGACTCCAGGTAGATGGAGCGTCGGACCTGCGCACGCGCCATGCCGATGGCCCGCAGCATTCCGATCTCCTTCTTCCGCTCCACGACCGACAGAGCGAGGGTGTTGACGATGCCGAGGACGGCGATCGCCAGCGACAGTCCGAGCAGTGCGTACAGGGTCACGAGCATCTGATCGATGGTCGAGGAGACGGTGTTCTTGAACTGCTCCTTGTCCTGGATCTGCACGACGAGATACTGCTTCGTGACATCTTCGATCTCACTGCGCAGCTTGTCCACGTCGGTTCCGGGCCGTCCCTTCACCCAGATGGGCGCGGCCTGCCGCATCGTCTCGACCGGCACCAGCTTCTTGTACGCGTCCTCACCGACGATGCGCTGCCCGATCACCTCGCTGTCTTCGTAGACCCCGGTGATCTTCACCGGCACCCGGTCGCCGGTGGGTGCGGTGAGGGTGACCTCGTCGCCGAGCTTCCATCCCTGATCGCGGGCCGTCGACGCATTGATCGCGAGCCCGTCGCCGGGCACGTCGAGACTGCCCTGCTCGGTGTGCACGACGGCGACGTCGTTCAGCGAGCCGCCGAGCGCGGACGACATCCAGAACGGCTGACCGTCGACTTTCGCGGTGGCGAGCGCCTGACTGATGACCACTCCCGCGTCGGGCACCTTCGAGCGGATGGTGTCGGCGATGCCGATGGGCAGCGGCCCGTTGTTGGTGGCCGTCACGATGAAGTCGGCGGTCACCCCCTTGTCGACCTCGCTGTTGACGGTCCCCTTGAACGACGTGCCGATGGTGCCGATCACGACGACGAGCATCAGCCCGAGGGTCAGTGCGAACGCGGTGGCGGCGGACCGTCGCGGGTTGCGGATCGCGTTGGTGCGGGCCAGACGTCCGACGGTGCCGAACGGCTTGGCGAACAGGCTGCCGAACGCGCCGACCACCGGCTGCGACAGGGCCGGTGCGCCGAGCACGACCGCCACCACCGCCAGGAGGGCGCCGAGGCCGACGATCAACGCCGGACCGGTTCCCTCGCCGAGGCCGCCGACCACGAGCGCGAGGACCCCGAGGACCCCGAGGATCGCTCCGACCAACGTGCGGGTGCGCAGCGAACCGGCCCCGGGCTCCACGGTGGACTCGCGCATCGCCTCGACGGGCGGGATCCGCGAAGCGCGTCGCGCCGGGATCCACGCGCTGAGCATGGTCACCACGACGCCGACGACCAGCGAGGCGATCACCGCGGTGACTCCGATGTCGAGGCCGCTGGAAGGCAGTCCCTGCGCCTGCGTCACCGCGAGCATGACGGCCGCGATGCCGATTCCGAGACCGAGACCGATCAGACCGCCGATGACGCCGACGATCGACGCCTCGAGCAGCACCGATCGAGACACGTCGCGGCGGCTCGCTCCGATCGCGCGGAGCAGCGCCAGTTCCTTGTTCCGCTGCGCGACGATCATCGAGAAGGTGTTGTAGATGATGAACGTGCCGACCAGCAGACCGATCGCGGCGAACGCGAGGAACACGGCCTGGATGATGGTCAGGAACTGGTCGACCTGCGCTTTCTGGTCTTCGCGGACCTGGTCGCCGGTGCGCACGTCGTACAGTTCGTCAACGGTCTTCGCGTCGCCGAGGGCCGCGTGGACACGCTCGCGCAGCTGTGCGTCCGAGACACCCGGCCGCGCCGTCATGTCGACCACCGAGACGTACTCCCCGTCGGAGAAGTACTGTTTCGCGGTCGCCTCGTCGAAGGCGATGCCGACGAACCCGCCGGTGGACGTCGGCATGTCGGTGAGCCCGACGACGGTGACGTCGATCGGATCGGAGATGCCGGTGCCGAGGACCACCTTGGTCGGCGATCCGACGTGCAGACCAGCTTTGTCGGCGGCGTCCTTGTTGATGAGGATCTCGCCCTCGCTGGTCGGCGCGCGACCGTCGACGATGTCGCCGTTGGGATCGCCGATGGAGCGACCGGGCGGCAGATACGCCGAGGCGATGCTCGGCGCGCCGCCGGTCTGGATCGGCTTGCCCGCGGAGTCGGCGACGGTGACGGGGCCGCCGACGTTCTCGACGAGTCGATCGATGCCGAGCTCGTCCTTATCCTTCCTGAGCTTGTCGACGAGGTCGACGGGCACGCCCGGCGACTGCGGGTCGGCGGCGCTGACCTCGACGGCGACGCCACGCGCGGCGCTGTCGAAGATCGCGTTGAACGCCGATGAGACCGTCGACGTGAACATGAGTGCGGCGGCGACGAAGCTGGTGCCCAGGACCACGGAGAACACGGTGAGGACGAGGCGGAGCTTATGGGAGGCGAGGCTGCGGACCGAGACCTTCCGCATCACTGACGACGCCATAATCACTGCTTCTCGGTCGTCGAGTCGCCGCCCGGCGCGACGTCGTCGAGGTGCCTCATGACCTCGAAGACGTCGTCGGCGGACGGACGCTGCAGTTCGCGGACGAGCTGCCCGTCGGCGAGGAAGACGACGCGGTCGGCGTAGGCCGCCGCGCGCGGATCGTGGGTGACGATGACGACCGTCTGGTTGAACTCGTCGGTGGCGGCGCGCAGGATGTCCAGGACCTCCCCGGACGAACGCGAGTCGAGGTTGCCGGTCGGCTCGTCGCCGAAGATGATGTCCGGGCGTCCGACGAGGGCGCGCGCACATGCGACGCGCTGCTGCTGGCCGCCGGAGAGTTCACTGGGACGATGCGACAGCCGGTCTGTGATGCCGAGTCGGCCGACGACGGTGTCGAACCATTCGCGGTCCACTTCCCGGCCCGCGATGCCCTGCGGGAGCGTGATGTTCTCCTCCGCGATCAGCGTCGGCACCAGATTGAACGCCTGGAAGACGAAGCCGATGCGGTCGCGCCGCAGCTTGGTCATCTCCTTGTCGGAGAGACCGGCCAGCTCGACGCTGCCGATCCGCACCCGGCCGCCCGACGCGGTGTCGAGGCCGGCGAGACAGTGCATCAGCGTCGACTTGCCCGAACCGGACGGCCCCATGATCGCGGTGAACTCACCGCCCCGGAAGTCGATCGACACGCCGCGCAGTGCATGCACCACCGTGTCGCCGGACCCGTATGTCTTCGTCAAACTCTCGGCGCGCGCGGCGATCTGCTCCGGCTGTTCTGCAGCTGCGTGTGTCATAGGTACAAGAGTTCCAAACGATGCGCCGATGCGCTATCGGGGGATGGCCCTGAGAACTCCAGTCGGGCGTCGCCCCCACAGAACTCGACTACGCATTCGCGGCACCCGGCGACATTCGCGGCATTCGAGAATGCCGCGGATGTTACCGAATGCCGCGAATGTCGTTCAGGGGTGGACGCCCCACGCGAAGCGGTGAGGCTCAGCTCAGGCGCGAACGGAGGCCCTCGAGTTCGTTGGCCAGTGCGGTCGGGAGCTTGTCACCGACGAAGGAGAACCACTCCTCGATGCTCGGCAGCTCGTTCAGCCACTCGTCGTCGTTGACGGCGAGAGCCTCGGCGACGTCCTCGATCGGGACGTCCAGCCCGGTCAGATCGAGCTCCTCCGGCTTGGCGACGATGCCGATCGGGGTCTCGACGCCGTCGACGTTGCCCTCGATGCGGTCGACCATCCACTTCAGCACACGGCTGTTCTCACCGAAGCCCGGCCACAGGAAGCGGCCGTCCTCGCCGCGACGGAACCAGTTGACGTAGAACACGGCGGGCAGCTGCGCACCGTTGCGGCGACCGATGTTCAGCCAGTGCTCGAAGTAGTCGCCGACGTGGTAGCCGAGGAACGGCAGCATCGCCATCGGGTCGCGGCGGACGGTGCCGACCTTGCCCTCGGCGGCGGCGGTCTGCTCCGAGCCGACGGTGGCGCCCATGAAGACGGCGTGCTCCCAGTTGCGGGCCTGCGTGACCAGCGGAACCGTGGTCTTGCGGCGGCCGCCGAACAGGATCGCCGAGATCGGCACGCCCTGCGGGTCGTCCCACTCGGAGGCCAGAGTCGGGCACTGCGCCATCGGGGTGCAGTAGCGCGAGTTCGGGTGGGCGGCCTTCTCACCGGACTCCGGGGTCCAGTCGTTGCCCTTCCAGTCGATGAGGTGCTCGGGCGCCTCGCCGATGCCCTCCCACCACACGTCGCCGTCGTCGGTGCGCGCGACGTTCGTGTACAGGGTGTTGCCCGCCTCGATGGTCTGCATCGCGGTCGGGTTCGAGTCCATGCCGGTGCCCGGCGCGACGCCGAAGAAGCCGAACTCCGGGTTGACGGCGTACAGCTGTCCGTCCTTGCCGAAGCGCATCCATGCGATGTCGTCGCCCACGGTCTCGGCCTTCCAGCCGTCCAGGGTCGGCAGGATCATCGCGAGGTTGGTCTTACCGCACGCCGACGGGAAGGCGGCCGCGACGAAGTAGACCTTGTTCTCCGGCGAGGTGAGCTTGAGGATGAGCATGTGCTCGGCCAGCCAGCCCTCGTCGTGCGCCATCGCCGATGCGATGCGCAGCGCGTAGCACTTCTTGCCCAGCAGCGCGTTGCCGCCGTAGCCCGAACCGTACGACCAGATGATGCGATCCTCGGGGAACTGCACGATGTACTTGTCCGGGTTGCACGGCCACGGGACATCGTCCTGACCGGGCTCGAGCGGCGCGCCGACCGAGTGCAGGGCCTTGACGAAGAAGCCGTCGGCGCCGAGGGTCTTGAGGACGTCGTTGCCGACACGGGTCATGACGCGCATCGACAGGACGACGTACTCGGAGTCGGTGATCTCGACGCCCAGCTTGGGGTCGTCCGAGCCGAGCGGGCCCATGCAGAACGGGACCACGTACATGGTGCGACCGTGCATGCACCCGCGGTACAGCTCGGTCATGGTGGCGCGCATCTCGTCGGGGTCGACCCAGTTGTTGGTCGGGCCCGCTGCCTCTTCGGTCTTGGAACAGATGAAGGTGCGCGATTCGACGCGGGCGACGTCGGCGGGATCCGAGAGAGCCAGGAACGAGTTCGGCTTCTTCTCGTCGTTCAGCTTCACCATGGTGCCGGACTCGACCAGCTGGGACGACAGGCGGTCCCACTCCTCGTCGCTGCCGTCCGACCAGACCACCCGGTCGGGCTGCGTCAGCTCAGCAACCTCAGCCACCCAGGCGAGAAGCCCGGCGTGGGTTGTCGGGGCGTTTCCGGGCTCGAGGCCAGGAATGGTCGCAGCGGTCATGCGGATCTCCTCAGTAACGGCGATACCTGCGCCAGTAGTTCCGTCCAGGCGCAGTTGGCATCGAGGATACGCGGTGTATGCACACTTCCTGTACCCGGTACAGCGAGGAATTCGTCACTGTAGCCGACCGAGTGACGTAGGACTCCACGGCAGCGGCCGGTCCGCGACGTCCGCGACGGCGACCTCCGCGTCCGCGGTCAGCCGCGTCATCCGGTCGATGCGACCGTCCCCGTCGGAATCGGTCAGGATGACCGGGTCGCCGTCGGAATCGCTGGTGATCGAGTCGGGGACGCCGTCGCCGTCGGCATCGACATCGGCGGGTCCCAGATCCCAGAGCTGGCCGTCCTGGTAGACCCAGAGGTCGTCGGCCGGCCCCTCTCTGAGAGCGGAATCGGCCGACGCGGCGTCGTCGGTGGGCTCGGATGCGAACCAGTCGTCCATACTGCCTTCTCTCCTCCCCTATAGATTAGGCCGTCTTCGGTTCCACGGGGCCCGACCGACGCCCGCCTCGGTCAGACCGATCCGGGCGATGAGCCGGTGCTCGAGCGCGGTGCGCCGCAGCACGACGATGTCGGAGGTCCACTTGCGCAGCGCGGTCCGCGTGGCCGCGGTCCTTCGCACTCCGACGATCCACGCGGCCACCGCCAGCCCGGTCGCCGCCGTCAGGACCGCACCGGCCCACCCGAGTCCGGCCCATTGGACCATCGGTGCGACGAGCACGCGGCCGGCGCCGAACCCCGCGCTGACGCCGAACAGCAGCACCACGGCGTCCTCCGCACTCGGGCGACGTTCCGGCGGCGCAGGCGCCGAGACGACCGCCGGAACGGGTCGAACGTCGACGGCCGCCTCGTCGGGCAGCCCCGCGGAGGCGACCGACCGCACCTTGTCGAGGCGGTCGGCCAACCGCGCGTCGATCGTCGTCTCCACCGCGGCCACGGCCCCGGTGACCCACCCGATGTAGGCGTCGACGTCGGCGGGACGCAGGCCGGAGCACACACGGTCGGCGCGCACCGCCAACGACTGCAACGACTCCCGGGCCGCGGTCAGCGCATCGGTCCGGGCCGCGGCGACACCGGCGCGCAGTCCGGTCAGACGATCGGCGCGGGACGGCCCGGATGCGAGCGGCGCCGGGCGCACGGCGGGTCCGAGCCGGGTCACGGGCGTCGGCGGGCGCACCGGGACGGACGCGTCGGTGTCGGCCGTGGCACACCAGTCGGCCAGGTCGTCGACACCGCCGCCCGTGCTGGACACGGCGAACACGGCCAGCCGTCGGCCCGGGTCGACGGCGTCGCGCAGCCGCGCCGCCGTCCCCGGCCAATCCGGGTACCGATCGACCCGGGTCATCACCAGCGCGGTGGGTGTCGCCAGATCGGCGAGTTCGCCGAGCAGCTCGTACTCCTCGTCCCCCGGCTCACCGGAGAGGTCCAGGGCGACGATCGCGCACCGGTCGGTCCGTTCCGGGTGCACCCGCGACGACGCGCCCAACGCCCGCGCCAACGGGCCCGGCTCGGCGCCCGCGGTTCCGAGGACCACCGCCGTCTCCGTCCCGGTCATGAGGCGAATCCGACGAGAGCGCGTTCGGCGTCGTCGCGGGCCACCCCGCGAGCGGCCAGCAGTCGCAGGTCGTCTCGCAGACGGCGATCCCGCAGGGTCGCCACCGGCCCGGAACGCTCACGGATCGGATCGGCGAGGGCGTCGATGCCGCTGACCGCGCGCAACCGCTCGGTCACCTCCCGCGCGGTGGACTCCGGCAGCCGATCGAGGAGCTCGCGGGCGGCCGCGACGCCCGTCAGCCCGTAGCGGCGCAGCAGCGGCGCCGGGGGATCGGCGGCGCGCAGGCCCACCAGATCGGCGGGGCCGACCGCCGCCGACGCCAACAACCCGGACACCGGGTGCACCGAGCGCCCCAGGTCGTCGGCTGCCGCATCGGCGAGCGCCCGCGGATCGGACCTGACATCGGCCTTGGCTGCGACGACGATCGTCGGAACGGCGACGTCGGCCAGTGCCCGGCGATCCTGTTCGCGCACCTGCGCGCCGATCACCCGGATCAACAGATCCGCCGTCGGCGGCGGATCGGTGTCACCGATGGTCATGCAGCACAGTCGGAAACACGTTCGCAGCGCCGCCGCCATCGTCGACGAGCCGGCTCCGGGCCGCCCCGCGACCGCGACGGTGAGCGGTCCCGACCGGCGAGTCTGCACCTGCTCGAGCGCTTCGTCGTCCCCCATCCGAGCACCTCCCCCAAGGTCGGACTCGACGCTACCCCGATGCGGCGCGCCGCGACGGCGGTTCGGGTGTCGGTTGTGGATAAGCGGCGAACGTACGACACCATAGACCTGTGAACAACGACGAGAGCCCCGTCGCCGACCCCGCAGACGCCCCGCGTGAGCACACCGACCGCGACAACTCGCGCCTGTATCCGCGCGTCACGAGTTTCCGGTTCCGCCGCGGCTCGCTGACCACCGGACAGAAGCGGAACTGGGAGACCCTGTGGCCGGTTCTCGGCCGCGATCTGAAGACCGGACCCGACGCCGCGGACGAACCGCCTCTCGACGCACCCGACTGGTTCGGCAGGCAGGCGCCGCTGATCATCGAGGTCGGCAGCGGCACCGGCATCTCGACCGCGGCGATGGCCGAGGCCGAACCGGACACCGACGTGGTGGCCGTCGAGGTCTACCAGCCGGGACTCGCACAACTCGTCGGCCTCGTCGACCGCGGTGGACTGACGAACGTCCGGATGATCCGCGGCGACGCCACCGTGGTCCTGACCGAACTCGTCGCGCCGAACAGCCTCACCGGCGTGCGCGTGTTCTTCCCGGACCCGTGGCCCAAGACCCGCCACCACAAGAGACGCTTCCTGCAGTCGGGCACTCTCGAACTGATCGCCGACCGGCTCAAGCCCGGCGGGGTGCTGCACATCGCGACCGATCACGCCGACTACGCGCTGTGGATCGCCGAACTGCTCGCCACCCAGCATCCGGATCGTCCGCACGTGGTGCCGTTGACCTTCGATTCCCCGATCCTTCTGGAGCGTCCGACGACTAAGTTCGAAGGACGGGCACACACCGAGGGGCGCGACGTGAACGAATTCGTCTACGTCAAACCGCTCCCCCGCGAGAAGCCGACCGCACCGACTCAAGAGGATCCGTCATGACCGCACCAGAGTTCGCCGAAGCGATCACCGGCACCAGCCCCGCTCGCCGCGTCCTGCTCATCTGGGACGCACCGAACATGGACATGGGGCTCGGCAGCCTCCTCGGCGGTCGTCCCACCGCGGCGCACCGCCCCCGCTTCGACGCGCTCGGCAGGTGGGTGCTGCAGCGCACCGCCGCGATCGGCGCCGCGACCCGCGACACCGTCGAACCCGAAGCCACGGTGTTCACCAACATCGCGCCGGGCAGCGCGGACGTGGTGCGCCCGTGGGTCGAGGCCCTGCGGAACGTCGGCTACGCGGTCTTCGCCAAGCCGAAGCTCACCGATGACAGCGACGTCGACGACGACATGCTCAATCACCTCGAAGTGCGACGACACTCGCCCGGCCTCGCCGGCGTGATCATCGCCTCCGCCGACGGACAGGCGTTCCGGGAGCCGCTGCTGGAGATCGCCGCCGAGGGCGTGCCGGTCGTCGTCATCGGTTTCCGGGAGCACGCGAGCTGGGCGCTGACCACCGATGAGCTGGAGTTCGTCGACCTCGAAGAGATCCCCGGCGTCTTCCGCGAACCCCTCCCGCGCATCAGCCTCGACTCGCTGCCCGACGACGGCGCATGGCTCACGCCGTTCCGTCCGCTCAGCGCGCTCCTCAAGTAAGGTCCGCCGCACACGTCGCCAGAGGGACGTTCTCCCCGCAGCTCTCTCTCATAGTCTCTCAGGTGAAGCTGCGACAATCGCACTTTGCAGTGTTCGCGAGAAGGAAGGAAGCCGGCGTGTTCGGATCCATCGGCTCATTCGTGTACCGAATGCGCTTCGCCGTCATCGCTGTGCTCATCGCATTGATGGGCGGCCTCGGCCTCTACGGCATGGACCTGCCGAAGTACCTGTCGCAGAGCGGCTGGTTCGATCCGTCATCGGAGTCGGTGACCGGTTCCGTCGTCGCCGACTCCGCCCTCGGTCGCGATCACAAGTCCGATGTGATCCTGCTGATCACGCCGCCCGACGGCACACGGATCGACGACGCGGCCTTCGGTCAGAAGATGCAGAAGCTGACCGACGATCTGATCGCCGAACACCCGGACATCGTCAGCCGCGAGGTCGACGACGTCCACGCCGGTCTGATCAGCCCCTTCGACGAGATACGCAACGGCGCCGACGAGATCGCCGCGAAGCAGAAACGCGAGCGGATGTGGACCGCCGACCGCAGACACGGCTTCATCTCCATCGGTGTGACCGGCAACGACGACACCGCGATCCTGAACAACTACAAGGTGATCGAGCCGTTCTTCAACGGACTCGCCGAGCGGTACGACCTGCCCGGAACCACCTTCGAACTGGCCGGTCTGCAACCGATCGCCGGGTCGATGTCCGCCGGCATGGACGCCGACATCCACCGCGCCGAGATCATCGCGCTGCCGGTGGTCGCGGTGATGCTGCTGTTCGTGTTCGGCGGCGTGATCGCCGCGATCCTCCCGGTGTTCATCGGCGGTCTGACGATCGCCGGATCGCTGGGCATCACCAAGATCATCGCCCAGGCCACCGAACTCAACATCTTCGCCCAATCGGTCATCACGCTGATCGGTCTGGGCATCGCCATCGACTACGGCCTGTTCATCGTCAGCAGGTTCCGAGAAGAACTCGCCGAGGGGTACACGGTCAAGGCCGCGGTCCGAAGAACCGTGATGACCTCGGGTCAGACGGTCGTGTTCTCGGCGACGATCATCGTCGCGGCCCTCGCCTGTCTGCTGATGTTCCCGCAGGCGTTCCTCAAATCCGTGGCGTACGGCGCCATCGCGTCGGTCGCGTTGGCGGCGATCCTGTCGATCACCGTGCTGCCCGCGATCCTGGCGATCCTCGGGCGGCGGGTCGATGCGTTCAGCGTGCCGTTCCTCAACCGGAGCAAGACCCGGGAGGAGATCGAGTCCGGCTTCTGGGGCAAACTCGCCACCTGGGTGATGAAGCACCCGCTCAAGACCGCGATTCCGACGGTTCTGCTGCTGTTGATCCTCATCATCCCGTTCGGGAACATCGCCTTCACCGGGCTGTCGGAGAAGCTTCTGCCGCCGGACAATGCGAACCGCGTCGCCCAGGAGCACTTCGACGAACTGTTCCCGACCGAGCGCACCGAGGAACTCAAGCTCGTCGTCGTCTACGACCAGAACGGCGACGACGTGGCGGGCAAACTGCAGACCATCGCCGACGAGGCCAATAAGATCCCCGGCTTCACCAAACAGTTCTCCCCGGACGCCGACGGCGGCGCCCTCGACGGCGTCTACGGCGACGAGGAGACCGGTCTGGGCGTGACCCAGATGTCGGCGGGCCTGGAGAACCGGGACACCGCGGCCGAGGCCATCGACAAGCTGCGCAGCATCGACGACCAGGGGCTGCGGATCTACGTGGCGGGCACGCCCGCCCTCACGCAGGACTCCATCGACGGACTGATGAAGAAACTCCCGTACATGGCGGTGCTCCTGGTCGTCGTGTCCGGACTGCTGATGTTCCTGGCGTTCGGCTCGATCATCCTGCCGATCAAGGCCGCGCTGATGACCGCACTCGGCCTCGGATCCACACTTGGCATCTTGACCTGGATCTTCGTCGACGGCAACGGGTCGTCGATCGCCAACTTCACGCCCGGCCCGCTGTTCGCACCGATCCTCGTGCTGATCATCGCGATCATCTACGGATTGTCGACCGACTACGAGATATTCCTGCTCTCCCGCATGGTGGAAGCCAGACAGAACGGGGCGTCGACGACCGAGGCGATCCGGACCGGCACCGCCAACACCGGCCGCATCATCACCGCGGCCGCGGCGATCCTCGTCGTCGTGACCGGTGCGTTCGGCTTCTCCGAGATCGTGATGATGAAGTACATCGCGTTCGGCATGATCGCGGCGCTGATCCTCGACGCGACCGTGATCCGCATGCTGCTGGTGCCGTCGGTGATGAAACTGCTCGGTGACGACTGCTGGTGGTCGCCGCGGTGGATGCAGCGTCTGCAAGAACGGATCGGTCTGGGCGAGAAGACTATTCTCGACGAGCCGGGTGAGAAGGAGATCCTCGCGCACGCCGCGGTGGCCTCCTCCTCCGGCGGCGTCGTCGCGGCCGCGGAGGCCCCGACCACCGCCATGAAGCGCGTCACCGAGCGTCCCGTCGCCGGTCAGGCCGAACCGACCGGGGTCCGGCGCGCACTGGCCAAGACCTCCCGGGACGACCATGCGTCCGACGACGATCTGCACGGATCCGAGAGCACCCTCGACGAACTCATCGGTGACGACGACAACGATGACGCACCCGCGCGGCCGGCGCCGGCCGCCTCTCGCCGCAAGAGCGAGGGGCCGGACACCGGTTCCTGGCGTCTCGGTGCGAGCGGCGTACGCCAGTCGTCCCAGGACATCCGCCCGCGCCCGCAGCAGCCGGGCGCCCCGGTCGTGCAGCCGGGTCCGGCGCGTCCGCCGCAGCCGCAGCGCCCCACCTCGCAGCCGCTGCCCGTTCAGCGCCCCGAGCAGGCACGACGACCGGCCGCGGGATCGGCTCGACCGCCGGCTCCACAGCCGCCGAACGCGCAGCCTCGGCCCGGCCGCCGGCAGGCTCCGCCCGCTCCCCGGGCTCCCCAGAGACCGACTCCGCAGCCACGGACAGAGCCCGCACCGCGGGCGACCGACACGACGGAGTCGCGGTCGGCCCGCGAACTGCGACCGGACCGCGACGGACAGATCAGCGTGCAGGATCTACTCCGTCGCAGCCGAGGACACGCCTCCGACGACGAGTCCTGAGTTTTCAGCAAGGGCACCGAGCACCGTAGGGTGAACGGCATGTCCGACGACGCCGACGCCACGGCCGACGCCCCCGACGCCCCGTCTGGTAAGCGTCGGCCGTGGCGTCGCTGGCTCCGGTGGACCATCATCGTCCTCGTCGTCGTGATCCTCGGGGTCGAGGGATATCTGATCTGGCCGAAGCTCAAGGACACCTGGGCCCACATCGGCGAGCTCCGCTGGGCGTGGGTCGCCGCCTGCATCGTCGCCGCCGGACTGTCGATGGACAGTTACGCGCAGGTGCAGCGCGCCCTCATGCGGTCGGCAGGGGTCAAGGTGAGCCAGGCCGAGTCGCTCGCGGTGATTCTGGCGTCCAATTCGGTGTCGCAGACGATGCCCGGCGGCCAGGTCCTCTCCCCCGCCTTCGTGTACCGGGAGAGCCGCAAGTGGGGCGCCACCCCGGTCATCGCGTCCTGGCAGGTCGTCATGTCCGGACTCCTCGCCGGCGCCGGACTCGCCGTCCTCGGACTCGGCGGCGCACTGCTGGCGGGCGCCAAGACCAGCCCGTTCTCGGTGATCTTCTCCGTCACCGGGTTCCTCGTGTTCGCGATCGCGGTGCAGTATCTGGCCAGCCATCCCCAGATCCTCGAGAACGCCGGGCTCAAAGTCCTGGGCTGGACCAACAATCTGCGGGACAAGCCGGGCGACCACGGTCACGCTCGGCTCAGGCAGATCATCGAGCAGTTGGAGGCCGTGCAGCTCAACCGGCGCGACGGTGCCATCGCCTTCGGCTGGAGCTTCTTCAACTGGGTCGCCGACGTGGCCTGCCTGGCGTTCGCCTGCTATGCCGTGAACGCGCACCCGTCGTTCTCGGGACTGATGGTCGCCTACGCCGCGGGGAAGGCGGTCGGCACCGCGATCCCGTTGCTGCCCGGTGGAATCGGCGTCGTCGACATCACCATGCAGCTCGCTCTGACGTCGGCGGGCATGCCCGCGGGCGTCGCGCTCACCGCGGTGCTCATCTACCGCGTCGTAAGCTACATCCTCGTCGCCGCGGTCGGCTGGGTGGTCATCGCCGTCCGCTATCGCGGTGCGTTCAAGTCCGACGACACCCTCGACCAGGAGATGGCGGTCGACAAGGCGCGCTTCGCCGAATCGGACGGCACTCTCGAGGACCCCCGGACCGAGCAGTAGCGACTGCGATCGGCATCGCTACCGTGGAGGCATGATCTCGACAGACTCCGCCGCCGTCGTGCGCACTCCGGCCTCGGCCGTCGTCCTGACCGCGCTCGCCGACATCGTCGCCATCGGCGTATTCGTCACGATCGGCCGTAGCAGCCACGACGAGGCGTCGTCGTTGTCCGGATTCTTCTCGACGGCGTGGCCGTTCCTCGTCGGTGGGGCCGTCGGATGGTGCGTCACCGCGATCGTGACCGGATCGAGGTTCCGTCCCGCTCAGCTCTGGCCCGCCGGAGTGATCGTCTGGATCGCCACCGTCGTCATCGGCATGGTGCTGCGTGTGGTGGCCGATCAGGGCACCGCGGTGTCGTTCATCGTCGTCGCGACCATTGCGACCGGCGTCCTGCTGCTCGGCTGGCGCGGCGTGGCGGTCGCCGTGTCGCGCATACGGCGCTGATCCGCCCGGCACGCCCAAGGGCGGACGCGGTCTACTGAGCCGACACCCTGAAGTACTTCTGCGCCACTTGGAGAGCGGCCGTACCCGACTTGTCTCCCTCGCAGTAGATCACGAGGACCTTCTTGCCCTGGATGCCGACGAACCACCCCGGCCCCTGCGGGCCGTTGGTGCCGACGAGCGCGCGCAGGCCGGGGGCGCCGGTCAGATCGCTCGCATCGCCGCTCTTGGCCGTCTTGGCCATGTCGGCCAAGATCTTGCGAGCCGTGTCCGGCGAGAACTCGCCGAGTTCTCCGCCGCCGACCTTGGTCTGCGCGCCCTTCACGATGTAGGGCGCGACCGCATCGCTGCGTCCGGCGTCCGCGCGGGCGAGCGCCACCCCGAGCGCACCCATGTTGAGCATCGACGACGTGTAATCCGACGGCGAGAAGTCGGCGCTGGACACCTTCGGTGTGCCCGGCGAGTGGGGCAGGCTGACCCCCGGCGCGGTGAACTTCGCGCCGAGGCCGTAGTGGAACAGCAGCCGACCCGCTTTGCCGTCGTCGCCGCCCGCCTCGCGGTCGACCGCCGCGAACACCGGATCCAAGGTCGACCCCGTGGCGTACGACGTACCGGCCTGCACGTCGCGCTTGGCGGCGGCGTCGTTGCGGGCCATGCCGAGGATGCCGCCGGTGGACGCGTCGAAGGTCATCATCGTCGCGGGCTGGGCGACGTCGACGACCGAGTCGCCCAGCACCAGCTGCTGATTCTGATCGACGGTGGTGGCGATGTCCTTGGCGGGCGGCCCCTGCTTGCCCGCCAGACGCTGGGGGCGGCTGCCCGGGGTCACCAGCTGGACCTGCCAGCCCGCCGTCGCATCGCGGACCGCGGCCCAGTAGTTCGTCAACCCCGTTTCGAGGGGGCTGGAGAGTCGTCGATCGTCCATCACGAGTTTGCCGGTGCGATTGACGGTGACGCCGGCGATCTTCGCCGGGTCGGAGGCGACGAGCCCCATGTCCTCTTCGCGCAGCACGACGGCGGTCACCGCACGTCCGTCCGCCTGGTCGACCTTCTCGCGGATCACCGCCGCGGTGACCAGCGGGGCGATCGGCTCGATGGCGCGGGCCAGCGCGTTGATCGCGGCGTCGGATTTGCGCCCCGCGGCGGCCGGGTCGAAGACGATCTCGTCGACCGGCTCCATCTTCATGAACGTCTTACCGGTACGGCTGTCGACGGTGGGCGCCGGTGACGCGTCGGTGCGGACCTTCTGCAGTCGCGCGCCGGCGGGCATGTTCTGGTAGACCAGTCCCGGTTCCCACTGCACCTTCCAGCCGCTGGAGAGCTCGCGAGCGGTCCCGGACGTGCTCGTCTCGAACGTCCCCTGATCGGGCCAGGTCCACGTGGTCTTGATCGTGAACGACGCGGTGCCGTCGCTGTACTCGACGGGATCGTCGACCGACGTCGTCACGGAATCGGGTGCCATGCCGGCGAACGTGGCGCCGAGCGTTTCGGCCGCCGACGCCGGGGCGGTCGTCAGATCCGACGCCGCCTGGACGTTCTTGTCCGCGATCGCCGCAGCGTAATCGCTGACGACGCCCGCGGCATCGGTGCTGTCCCCCGACCCGCACCCGGTGACCAATGACAGTGTGAGAGCAGCGGCCACCGTCGCCGCTGCAACACTGCTTCCCCTCCATGCCATGACATCAATTTTCACTCGGTTCACATGCGTTTCACCGCACGGGGCCTCACATTACTGAATCGGACCGGTGACGATTTGGTAACGCCACCGTCCGAGCCGGTCGAATCCGCCCTGCCCGCATAATAGAGGCATGCTTCCGACGATTCATCGCGCCGCGGACCGTGTCGTCACGGAGACCGCCTGGCTGACGTCGTCGCACAGCTTCTCCTTCGGCGACCACTACGATCCGTCGAACACGCATCACGGCGCCCTGCTGGTCCACAACGAGGATGTCATCGCGACCGGGCAGGGCTTCGAGACCCACCCTCACGCGGAGACCGAGATCATCACGTGGGTCCTGTCCGGTTCGCTGATTCATCAAGACTCCCAAGGGAATTCGGGAGTCATCCACCCTGGGCTCGCGCAGCGGACGAGCGCGGGAACCGGGATCGAGCACTCCGAGCGCAACGACCACGCGGAGTCGAGCGACCCGGTGCACCTGATCCAGATGTGGGTCACTCCCGACGAGCCCGGGCGGGCCCCGAGCTATGACCAGTTCGACATCACCTCCGATCTGGAATCGGGCACGATCGTGCCTGTCGCCTCGGGCGATCCGGCGCATGACTCAGCCGTCCGGATCGCCAACTCGGGCGCGACGCTGTACGCGGTGCGACTGAACGTCGGGCGGTCGACGGCCGTCCCCGCGGGCCGCTTCACCCACCTGTTCGTCACTGCGGGCGCCGTCGCCGTCGACGGTCAGACGCTCGGCACCGCCGACGCCCTCCGCGCCACCGACTTCGGCGGAACGAGGATCACCGCCGTCGCCGACGCCGAAGTGCTGATCTGGTCGATGTCGAAACGCCTCTGGGAGTAGTCGCGCCTCCCCGCTGGTCGAGCGGAGCCGAGACCGGGCACTATGGATCATGTGACTACCGAACAGAGTTCCGGACTGGACCTGGAGTGGGTCGATCCCGCGGTGCGCGCGGCCGACGACCTCTTCACCCACGTCAACGGCAGATGGCTGACCACCCACGAGATCCCCGGCGACCGCAGCATCGACGGCGCCTTCCACGTTCTGCGTGACAACGCCGAATCCGATGTCCGCACCATCGTCGAGCAGTGCGCCGACGATCCGGGAGACGACGCGGCGTCGACGCTGATCGGCGACCTGTACGCGTCATTCATGGACACCGAACGGATCGAGGAGCGCGGACTGGACGCGATCCGCGACTATCTGACGGCCATCGCGACCGTCGGATCGACCGCCGATCTGGCGCGCATCCTGGGCTCGTTCCAGCGGGTCGGGGTTCGCGGACTGTTCGGCTTCTACGTCGACACCGACGCCCGCCGATCGGACCGCTACCTCGTGCACGTCACACAGGGAGGTCTCGGACTGCCCGACGAGTCGTACTACCGCGAGGAGAACCACGCCGAGACCCTCGTCGCCTACCGCGAGCACGTCGCGGCGATGTTCGCCCTCGCCGGATTCGACGACGCCGACTCCCTCGCGGGTGTCGTCGTCGACCTGGAGACGACGATCGCGAGCCACCACTGGGACGTGGTGCGTCGCCGCGACGCGGAAGCCACCTACAACCTGCGGACACTCGCCGAGTTCACCGACGGGTCCGCCGGGATCGATGTGGACGCGTGGCTGGTCGGGCTCGACGCCCCGACCTCCGAGACCTTCGCCGAGGTGATCGTCGGGCAGCCGTCGTTCTTCGCCGGGGTCGGCGAGTTGGTGACGTCCCGCCCGCTCGACGACTGGAAGACGTGGCTGCGCTGGAAACTCCTCCACTCGGCCGCGCCGTACCTGTCGAGTGCGTTCGTCGATGAGAACTTCGCGTTCTACGGGAAGGTGCTGACCGGCGCGGAGGAGATCCGAGACCGGTGGAAGCGCGGTGTCGGCTTCGTCGAGGACGCCGCCGGATTCGCCGTCGGCGAGCTGTACGTCGCCAAGCACTTCCCGCCCGCGGCCAAGGCCCGGATGGACGAGTTGATCGCGAATCTGGTCGAGGCGTACCGCCGCAACATCAGCGAACTGGACTGGATGACGCCCGCTACCCGCGAGCGCGCGCTGGCCAAGCTCGACAAGTTCACGCCGAAGATCGGGTATCCGACCACGTGGGTCGACTACTCGACGCTCGAGGCCGACCGGACGGATCTGATCGGCAATGTGCGGCGCGCCGCGTCGTTCGAGACCTCGCGGGAGTTGGCGAAGATCGGGAAGCCGGTGGACCGCGACGAGTGGTTCATGACACCGCAGACGGTGAACGCCTACTACAACCCGGGGATGAACGAGATCGTCTTCCCGGCGGCCATCCTGCAGGCGCCGTTCTTCGATCCCGACGCCGACGACGCCGCGAACTACGGCGGCATCGGTGCGGTGATCGGTCACGAGATCGGACACGGTTTCGACGATCAGGGCGCGAAGTACGACGGCGACGGCAATCTCGTCGACTGGTGGACCGACGACGACCGCACCGAGTTCGGTAAGCGCACCGCGGCTCTGGCCGCGCAGTACAACGAGTTCACGCCGAACGGGCTCGATGAGAAGTACAAGGTCAACGGCGAGTTCACGATGGGCGAGAACATCGGCGACCTCGGCGGCCTGTCGATCGCATTGGTCGCCTACGACGTCGCGAACGAGACCGCGGGTGAGCCGCCCGTGATCGACGATCTGACCGGTGCACAGCGCGTGTTCTTCTCCTGGGCGCAGATCTGGCGTACCAAGACGCGCGACGCCGAGGCTATCCGTCGCCTGTCGATCGACCCGCACAGCCCGCCCGAGTTCCGCTGCAACGGCGTGGTCCGCAACGTCGACGCCTTCTACGACGCGTTCGACGTCGTCGACGGCGACGGCCTGTATCTGGCCCCGGCCGAGCGCGTGCGCATCTGGTAGTCCCCTCGACTCGGCTCCGGAGCTTCCGGGGTCGAGACCACCTGCTCCGAGCCCGGTGACCGCAGGCCGGCCACTGCGCTCGGAGCAGGCAGGCGATTGGCGCCTGTCGCCCGAACCCGGTACACATGGGCATGCTCACTCATCGGGGGTTCCGCGTCGTCGTTCCGGCGATCTTGCTGCTCGTCTGGCTGGCGATCGCCGGCGTCACGGGACCGCTCGCGGGGAAGCTGAGTCAGGTCTCCACCGACGACGCGAGCGCGTTCCTGCCCGCATCGGCGGAATCGACGCGGGTGCAGGAGGTCCTGCCGCAGTTCACCGACACCGACTACTTTCCAGCGATCGTCGTCGCCGAGAATCCGACCGGATGGACGTCCGCGGACTCGTCCTATCTCGCCGACGCCGTCGCCCCGCTGCGGGGTGCCGACGGTTTCGCACCGCAGTTCTCGCCGCCGCTGCCGTCCGACGACGCCCGCGCCGCACAACTCGTCGTCGGGGTGTCGACGTCGGCGAAACCGGCCGACGCGATCGACCGTCTGAACGAGGTGCTGGCGAACCCTCCGCCCGGCGTCACCGTGGGCATCGCGGGTCCGGCGGCGCAGGCCGCCGACCTGAGCAACGCGTTCGCCGGTATCGACGGCGTGCTCCTGCTGGTCGCCGGGATACTCGTCCTGGTCATCCTGGTGCTCGTCTACCGCTCGCCGATCCTGCCGTTCGTCGTGCTGATCTCCGCGGTGTTCGGACTCGCACTGGCGTCGGGCGCGGTCTACGCCCTCACCGACGCCGGTGTCCTCGAACTGAACGGTCAGAGCCAGGGCATCCTGTTCATCCTCGTGTTCGGCGCCGCCACCGACTACGCACTGCTCCTGGTGGCCCGCTACCGCGAGTGTCTCACCGAGTACGACGATCCCCGGCGAGCGCTCGTCGCCGCCTGGCGCGCGACCATCGCTCCGATCGGCGCCTCGGCGGGCACGGTGATCCTCGGCGTGCTGTGCCTGCTCTTCTCCGACCTGAACTCCAACCGGAGTCTGGGACCGGTCGCGGCGATCGGCGTCGCCGCGTCATTTCTGGTCTCGATCACCTTCCTGCCCGCTGCTTTGGCGCTTCTCGGACGGACCGCGTTCTGGCCGCGCCGCCCCACGACCGACGACGCCGCAGAGCCGCATCGTCTGTGGACCCGTGTCGCGGGTCTGGTGTCGCGCGCGCCGCGTCGGACGTGGGCGATCACGCTCGCCGTCCTGGTGCTCGGCGCGGCGTTCGCACCGATGTTCCGCGCGGACGGCGTGGCGACCACCGACTTCTTCCTCGGCGACGCCGCCTCGGTGTCCGCGGCTCAGATGCACGACGAGCACTTCGACGCCGGTTCCGGTTCGCCGACCTGGATCATCACTCCCGCCGACAAGGCGGATGCGACGGCGTCGACCGTCGGATCGGTGCCCGGCGTGGCGCGCGCGGACGTCCTCGCCGATGACGGCTCACCGACGGTCCGCGACGGCAGGGCGGCGGTCGAGACGACGCTCACCGACGACCCGGACTCCCTGGCGGCCCAAGACACGATCGCCGCGATCCGCGACGCCGTCGGCGACGACGTCCTGGTCGGCGGTTCGACCGCCGTCGACCTGGACACTCGGGTGACCGCACGTCACGACCGGAATCTCGTGATCCCGTTGGTCCTGATCGTGGTCTTCGCCGTTCTGGTCGTGCTGCTGCGGTCGCTGGCAGCGCCTGTCCTGCTGCTGTCGACCACGGTGCTGTCGTTCGCGACGACCCTCGGCGTCGCCGCCCTGCTGTTCAACGGACCGTTCGACTTCCCCGGCGCCGACCCCGTCGTTCCGCTCTTCGCATTCGTGTTCCTGGTGGCGCTCGGCGTGGACTACAACATCTTTCTGATGACGCGAGCGCGCGAGGAGGCGCGACGGCTCGGCACCCGCGACGGCGTCCTGTCGGCGCTGACGAGCACCGGCGGTGTGATCAGCGCCGCGGGTATCGTGCTCGCGGCGACGTTCGCGGCGCTGGCCGTGATCCCGCTGCTGTTCCTCGCACAGGTCGCGTTCCTGGTGGCGTTCGGCGTCCTCGTCGACACGTTGATCGTGCGGTCGTTGTTGGTCCCGGCGGTGGCCGTCGACGTCGGGAAGCGGATCTGGTGGCCGTCGACGCTGTCGCGCCGCAGCCGCCGACCCGAGTCGTGAGCACCGATCACGCCCGTTCCGACATCGGCCGATGTCGGAACACCGCGACGGCCCGGTCCGCGTCGTCCGGCAGGTAATACACGTCGACCACGTCGCGCACGCGCGGCTGATGTCCCACCTCGAACGTCTCCCGACCGGAGACCGTATGCGCGTCGCCGCCCGCCGCCGGACGGAATCGAACCTCGTATCGGACCTTGGTGTGCGAGGTCTCCGAGCTCAGCCTCTCCGGTGCCACATCGGCGTCTACGGCGACGACGCGACCCACGCCTCGGACGCCTGATCGGTACAGCCGAATGCGCGGCGCAACCCGCCGCCACCAGCGCAGACATGCGAACACGGCGATCGCCAGACACGGCAGCAGCACCCAGGCGTCGACCAGGTGGGCCAGTCCGACCCCGACTCCGGCCGCAACGAATCCGACCGCCAAGTCGAGCCACGCCCCGGGGAACGCCCAGGCCGCCGCGCACACGGCGAGGATCGCGACCGTCGGCAGGGTCTTGCCGGGGTGGTCGGCGAGAATCCAGACGAACACGCCGATCCAGACGGCCGACCACACGCCCGCGGCCAGCGCCAGCGCGATCGCCCGGCTGATGCTCTCCGGACCCGGTTCCATCGTTCGATCATAGGATGCCCGCGCATCGATTCGCCTGTTCCACGGTGTATCTGCGACTATCCCTGAATGAGTAGACACGCACCGCGCCTCGCCGTCGGGCCGATCAGCGGACGCATGGTGGCCGGTGCGCTCCTGCAACCGCTCGGCGCCGCCACAGTCCTCCTGGTCGGCTACTTCCTCCTGCCGATCAACCACGACAGCGAATGGAACCAGCTGGGTCTGGCCGTCGGCGTGCTGTTGCTCGCCGCGTTCTGCGCTTGGGAGATACGGCGGCTGACCCGCACCCGACACCCGGTGGCCGGCGCACTCGAGACACTGACCGCCGTGGTCGGGTTCTATCTCGTCGTCTTCGCGACCGCCTACTTCCTGCTGTCGGATTACGCTCACGCCAGCTTCACCGAGCGTCTGAACCGCGTCGACGCTCTGTACTTCGCACTGACGGTGTTCACCACGACCGGGTTCGGCGACATCACGGCGGCGGGCGAGGGCGCGCGAATCGCCGTATCCGTTCAGATGGTCTCGACGCTGTTCGTCGTAGGGCTCGGCGTACGGCTGATGAGCCTGTTAGTCAGCGACCGGCTGCGCGCGGGCCGTTCGTCGACGTGATCGCCTCGCTACTCGTCGTCGACCAGAACGAGTACGCCGGCCGTTCCGGCAGCGGCGGCTGCGGTCACCACTCCGACCGACGGCCAGGCGCCGATCTTCTTCGCGAGTGGATGCGACGCGCCGAACGCGCCGAGGTACAGGGCCGCGAGACCAGCGGTGACGGCCGGACCGCGACCGAGCCACGAGCGGCCGGCTGCGCCCCCGGCTGCCGCCAGGACCGCTCCGCCGAGTTCACGCCTGCCGGTGTAGCGCGCGACGCTGTAGCCGCCGATCAGACCGGCGGCGACGAGGGGGACGGAGGAATCGATGCTCATGCGACACACCGTACCGCCCACACAAAAGTAGAACACGTTCTATTCTGATCGTATGGACGTGACATACGAGGGAACCCGCCGCGAGATCGCCACCGACAAGGGCGTCATCCGCTATCACGAGGCGGGTGAGGACAACGATGAGATCCTGCTGTTGTTGCACGGGAGCGGCCCCGGAGTGACCGGATGGCGCAACTACCGCGGAAATCTGGCGTTCTTCGCGCGGACCCACCACTGCTACATCGTCGAGTTCCCCGGATTCGGCGTCTCCGACCCCGTCGACGGCCATCCGGTGATGACGGCGGGGTCGTCGGTCATCCGGTTCATGGACGCCCTCGGCATCTCCTCCGCAGCGATGATCGGCAACTCGATGGGCGGGGTGGTCGGCGTCAACCTCGCGATCAAGCACCCCGATCGCGTCTCGAAGCTCGTGACCATCGGCGGGGTCGGCCCGAACGTCTTCAGCTCCAGTCCGTCGGAGGGACTGCGTCTGCTTCAGGAGTTCACCGACGCGCCCGATCGCGAGAAGCTCGTCCGTTGGCTGAACTCCATGGTGTACGACCGCGAGGTCGTCACCGACGAACTCGTCGAGGAACGATGGGAGGCGGCGATCGATCCGGACGCCGCCAAGACCGCGGCGATGATGTACGGTTCGGCGGCATTCGCGATGCAACAGAAGTTCCTGGCCGACGCCGACTTCCCACCGTACTGGGCCATGATGCACAAGATCACCTGCCCGACCCTGCTGACCTGGGGGCGAGACGATCGTGTCAGCCCGCCCGACATGGCACTGGTCCCGATGCGGTTGATCCCGGACGCGCAACTGCACGTGTTCCCCCAGTGCGGACACTGGGTGATGATCGAGGCCAAGGACGCGTTCGAGGCGACGGTCGGGGCGTTCCTGGCCGGGTGAGTCAGCCTCGTGCGGCGTCGATCGCGGGGGTCATCACCGCGGCGAGGTCGGCGGCGACGTCGAAGTCGGCCTCCGGCGGCATCGAGATGTAGCTCAGTGCCATTCTCGTGATCATGCGCGCGATGCGGCCCGACACGGCGGCGGGCAGTCCGATCCACGAGTCCCGCAGGATCTGATCGAGGCTGGCCGTCGCCGATTCGATCAACGGCGCCGAGTCGGTGGTGATGAGCTTGAGCAGGTCGGGCTTCGCCTCGCCACTCAGCAGCGACCTGATCATCGGGTCCTGCGCGGCGCCGGCGAAGAAGCCGGCGAACCCCGCGGTGAGTGCACCTCGCACATCGCCCGGCGCGGCTTCGACGGCGGTCGCGATCTCCGCGGTGAACTGGTCCACCAGCCGCAACGCGTACGCCTGGGCCAGACCGTTGCGCGACCCGAATTCGTTGTAGACGGTCTGACGACTGACCCCCGCGACCCGCGCGACGTCGCTCATCGTGACCTGCGCCCAGTCGCTCTCGACGAGCAGATCGTGCAGGCCGTCGAGCAACGAGGTGCGCAACAGCCGTTTGCTCGCCTCGGCGTACGACGGTCTGGTAGGGGTGCTCACGGAGTCGAGCGTAGCCCGGCGGCGATCTCGGTCCGCAATGCGCGTGCCTGCGCGGCTCGACCGACCGTGACCGCGCCGATCAGCTCACCGTCGACGCTGACCCGCACGGCCGCATCGGCGGAGTCGAGACATCCCTCGACCCGGACGTCGCCGCCCGCGGACGGCCAGCCCACCGTCTGGACGTTGACGCCGTGCTGGATCGTCCAGGCGCGCGGCACGTCACGGAACGGTTCGGGTGCGTCGCCGGTCAGATGAGCGAGGACCGACGATGCGACCGCGCGTCCCTGGTCGGTCGCACCGAACCAGTGACCGCCCGCGGTGGGAAGGCCGGTCAGCGAGTCCGGGGTCGCCGCGCAGTCGCCGACGGCGAAGACGCCGGGTTCACTCGTGGCGAAGACCGCATCGACGTCGATCCCCTCCGCGGACGTCTCGATTCCGGAGCTGACGGCCAGGTCGATGTTCGGCGTCATTCCGACTGCCGCGACGACGGGTCCGTCGACGAGCGTTCCATCGGCGAACCCGATGGCCTCGGGGGTCACCGACGTCGCACGGGCGCCGACGCGGACCGTGACACCCGCACGCTCGTGCAGTGCGCGCAGCCAGTCCGAGACCGCGGCCGGTACGACGCGACTCGCGAGCCGGTCGCCTGCTTCGACGATGTCGACGGGCATGCCGCGCGATGCCGCGGACGCGGCGAGCTCGAGTCCGATGAGTCCGCCGCCGAGCACCGTCAGTCGACCCGCGCTCTCGATCACTTCGCGGACGGCCAGTGCGTCCGACAGGATGCGCAGCGTCGGGACGCCGTCCAGCCACACCGGTCGCGCCGCCCGCGCCCCGGTCGCCAGTATCAGTGCGCGGTAGCCGATCTCCTGGTCGTCGTCACAGACGACGATCCGACGCGCCGGTTCGACGGCGACGACGCGACGTCCTCGTCGCAGATCGATGCCCTTCGCGTCCCACACGTCGGGCCGGTGCAGGGAGATGCGGTCGACCGACAGATCGGCGGCGAGCAGCTCCTTGGTGAGCGCCGTACGGCGGTACGGATGCTCCGGCTCGTCACCAATCAGAGTGAGGGGGCCGTCGAATCCGCGGTCGCGCAGCGTGGTCGCCGCGGTGACACCCGCGGTGCCCGCGCCGACGACCACGACTCCGGGGACGCTCATCCCCGCGCGACCTCGACCATGTCGAAGTCGGCCTTGGCGGCACCGCAGTCCGGGCAGCTCCAGTCGTCGGGGATGTCGTCCCAACGGGTGCCCGGCTCGATACCGTCCTCCGGCCAGCCCTCGGCTTCGTCGTACTCGAATCCGCACTGTGCGCAGCGATACAGCTTGTAGTTCATGTCATGCTCCCGTCGGGACGAAGTCGGTCTTCTCACGGACCCCGCAGTCGGGGCAGGGCCAGTCGTCGGGGACATCGGCCCACGGTGTGCCCGCGGGATAGCCCTCACGCGGATCGCCCGCGGCCTCGTCGTAGGTGTAGTCGCACACTTCGCAGCGGTAGACGGCCATGATCACGCCTGTCCGTACTTCGCGAGCAGCTTGGACTCCTTGCCCGGCTGCAGGTTGGCGCGCGTCAGGTCGCCGTCGTAGTGCGCGAGGACCCTCTTGTCCATCACCTTGCGCCACAGGGGCGGGAAGTACGCGACGGTGATCATGCTCGCGTAGCCGCTGGGCAGATTCGGCGCCTCGTCGAAGCTGCGCAGCGTCTGGTACCTGCGGGTCGGGTTCGCGTGATGGTCGCTGTGCCGCTGCAGGTGGTACAGGAAGATGTTGGTGCAGATGTGGTCGCTGTTCCAACTGTGCGACGGTGTGCATCGCTCGTAACGGCCGCGCTCATTCTGCTTGCGGCGCAGGCCGTAGTGCTCCAGGTAGTTGACGGTCTCGAGCAGGGAGAACCCGTAGATCGCCTGGATCACCATGAACGGCAGGATCTGCCAGCCGAAGACCGCGGCGAGCACTCCCCAGAGCGCGATCGACATGGCCCAGGCGTTCAACACGTCGTTGCTCGGGTGCAGCACCGGCCTGCCGATCTTGCGCATGCGGTTGGCCTCGAGCGTCCACGCCGATCTCAGACTGCCGAACACGCTGCGCGGCAGGAAGGTCCAGAAGGTCTCACCGAAGCGTGAACTGGCCGGGTCCTCCGGAGTCGCGACACGCACGTGGTGACCGCGGTTGTGCTCGATGAAGAAATGCCCGTAGAAGGTCTGCGCCAGGGTGATCTTCGAGAGCCACCGCTCCATCGACACCTTCTTGTGGCCGAGTTCGTGAGCGGTGTTGATACCGATTCCACCCATCGCGCCGATCGAGAATGCGAGGCCGATCTTCGATACGACACCGAGCGATCCCCCCTCGACGCCGAGCCAGCTGAGGTCCCCGAATCGGCCTCCCGGCCCCGCCGTCCACAGGTAGGCGGCGAAGATCAGGCTCGCGATCTGGAACGGGATGTACGCGTAGGTGCAGTACCGGTAGTACTTGTCCGCCTCGAGTCGTTCCATGAGCTCCTCCGGCGGGTTCTGCCCGTCCGGGCCGAAGAACACGTCGAGAATCGGGAGCAGGACGTAGATGAGGATCGGACCGATCCACCACCACACGGGCGAGACGGTTCCGAGCCATCCCCAGTCGAGGACGTCCCGCAACCAGTTCATCAACGCGATGAACCCGGTCGCGAGGAAGACCGCCGTCGGCGGTATCAGACCCAGCAGCCAGAGGTGTCGCTTCTTGTCACGCCACGTCGTTGCGTCGACGGGGCTGTCGTCGAGTGTCGAGTTCGCCATGAGTGCCTCCTGGTCCGGCGATGTCGTGACCTTGACACTAGACGTTGTCACGTCGTCTGTCTATACATATCCATGTATTTGTAAAACTCAGAGGATGAAGCCGTCCGAGTCGCTACCATCGGATGCATGGAGTTTTCGAGATTCGTCGCTATCGGCGACTCCCAGACCGAGGGCATGTGCGACGAGGCCGGGCCCGATCTGTACCGCGGGTGGGCCGATCGCCTCGCCGAGCAGCTGTCGACCGTCAACCCGGGCCTTCGCTATGCGAATCTCGCCATCCGCGGAAAGAACACGAGGGACACTCTCGTCGAGCAGCTCGAACCGGCCCTCGCACTGCGGCCGGACCTGATCGCCGCACCTCTCGGCATGAACGACGTGATCGGCCGCGCCGACCTCGACGTCGTCCACGCCGACCTCGACAAGATCTACGGCTCGCTCGCCGAATCCGGTGCGACGGTGGTCATCTCGACGTTTCCGGACATCGCGCAGATCAATCCGCTCGGACGCGCGTTCGAGCCTCGACTGTTCGAGATCAACGACATCATGCGCGGGTTCTCCCGCCGGTACGGGTTCGTACTCGTCGACCTGTTCGCGGCGCCGGTCCTACGGGATCGGCGTTCGTGGTCGACGGATCGCCTGCACGCGTCCAGCCTCGGTCACGACCGGTTCGCCGCCGGCGCGGCGCATGCGTTGGGACTCCCGGGGTCCGACCCCGGGTGGGGCCGAGCCCTCGACTTCACCGGGGAGCCGAATCCGTTGCGGCGCACCGTCGACGATGCGCGTTGGTTGGTGGAGTTCTTCACCCCGTGGATCGTGCGGAAGGTCCGTGGACGTTCGTTGGGAGACGGTCGGACGCCGAAGCGACCGGAGTTGACGCCGATCGTCGCGCCCGGGGGCGTCGCGGCGGGCTGAGAATCGGGCCGGGAGATGCCGGACGTCGCGAGCAGGGCGATGGCGAGCGTCGCCCATTTCTGAGCGGTCATGTTCGAGCGGCGATCGTCGCGGCGGCCGATACGGCTCGACGACGCAGTAGGTCGAACTGCCGATCGACGCCGTCGGCGATGTCGGTCACCACTTCCAGAGAGGCGATCACGGTGCGGAGGTCGTCACTCATGATCAGGCGCGTGCCGTGTGCCTCGTCATGAGCTGCCACCGCGTCTTCGAAGTCGTAGAACGCATCGCGCAGCAGGCGCGCGGCGTCGCACAGTTCCGCGTCCGCGTCACAGTCCGGCGAGCTCATGAATGGTCCGGCGCCGAGACACCGAGATCCGCCGGGGACCATCCTGTGGCACCTCCGCTTCTCGTCCCACGTGAGTGTGCCGTACCAGTCGCAGATCCGGTACGGATCGAGGATGTCGTCGATCTCGTCGAGGGCGCCCGGCGGCGCGTCGGCGATCGTCCACCTGTCGCGTGTCCCGTCCGGCTGCTCACGCCACGGCCGGAACTCCATCATCAACGTGAACCATCGCTCGTCGGTGTGACCGTGACGCCGGCTCAGTTCGGTGGCGACACAGCACCACGTCCACACCGGGTTCGCGGCGGCGAGTCGGTGCGCGAGCCGACGATCGGACGCGTCCTCAGCGCGGCGTCGTGCGCGGCGCCCGTTCGCTCGTGCCTTGTTCCTCTTCGACATCTGATCCCCCTGGTACTCGTCGTGGGGCGATCATCTCCTCGAGGCCGCGGTCTCCGCCAGGGTGTGTCCACAGGCCGGACCCTGCCGACGATGCGGTGTCGGCGAGGTCGGCTATAGTGCGCCGCGCACACGAGACAGGCCCCGGCGAGCGTGGGCAGTTTCTAGGGGTCCTCGCAACACCTGATGGTTAAGGCATCATCAGTAGATCACGCAGACGCTCGGCTGGGGTATCCCAGCCGAGCGTTTTGCGTGGACGACCATTGAGCTCTTGAGCGACGTGCTCAAGGTCTTCAGACCCGTACGGCCGCAGGTCCGTGCTCTTCGGGAAGTACTGGCGCAGAAGCCCGTTTGTGTTCTCGTTGCTGCCCCGCTGCCAGGGTGAGTGCGGATCACAGAAATAGACCGGAACCCCAGTCGCGATGCTGAACTGCCTATGCGCTGCCATCTCGGCGCCCTGGTCCCAGGTCAGTGACCCCCGCAGATGCTCAGGCAGCGTACCGATCAACCCGATGAGCACGTCACGGACTTCCCCGGCGGTGTGCCCGCCGGGCAGATGCCCCAGGAGCACGTATCGAGTCGTTCGCTCCACCAGCGTCACGATCGCCGAAGCACTGCCTGGCCCGACGATCAGATCACCTTCCCAATGGCCAGGCACCGCGCGGTCCTCGATCTCGGGCGGCCGCTTCGAAATCATCACCATCTCGTCGATGAACCTGGACATGCGCTGGCCGGGATGCTTGCGCGGCTTCCGGCGTGTCCTCCCGGTCCGCAGTGTCTCCGCGACCTCACGCTTGAGCCCACCGCGTGCCTGGACGTACAACGCCTGATAGATCGTCTCCGGGCTCACTCTCATACTCTCGTCGTCGGGAAACTCCTTCCTCAGAGTGTGGCTGATCTGCTCCGGCGACCACCGCACCGACAGCTTCTCCTGCACGTACTCCCGCAACGACACGTGGGTGACGAGCTTCGAGGACTTCGGCCTGGACCTCGACGCTGCCCAGGCGCGATGGGCGAGGTAGGGCTGATAGCGGCCGTCCTCAGAACGAGCATCGAGCTCACGCTTGATCGTCGAGGCAGGTCTTCCCAGCACGCGACCGATCGCTCGCAGGCTCATGCCACTGCGATACAGGTCAGCGATCGTCTCCCGCTCCTCGAGCGAGAGATACCGGGGATGGAGCACGGCCTCCACCGCTGGCAGGGCGGGAACTTCTACCTGCATAGTCATACCGGTGTTGTAATCGATCACGGTGCCATCGGGATAGATACGGGAGTTACTCACATGCCGGACACCCTGGTCCCAGTCCCTCGCTGAGCGCACGTTGACGCCCACTCTGGCCGCTGCTTCTGACTGTGACATGCCATCGGCGCGTAGTTGCACGTACTCAGACTTACGAGGGTGAGGGCCGTTCCCCCTGACCCCACGTCCACGGATCCCGGCCCGTCGCGCCCACCCGTACGCGGTGTTCCGGTTGACACCGACCTCGCGAGCGGCGGCTGAGATCCCGATGTCCGAACACCTCAGCGTCTCAAGAAACATCTCTTTCAACTCATTGAACGACACGATCCCCGCAACTCCTTGAAGTTCAAGGTGTTGCGGGGATCGCTATAACCCGCCCCGATGCAGCGGGGCCTGTCTCGACGAAGCCGAGACCTACTTGACGAGGTTCTCGTTCGTCAGCGACTCGACGCCTGCCTCTGCCTTCTCGACGAGCGAGGCGGGCGGGAGGAAGTTGTCGCCGTACTTGGCGGCGAGGTCCTTGGCACGAGCGACGAAGCCCGCGACACCGCCCTCGTAACCGTTGATGTACTGCACGACGCCGCCGGTCCAGGCCGGGAAGCCGATGCCGAAGATCGAACCGATGTTGGCATCTTCGACAGAGGTGAGCACACCCTCGTCGAAGCACTTCACGGTCTCGAGTGCCTCGGCGAAGAGCATCCGCTCCTTCATGTCCTCGAACGGGATCTCGACCGAACCCGACTTGAAGTGCTCGCGCAGACCGGGCCACAGCAGACCGCGCTTGCCGTCTTCGTCGTAGTCGTAGAAGCCCTTGCCGTCCTTGCGGGCGGTACGGCCGTTCTCCACCATCCAGTCGACGACGGCGAACGAGCCGTGCTGCGCCGGGGTCTTGCCCTCAGCGATCTCGGCGGCCTCGGTCTCCTTGCGGATCTTCTGCGGCAGGGTCAGCGTCAGCTCGTCCATGAGCTGCAGCGGCGGGGCCGGGTAACCGGCCTGACCGCCGGCCTGCTCGATGAACGCGGGCTCGATGCCCTCACCGACGGCCGCGACAGCCTCGTTGATGAACGTGCCGATCACGCGGCTGGTGAAGAAGCCGCGGCTGTCGTTGACCACGATCGGGGTCTTGCGGATCTGCAGGGTGTAGTCGATGACCTTGGCCAGGACGGCGTCGGAGGTCTTCTCGCCTTTGATGATCTCGACCAGCGGCATCTTGTCGACCGGCGAGAAGAAGTGGATGCCGATGAAGTCCTCGGCCCGCTTGACGCCCTCGGCGAGGCTGGTGATCGGCAGCGTCGAGGTGTTCGAACCCAGGATCGCGTCCGGCTCGACGATGTCCTCGATCTCCTGGAACACCTTGTGCTTGACCTCGACCGACTCGAACGCGGCCTCGATCACCAGGTCGACGCCCTTGAAGTCGGCGGCGTCGACGGTCGGGGTGATGCGAGCCAGCAGTGCGTCGCTCTTCTCCTGCGTGGTCTTGCCCCGCTTGAGCGCCTTGGCCTCGAGGGCCTCCGAGTAGCCCTTGCCTCGTTTGGCGGCCTCGATGTCGATGTCCTTGAGGACCACCTCGATGCCGGCCTTGGCCGACACGTATGCGATGGCCGCACCCATCATGCCCGCGCCGATGACGCCGACCTTCTTGGCGGTGTACTTGTCGAAACCGTCCGGACGCGAACCGCCGCCGTTGATGTGCTGCAGATCGAAGAAGAACGCCTTGATCATGTTCTGCGCGACCTGACCGGTCACCAGCGACACGAAGTAGCGGGTCTCGACCTGGTCGGCGGTGTCGATGTCGACGTACGCGCCCTCGACCGCGGCGGCCATGATGGCGCGCGGAGCCGGCATGTTGGCACCCTTGATCTGCTTGCGCAGGAGGGCGGGCAGCGCCGGAAGATTCGCGGCCAGCGACGGGCTGGTCGGCGATCCACCGGGGATCTTGTAGCCCTTCACGTCGAACGGCTGCTGGGCCTCCGGGTTCGCCTTGATCCACGCCTTGGCGGCCGGGACCAGTTCGTCGATGGAGCCGACGACCTCGTCGACCAGGCCGGTCTCCTTGGCCTTGGTCGGGTTGAAGCGCTGGCCCTGCAGCAGCACGCCCATGAGCGCCTGCTGGATGCCGAGCAGGCGGACGGTGCGGGTCACGCCGCCACCGCCCGGGAGCAGACCCAGGGTCGCCTCGGGCAGACCCACGACGGCGCCCTTCACGTCGGCGACCACGCGGTAGTGGCAGTGCAGCGCGATCTCCAGGCCGCCGCCGAGCGCGGCGCCGTTGACCGCGGCGACGACGGGCTTGCCCAACGTCTCGAGACGACGGAGCACAGCCTTCATCTCGTTGGTGCTGTTGGTGATCTCGGTGGCGAGCTCGGCCTTCGACTTGTCCTTGGGCTGGCTCGTCATGTCCTTGAGGTCGCCGCCGGCGAAGAAGGTCTTCTTCGCCGAGGTCAGCACGACACCGGTGATGTCGTCCTTCTCGGCCTCGAGGCGGTCGACGGTCTCGGCCATCGACGCCCGGTAGGTGGCGTTCATCGTGTTGGCGCCCTGGTTCGGGTCGTCCATGGTGAGGATGACGACGCCGTCGGCGTCCTTCTCCCACGCGATCATGTTGTCAGTCATGATGAAGTTACGTTTCCTTCTGAAGTTCCGGGGCGGTCAGAGACGCTCGATGATGGTCGCGACGCCCATGCCGCCGCCGATGCAGAGGGTGGCCAGACCGTAGCGGCCGCCGGTGCGCTCGAGCTCGTCGAGCACGGTGCCGAAGATCATCGCGCCGGTCGCGCCGAGCGGGTGGCCGAGTGCGATGGCGCCACCGTGGATGTTGACCTTCTCGTGGGGGACGTTCAGGTCCTTCATCCACTTCATGACGACGGAGGCGAACGCCTCGTTCAACTCGAAGTAGTCGATGTCGTCGACGGTCAGGCCTGCGCGCTTGAGGGCGAGCTCGGTCGACGGGGTCGGGCCGGTGAGCATGATCGACGGCTCCGAGCCGATCTGACCGAATGTCACGATGCGACCGCGCGGGGTCATGCCGTTGCGCTTGCCCGCCTCTTCGTTGCCGATCAGGACCAGGCCCGAACCGTCGACGATGCCGGAGCTGTTGCCGCCGGTGTGGACGTGGTTGACGCGCTCGACGTTCGGGTACTTCTGCATGATGACGTCGTCGAAGCCCGCCATGTCGGCCAGACCCTTGAACGCCGGCTTCAGCTTGGCCAGGCTCTCGACCGTGGTGCCCGGGCGACGGTGCTCGTCGTTGTCGAGCAGGGTGACGCCGTTGATGTCCTTGACCGGAATGATCGACTTCGAGAAGATTCCGTTGTCCCATGCCGCGGCGGCACGACGCTGTGACTCGGCGGCGTAGGTGTCGACGTCCTCGCGCGAGAAGCCCTCGATCGTGGCGATCGTGTCGGCGCCGATGCCCTGCGGGTTGATGTAGAAGTCGTACGCGGTGGTCGGGTCGGCGAACAGTGCGCCTCCGTCGCTGCCCATCGGCACGCGCGACATCGACTCGACGCCGCCGGCGAGGACCAGGTCGTCGAACCCGCCCTTGACCTTGGCCGCGGCCAGGTTCACCGCTTCGAGACCCGAGGAGCAGAAGCGGTTGATCTGCGTGCCGGGAACGGACTCACCGAGGCCCGAGACCAGAGCGGCGGTACGTGCGATGACCGCGCCCTGCTCGCCGACCGGGGAGACGCAACCGAGGACGACGTCGTTGATGTCCGTCGGGTCGAGGTCGGGGTGGCGTTCCAGAAGACCCTTGATCAGACCCGAGACGAGGTCGATCGGCTTGACGCTGTGCAGCGAGCCTCCACGCTGCTTGCCACGGGGCGTACGCACAGCCTCGTAGATGAATGCTTCGGACACAGGTGTTCCTTTCACACGAACCGATAGTGGTTACGAACTACAGGCTAACGCTTCATAACTTATTTGGCTATACCGGGTGGTCATCCGGTCCCTATAAGTCACCTCGATGCGCTATGGTCGGTTCACAATGACGGCCTCGAAGCAGAGCCGGACTCCGCGTCCGGCCAATCGGAAGCGACAGTTGATCGACGTGAGCGCTCAGCTGTTCCTTCGGCATGGATACCCCCAAGTCTCCATGGCCGACATCGCTCGTGCGGCCGGAGTCACCGCGCCGTCGCTGTATCGTCATTTCGCCGACAAGCAGGCGTTGCTCTACGCGGCGGTCCTCGCGGGAGTCGACGATCTGCAGACCTGCACCGACACGGCGCTGGCGGCTGCCGACGGCGACTCCGAGGCGTTCATCGCCGCGATGTGCGGCTCGATGGCACGGCGGCAGAACGCATCGACGCTGTGGCGGTGGACGGGTACGTACCTGACGTCGGAGCAGAACCGCGAGGTCGTGCAGGGAACGCGCGCCGTACTGCGGCAGTGGGCGGAACTGCTCTTCGCCGACCGCGACCTTCTCGACTGGGAGCAGCGTCAACTGGTCTGGACGCTGCTCAGCGTGGTCGGCAGCCTGTCCGTGCACCGCGCGCGTCTGTCGTCCGCTCAATCGGTTCTCGAGTTGACCGCTGCCGCCGTGCGGCTGGTGGCTCTCACCCCGTCGGATGCGATTCCCCTCCGGGTGCCGCCCCATGTCGACGTGCCGGGCGACGACCGACGCTCCGAGATCCTCGACGCCGCCGCTCGTCTGTTCTCCGAACGCGGTTACGGCCCGGTGACCGTCGACGAGATCGGCGCGGCCGTCGGTATCACCGGCCCGAGCGTCTACAAGCACTTCCCGTCGAAGGCCACGATCCTCATCGAGATCGGCCGACGTAGCGGAGCACGCCTGGAGGTCGGTGTGATCGCCGCCTACTCGGCCGGGTCGGACGACACCGAACGCCTTGCGCTGATGGTGGATTCGTATGTCGGGGCGATCACCTCCATGCCGGACCTCTCGGTCTCCTTCAACAACGCCTCGGCACTCGCCGACGACCCGTCCTCCCGTGAGTTGCTCGACATCCAACGCCGATACGTGCGCCGATGGAGCACACTCATGACGTCGATCCACGAGATCGGCGACGCCGAGGCCGCGGTCGCGGTACATGCCGCACTGTCGATCGTGAACGACGCGGTTCGTGTGCGCCGCGGGACCGAGCGCCCGGACTTCCCCGCACAGATGGCGTATCTGATGCGGGGAGTGTTGGGGTTGTGACTCGTTCGACGTGCACTCGAACGCCCCATGACCACCCGCGACTCGCTACCGTTACCCCATGACCGCGCCACCGCAAGAGCCCCGCTACTCGCGCGACGAACTGATCGAAGCGATCGGCGTCGGCCAGGAGTACGGCGAGAAGATCTGGACAGCCTTCGGATTCGGCAGACAACAGACGGACGCGAAGCTGTTCACCGCCGCCGACGTGGATGCGTTCGCACTGTTCGCTCGCGGCGCGTCGGAGGTCGACGAGGCCGCGCAGGTCGCAACCGCACGCACCATCGGTCTGTCGCTGTCGAGGCTGGCCGACTGGCAGGCCGCGCAGCTGCTGGAGTTCGAGGAGGATCCCGACGTCACCTGGTCGATCGACGACATGGCCAAGGCGCTCAGTCGAATTCAACGTCTCGTTTGGCGACTGCATCTGGCGATAGCGCTGGAGGGCAGCCGGTCGTCGCACACCGAACACGACGATCACGCCGACTGGAGCACGGTGATCGGATTCGTCGATCTGGTCGGCTACACGAGCCTGTCCAGACGTCTGGACCACCGCGAACTCAACGATCTGATCACCACTTTCGAGGACGAGATATCGGCGGTCATCACCCGCCACGACGGACAGGTCATCAAGACGCTCGGCGACGGCATACTGTTCGCCAACCCCGATCCGACGCTGGCCGCCCAGACAGCGCTCGACATCGCCGACCTCAGCGACCAGCCGCCCATTCCCCAACTCCGAACAGGGCTCGCCGAGGGCGAAGTCCTCGCTCGTCTCGGCGACGTCTTCGGCGAGCCGGTGAACATCGCGGCCCGACTCTGCGGCTCGGCTCGGCCCGGCAAGATCCTTGTCGACGAGAACCTCACGGCGGCCATCGAGGACGACGAGCGGTTCCGCATACGCTCCATCGCTCCGCTCAGCGTGCGCGGCTACCGGCGTCTGCGAGCGAACGCGCTGTCGAGGCCGAAGAAGTAGCCGCGCCAGACCACGGGTCGGACACCTGTAGTCCAACCAGATGACGAAGACCGAATCGTCCGGGCCGTCAGAAGCACTCACGGTACGTTTCTTCGAGTGACAAACGCATTACTGACTAAGGGCACCAACACGTCGATCGCCGCCGTCGGTGATTCACCGCCCACGATCACCGTGACCATCGAAGTGCGCTCAGACTGCGGCTTGATCACCGACGCCAGTGTCCTACTCCTCGGGGACGACGGCCGAGTCCGGTCCAGCGACGATCTGATCTTCTACAATCAGGCCACCGGCGCCGACGGATGCGTGCGACTACTCGATCGCGAAGCGGATTCAATCGACGACGCGAGCAGAGACACGATCCGAATCGACCTCGCCGAGATCTCTCCCGACATCGCACGAATCGTCGTCGGAGCGAGCGTGGACGACCCCGAGACATCATTCGGCTTGGCGACGGCCGCGTCTCTCATCGTGTCCGTCGACACGGACACCATCGCGACGTTCCCCATCGACGGCCTATCCGCCGAGCGCGCCCTACTGTTCGGCGAGGTCTACCGCCGCGGCGACGATTGGAGGATTCGGGCCATCGGGCAGGGCTATGAGAATGGACTGGAGGCCCTGGTCACCGACTTCGGTGTCGAAGTAGACAACGACTCTGAGCACTCCACCGGACAGGAACAGTCGAGCGCTGACTCGGGGGACGGCGGCGAGCATAAGACCACTCCCTCCAATGTTCAGATGAGGCGGCGACGGCGAGCAGTCCGATTGCCCGCCGACTGGGCGGACCGCACCAATGCCTACCTCTCGTTGTCGGGAGACGACGGCCCGTATCACCGGGCGAGTCTCTTCCCCGCGGTCCACTCGAAAGCCTCGACCAACCATGAGCAACGAGCGACGTCGATCATGCTCGCGACCATGGAGGTCGTCCGAGAGTTCGGCCGCGCCGTCTTGGCCCAGATCGGAGCCCCCAGTGGGCGAGTCGAGTCGTTCGTGGAGCCGGAGTTCACCATGAACGGTATTGAGGCACGCCCCGACGGACTGATTCGAGTGACACGCGGATCGACGATGTGGACCGCTCTTGTCGAGGTCAAGATCGGTTCCAGACGACTCGACGACGATCAGGTCAACGCCTATCTGACCGTTGCGAAAGCGAACCGGTTCGACGCCGTGATCACCATCAGCGGGGACCTTCCGCCGACCGCAGGCGACTGGGGAGTCACCCCCGATCCGAAGGCGATCAAATCGGTCGCACTCCATCACATCTCCTGGGAGGAGATCATCGCGACGGCTGCGACGACTCTCGACCACACAGGAATCGAGAACCGCGAGCGCAGGCGGTTGCTCCGCGAATTCCTCGAGTTCGCGATACACCCGGCGAGCGGAATGCAGACCTTCGATGACATGGGCAAACACTGGGTCCATGTACGTGACGGTGTGAAGACTCGAACCATCGGCCCCACAGACGCGGCCGCCCGCGACGTCTGCGACAACTTCGACAGGCTGATCCGGCATACCGGATTGACGCTGTCTGCGCTGATCGGGCAGCGCGTACAAGCCATTCCGCCAGCCGAACACAGGGATGCGGTCAGCCGCGTACGCCAACTCGCGGACTCTGGGCAGCTGTTTGGAACGCTGCGTACCGCAGGCCTGGTCGGCCCGCTCGTCATCGAATCCGATCTGACCCGGGATCGGACCGTCTGCTCGATCACCGTCCCCGCACCGCGAGAAGGCAGACCACTGACGCACGTCAACTGGCTGCTCCGCCAGCTTCCGGGTGCAGGCTCCAAGACACGCATCGTCTCTCACCATTCCGGCACGAAAGAGACCACTGCGGTGCTCCTCGGCAAAGCCCGAGAGGATCCGTCTGTCCTCGTCCCCGGAAATGGACGGAACATCCGCGAGTTCACCGTCTCGGTCGACTCGTCGACCGGAACGAAGCGGGCCGGAACGTCTGGAGGCTTCGCTACCGCGTTCACACAGTTCGCTCTCGTCTTCTACGACGAGATCGCCAGTGTGCTCAAGACGCCTACTCGAAACGCCTAGGTGCCGAGTTCTCGACTCCGAACAAAGCTCTGGATGACCGCCCCGTCACGGCCGTGTGACCCCGTCGTAAACCCCCGAAATCACTGCGGCCAGCGAGTGTGAACCCTCGCACCTATCGTGGGCGTAGATCCCATCGTGCCTGCACAATCGGCATCATGTCGTCTAATCGGGGGAACGAAATCATGGGACGAGGCGAAACCGGGCCGGTCGTGTCGAAGCACGACGCGGTCGGATCGGATGCACGGTTGTCGTGGCTTCTGGCGGGCGTGGCCGGGATGGTCGGCGCCGTCGCATTCCTGCACAGCGCCGGCTACTTCGTGACGTTCATGACGGGCAACACCGAGCGAGCCGTCGTCTCCTGGTTCAAGGTCTCCGACACCCAGAAGGTCGCCGGAGCCGGAGCCCTCGCTGCGATCGCGCTCATCGCGGCCTTCATCGTAGGCGTGTCGGCGGCATCGTACTGTCGGCGGCGATTCTGGAAGCATCACCCACACGGACCGACGGTGCTGACCACCGCCGGACTGCTCATCGCGGCGGCGGTCGACTTCGTGTTCCACGGATTCGACGATTCCGAGGTCCGCTTCGTGCCCGTCCTGATCATCACGGCCGCGATCGGCGCCCTCAACACCTCGTTCGTCAAGAACGGCGAGGTGTCCGTTCCGCTCTCGTACGTGACCGGAACGCTGGTGAAGTTCGGCCAGGGCGTCGAACGTCACGCCACGGGCGGCGGCACCGTCTTCGACTGGCTCGGGTACGCGCTCGTCTACGTCGGATTCCTGCTCGGCGCGGCGGTCGGCAGCACGTTGTCGTCGTTCCTGTCGGGACCTCAGGTGATCCTCGCCGCGGGTCTGCTGTGCGGTGCCACGGCGGTCGTCACCTTCGTCCACTCCGACCGGAAGGCGATCCTCGGCTGACGACGCCAGCGCCCCGGACCGCGCGTGCGATCCGGGGCGTTTCGGTGGGAGGGCTCGAGTTCAGCTGACGGCCTCGATCTCGGCGGCGTCGTCGGTCGTGACTTCTTCGGGTTCGTCATGGTCGCGGCGCTTCGGAATCACCGCGGTCACCAGGAAGGCGACGACGGCGGCACCGCCCGCGATCAGCATGATCGTGGTGAAGGCATCACCGCTCGCGAACTCGTGACCGCCGAGCGAGACGGTCATCTGTGCGACGATCACACCGGCGATGGCCGACGCGAACGAGGTGCCGAGAGACCGCATCAACGTGTTGAAGCTGTTGGCCGCGCCGGTCTGCGACGGCGGAACCGCGCCCATGATGAGGGCCGGCATCGCACCGTACGCGAGACCGGTACCGAAACCGATGATGATGCCGATGACGACCAGCTGCCACTCCGAGTGCAATAGGAACGCGCCGATGAAGTAGCCCGCCGCGACCACGACGGCGCCGCACATCAGGGTGATCTTGGGACCGAACGTATTGGTGATGTGCGACGAGACGGGTGCCGCGAACAGCAGCATGACACCCATCGGAGCCATGACCAGACCGGCCATCAGCATGGAGCCGCCCAGACCCGAACCGGTCTGCTCGGGGAGCTGAACCACCTGCGGGAACACCATCGACGTCGCGAACATGGCGAATCCGAACGCGATCGAGGCGATGTTGGTGAAGAGGACCTGCGGACGCGCCGCGACGCGGAGGTCCACCAGCGGTGCGGATTCGCGGAGCTCCCACGTCACCCAGATCGCGAAGGCTGCCGCGGCGACGACGAAGCACACGACGGTCGGCACCGACGTCCAGCCCCAGCTCGCTCCCTGCGAGACGCCGAGCAGCAGCGAGACCAGTCCGGCGGACAGCGTGACGGTGCCGACGAAGTCGAAAGCGCCGCCGGAACGAACCGGCGACTCGGGGACCACGAGGCTCACGACGACGAGGCTCACGGCACCGAGGATCGCCGACACCCAGAACAACCAGTGCCATGAGGCGTACTCGGCGATCACCGCGGCGATCGGCAGACCGAACGCACCGCCGACACCGAGCGAGGCACTCATCATGGCGACCGCGCCCGCAAGCTTCTCCTTCGGCAGCACATCGCGCATCACGCTGATTCCGAGCGGGATCACACCTGCCGCGAGTCCCTGCAGGACACGAGCGACGATCATCGGCAGCACCGACGAGCTGAGTGCGCCGACCACCGAACCCATCGTCATCAGGACGATGCTCAACAGCAGCATCCGACGTTTGCCGAACATGTCGCCGAGACGGCCCATGGTCGGTGTCGCGACGGCCGCGGCGAGCAGAGTGGCCGTGATGACCCAGGCGGTCGCCTCCGGCTCGGCGTTCAGGTACTCGGGCAGATGCGGAATGATCGGGATGACCAGCGTCTGCATCAACGACACGACGATTCCCGCCAGGGCCAACACTGCGACGACGGCGCCTGTCTTCGGCGGCGCCGTGCCCTCGGAATTCACTGACATCAGGTGCACTCTCCAATAACGCTAGGGCTCATCGTGGACGCGATCGCGTCGAGCAGTCTCGTCAGCCGCCTCCGTCGACCGGGTCGATTAGCGGAGGCGGCTCCGGTTCGATACCCTAAAGCGGAGGATCCTCCGATTGCAAGCCCCAGTGAAGCAGATCACGCAGGTAGGCTGGCATCGTCGAGGTCGCGGACGACCCGACAGCAAGGAGTGAAGGCGAGTGGAGACCGCACCGGCGAACACACGATCGGATGCGCGCACCAACCGTGCGCGACTGTTGGCCGCGGCGACCTCGGTTCTCGAACGTGACGGGCATGACGCGACACTGAGTTCGATCGCCGAAGAGGCAGGCGTCGGCATCGGCACCCTGTACCGCCATTTCCCGAACAGGGGACGACTCGTCGAAGCCGTCTACCGCAATCGCGTCGTGGAACTGTGCGAAGCGGCACCGACACTGCTCGCCGGGAACGCTTCCGCACGCGACGCGTTGCACATCTGGGCGGGACGGTTCGGCGCGATGCTCGTCGCCAATCGCGACGTACCCGCGTCGCTGCAGCCGGCGTTGTCATCCGACAGCGAGTTCCGCGAAGAGTCGAGCAGCCTGCTCACCGCCGCCGTGCAGGACCTGCTCGACGCCGGGATCTCCCGAGGCGAGATCCGCTCGGATGTCGCCCCGATCGACATCCTCCGGATGGTCACAGGATTCTCGTACGTCGCGACCTCGGTCGACGACATCACCAGGCCGCTCGACATCATGGTGGACGGACTGCGCCCGTCCTGACCGCTCACGCGGTGTGCGAGAGCGCCTCCAGCGGATCGGCGTAGATCGCATCGAGCGCGACCGCGCCCGCGGCCTTCTGCTGGACGGTGATCGCCGACCGGGCGACGCGCACGTCGCGCTGGGTGACCACCGACGTCGCCCGCAGCGCCTTGCTGACCGCGGGCAGGGCCTCCGGGTAGTCGGTGAAGGCCTGGCCGCCGAGGATCACGTGATCGGGATTGAAGATGTCCGAGATCAGTGCGACGGTCCGGCCGAGCACCTCAGCGCGCTCCACCAGGATGTCGTGCGCCACAGAGCTTCCCGTACGTGCAGCGGCGCGCAGCTCGTCGATCGAGGTGACGTCGAGTCCGGCCGCCGCCGCCGCTTCGAGGACGCCGGAGTCGCTGACCGTCTCCTCCAGCCGGCCGGTTCGCGACGGGTCGAGGAGCTTCGTGGCCCCGGTCGGGAAGTGGCCGATGGTCGGCGGTCCCGCAGCGGGCGTATGAATGGTGCCGTCGACGCTGAACGCGATGCCCGCCGTCTCGCGAGCGTAGAAGTACAGGAAGTTCTGGTTCTGATCGGTCGGGTTGTTCACGACGAGTTCGGCCGCGGCCATCGCTTCGACGTGCGAGGCGACCGATACGGGCAGGCCGACGGTCTCGGCGATGATCTCGCCGACCCGAACACCGCTCCAGCCCAGACGCGGGTGGTCGACGGCGCCGCCCTCGACCACCCGACCGCCGATGGCGACGCCCGCCCACAGCAGCCGCTTGCCCACCCACCGGTCGGCGAAGCGCCGCGCGCTGGCACCGATGGACGCGACGACCTCGTCGGGCGTGCCCTCCTTCGGGGTCGGGATCGCGATGGCTCCGACGACGCGGTGCATCAGGTCGTGGGTGGTGATCGACGTCGACTTGTAGCCGATGTGGATGCCGACGGTCAGAAAGCCCGCCGTGTTGATCTCGAACGGGACGCGCGGTCGTCCTACGGCCCCGGGCGGGGTCAGGTCGGCGCGCTCACGGATCACTCCGGCCTTGAGGAGCGCACTCACCTGGCGGTTGACGGTCGAGATCGACAGGCCTGTGGCCGCGGCGGTGTCGTCGCGGAACACCGGCCCGGACACGCGAGCGGTGCGCAGCACGAGAGCGGCGGCCTTGGTCGAGAGCTGCAGGCCCGCGGTGGCGATATGCGGTGCGGGAGTCGACTTGCGGGCCGGCCGGATGGGGACGTCGACGGCGACGGTCTTCGCGCGGACGGTTCGGTCGAGGGTGGCGGTCATCTTCGTATGGATCCTTGTGCTGGACGCGCTCGACGTCGTGAGAGAACGTCGGCAGCGTGGAGGGTGCCCGTCGTATCGGGCAGGAATGGGCTGGTTCAGCGCATTCGACGACAACACAGGACCCGAGGCAGCGGCAGACGGCAACCCAGGGCGGTGGTCATGTAGGTGACCTCCGGGATCGCATACGGCTGACGGGTCATAGTGCCGAAAATAGCAAGACGGTGCGATGATAAGCAACTATTGCCCGCCGACTACGGTGAAGCAGTGACCATCGACACCACATCGGGCGACTTCTTCCACATGACGGGGGTGCGCTGACATGGGCGCGATCTATCTGGTGCGCCACGGACAGGCTCCCGCGCACGCGTACGGGGTCGGCACCGCGACCGGCGACGCTCCCGGACTGACCGATCTGGGCTTCGAGCAGGCTCGTCGTTCCGGTGTGCTGCTGGCGGGAATGGTCCCCGCGTTCGACGCGACGATCTCCGGCGCCCTCCCGCGCCAGCGGGCGACCCTGCAGGGCGTGATGGCGGCGTTCGATCCCCGCCCCGAGCACGTCGTCGACGCCGACTGGGACGAATACTCGGTGAGCGACATCGTCGCCGGTTCCGTCGACGCGGCGACCTATGCGGACCGCGCCGCCTATCAGAGACTGGTCGACACCGCCCTGTCCGACTGGATCGACGGCACGACGACCGGCGACGAGTCGTACGCGGAGTACGCGGCCCGCACGACGGCAGCCGCCCAGCGCGCCGCCGACCTCGCGGGCAGCGGCGCCAACGTCCTGGTCGTCTCCTCTGCGGGGACCATCACCCAGTTGCTCGCGCAGTTGTGGCAGGTCCCGCCGCAGGGCTGGCCCACCCTCTCCCGCGCCTTCGTCAACGCGTCGGTCACTAAGGTGATCTCCGGCAAGCGCGGACTGTCCGTCGTGTCGGTGAACGAGCACGCACACCTGGCCCGCAGGGGCGAAGGGATGATGACGTACCGGTAACCGCCCGGGTTTCCCGCATTCCATTGCATTTCGGTGTGACCCGCCTTACAGTCACCCTAGTGAGGTACGCATCAGTTCCCCACTATCGAGATCGAGTCCTTCGGGAACGGGGCGGTGCGATATGGCAACGAATCGAACACGGCGCGGGCACGCACGCCGGTCGCTCTGCGCGGCAGCGATTCTGACCGCACTCGCACTCGTCGCAGGCCTGGCCGCACCGGTGTCGGCGGCGCCGTCGCCCGCCGACACGGTCCTCGGCGCCCGGTGGACACACACCGAGGACGGTCCGCAGAGGCATCCCGGTGTGCACGTCGACTGGGACGTGCCGATCCGAATGAGCGACGGCGTCGTCTTGAAGGCGAACGTGTATCGCCCGGCCGATCGCGCGGGACACGTGGTGACGACGCCGGTGCCGGCCGTGATCAACATGACTCCCTACACGAAACTCCTCTACGCACTGCTCGAAGCCGCCACCGCGATCCCCGGACTCTATGACCCGATCGTCAGTGTGATGAACCGATTCGACCTGTTCGATCTGACCGGCACCCCGTTCTCCGGGGTCGGCGATCAGATCAAGGCGTTCCTGTCGAGCGGCTCGGCGCGGACCGTGTCGGTCGATCCACAACTCGTGAAGTCCGGCTACGCCGAAATCGTCGTCGACGTGCGCGGCACCGGATTCTCCCAGGGCGTATGGAACGCGGCGGGGCCACGCGAACAGCAGGACGTCGCCGAGATCAGCAGATGGGCGGCCCGACAGACGTGGGCCACCGACAAGGTCGGCGTCGCGGGACTCTCCTACGGCGGCATCAACGCGTTGCAGGGCGCCGAACAGCCGGACTCCGCCATCTCGTCGGTGTTCGCCGTCGTCCCCGGCAGCGACATCGTCGCCGACACCCTCGCCCCGGGCGGCGGCTTCAACGCCGGCTTCATTCCGTTCTGGCTGGCGGGCATCAACACCCTCAAATGGCTGCCCGACCTGGCGTCGATCGCCACGGGAGATTTCGACTGGCAGTGGCTCGCCGATCGCGTGTCGAGCCCGATCACCCTGTTCGACACGATGCTCCGCGCACTGTTCACACTGGACGTCGACCACATTCCGCCGGATGTGAGCGATCTGATCGATCCCACGCAGGCGTTCCGGCAGGGGGTCACCGGCCACCCCGAACGCATCGACGCCCCGACGTTCGTCGTCGGCGGCTGGCACGACCTGTTCACCAATTCCGAACCCGACATCATCGACGCGATCCCCTTGCCGAGTACACAGAAGAAGCTGATGATGGGCGACTGGTATCACTCGACGGTCGGCTCGGGCAACGGCACGCGGGGCGCTCCGCCTCGCCTGGACGTGCTGCAACGCGCCTGGTTCGACAAGTGGCTCAAGGGCATCGACAACGGCATCGACCGGTACAGCCCGGCGACCCTGTTCCAGCAGGGCGGAGCGTGGACCAGCACGGCCGGATACCCGCGACCGGGCATGACCTACACGCGGCAGTATCTGACCGGCGACGCGAGCCGCACCACCGGTGTCGTCGCGTTCGACGGCTCCGTCGGTCCGACGCCACCGCGAACACGGGCGACAGCGGTCGTGTCGCCGGGTCTGTCGACGGTGTGCTCCCGGGATTCGGCCCAGGGCACGGCGGGCGTCCCCGGGGTGATCGACGGGTGTGCGAAGGACTCGCGCATCGCCGAGGTCGCCGCGGCGACGTTCACCGGGGCACGGGTGTCACACGCGACGGCGGTCTCCGGACCGGTGAGTCTTCACCTGAACACGATGTTCGCCGCGACCGACGGTTACTGGTCCGCGACATTGAACGACGTCGCCCCGGACGGCCGGTCGACGGTCGTGACGTCGGGGCAGTTGACGGCCTCGCTGCGCACGATCGACGATGCGCGGAGCACTCGCTCCGCGAACGGCGACTACACGCGGCCGGTACCGTTCGTGTCACTGCAGACGCGGCAGCCGACCGTGCCAGGACACGCGGTCACGATGGACATCGGATTCAATCCGACGGACTTCGTGCTGCAGCCCGGCCACCGGTTGCGCGTCGCCCTGTACGCGAGCAACTTCCCGAAGGCGATCATGATTCCAGCGCTCCTCGTCCAGTCGCAACTGCGTCCGCAGCGGATCGTCATCGATCCGCGTGCGCCGAGCTATCTCAACCTGCCGACGAGCCAACCGCTGCCGTGACCGTCGATCGCCTTCCGCGGGGCCCACACGGACTCGAGCGGGAAGACGTCCTCGCATCTCAGCGTCGGCGCATCTTCCGGGCAGCGCTCGACTGCGTCGCCGAGAACGGATTCGCCGGAACGTCCATCGCCGCGATCGTGGCCGGTGCGGGCGTGTCCCGCCGCAGCTTCTACGAGCTCTTCGCCGACAAGGTCGACTGCGTGGGTGCGGCACTCGATTTCGCCTACGAGTCGCTCGCGACCCTGCTCGTCGCCGCATTCGACGCGTCGGACTCGCAGACTCCTCGCGATGTGATCGGTGTGTTCTACCGCGCGTATCTGGAGATTCTCGCGGACCGGCCGTCGACGGCTCGAGCTCTGCACGTCGAACTGCCGTCGACCGCAGAGTTGGCCTCGCGCCGCGAGAGCATCTCGCAGTCGTTCGCCGCCCGGATCTGTGAGACGCACCGACACGGTCTGGAACGGGGCGAGATGTCTCCGGTCGATCCGGGCGTCTTCGACTTCGTCGTCGGCGGCGTCGACGACCAGATCCGCCGGTGCATCCTCATGCGCGGCCCGACCGATCTGCCGTCTCTCGCCCCTCTCCTGACCCACAGCACCCTGATGCTTCTCGGCGACCACCGCACAGCGACGAGCGAACGGTCCGGCGGAACCGAACCCGAGTGAATCGCCTCCTGAACGCCGCGGTGCTCAGCAGGACGCACGACCCGGCGTCACGCCCGGTGCATGTTCTCCCCGGGCCGAGTGAGGATCGCCTGCGGGAGCACCGCCCAGCGCGACAACTGCGTCACGGTGTACGCCAGTTCGGCGATGTCGGATCCGCTGATCATCTCCTCCGCCGGGATGGCTCCGTCGCCCTTGGTCCATTCGGACATGTCGGTGTCGACGTACCCGGGGCAGATGGACGTCGCCGACACGCCGTGGACGGACTGTTCGAGGTTGAACGTCTCGCACATCGAGATGAGTGCGGCCTTGGTCGATCCGTAGGCGAAGAGGTTCGGCTCGGGGTAGACGCCGGTGATCGATGAGATCGCGACGACCTTGGCACCGACGTCGGCTGTCACGTTCTTCTTCAGGCTCGCCAGCAGCAGCTGGGTGAGTTGGAACGGTGCGCGCAGGTTCACCTGGTACAGCTTGTCGAGGCGGCGAGCGGGGAACTCCTCGAACGATCCCATCGAGCCCATGCCCGCGTTGAGGATGAGCGCATCGGTGCGGTCGTACTCGTCGAGATGTCGTGCCGCGAGGGCGGCGACGGCGTCCTCGTCGGCCATGTCCGCGGCGACGGCGAGCACCCGGCCGCCGTGTGCCCGGAGGGCCTCGGCCCGGTCCTCGAGCACATCGGCGCCGCGGGCGCTGATGGTCAGATCCCACCCCTCCCGCGCGAATCGGTCGGCGACGGCGGCCCCGATTCCCCGTGACGCTCCGGTCACGACCGCTGCTCTGCGTTCGGTCACGATACTGCCTCCAGTCCTTTGGCGATGAATGTGGCGGTGGCCTCGATGGCCAGTTCGGCGCCCGCACTGCCGGAGCTGCCGCCCTGGCGGGCGCGGTGGCTGATGCCCGCGGCGATCACACCGATCTTGAGGTTCGCCAGGCCCATGTAGAAGTCCCAGTCGCCGAGGTCCGTACCCGACACCGTCGCGTACTTCTCGGCGAGGGCGTCGGCGCTCGGGTAACGGTCGCTCGCCCACGCGCCGTCGAAGCCGAGGACCGTCGAGAACGACGGTTCGCGGTACACGCACATGGCCGCGATGTCGGTGAGCGGGTCGCCGAGGGCGGACAGTTCCCAGTCGACGACCGCGGCGACGCGGCCGGGGTCGGCGGGGTCGAGGATCGCGTTGTCGACCCGCAGGTCACCGTGGATGATCGAGTTGCCCGCTGCAGCGGGAACCCGCTCGGACAGGATTGCGACGAGCTTGTCGAGGTCGGGGAGCTCGCGGTCTTTGACGATCTCCCACTGGCGCGACCACAGCTTCACCTGGCGGGCGGCGAATCCCACGGGGCGCCCGAAACCGCCGAGACCGACGGCCTCGTAGTCGACGGCATGCAGGTCGGCGAGGGCTTGGACGAGGCCGTCGGCGCTGGCGACGACCTGCTCGTCCGAGAGCGCTGCGAGGTCGTCCGTCGAGCGGATGACGAGTCCGTCGACGAACTCGACGACGGTGCACGGGGCGCCGATGTGCTCGCCGTTCCGGTCGATGGCGACGGTGGCCGCGACCGGAACGGGAGTACCGCTCAGCGCGGAGGTGACCGCCCATTCGCGCTCCATGTCGTGGGCAGAGGGGGTGAGTCCCGCCATCGGCGGGCGGCGCGCCACCCAGTGGTGCACGTCGTCGCGGACGTCGAAGGTCAGGTTCGACCGTCCGCCACTGATCAGTTCGATCCGCAGGTCTCCGACGACGTCGACGTCGGCGGCGTCCAACAGGTTGCGCAGGTTGTCGGCGGTGAGGCCGGGATGTTCGCTCACGCGGGGTTCTCCTTCTTCTCGCGTGGAGGGGTCAGTTGCCGGTCCGGGTCTTGCGGGCGCGGCCGACGGCGCGCTTGGAGATGGCCCAGCGGTGTACTTCGGACGGGCCGTCGTAGATCCGGAACGGGCGCAGCTCGTTGGCCAGACGCGTCAGCGGGAAGTCTTCGGACACGCCGAGACCGCCGCACATCTGGATGCTGCGGTCGACGACGCGGGTGAACGCCTCGGCGCCGAAGGTCTTGGCGATCGACGTCGCGTCCGAGGCGTGCGAGCCCTGGTCGAGTTCCCAGCAGGCGCGGACGAGGAGCGAGCGCGCGGCGGCGAGGTCGATCTCGTTGTCGGCCACCATCTGCTGAATCATGCCGAGGTCGCCGAGACGCCCGCCGAAGCCTTCGCGCTGGTCGACGTAGTCGAGGGCCACCCGGTGAGCGCGGACCGCCGACCCCATCCAGCGCATCACGTGGGTCATGCGGGCCGGGCCGAGACGCACCTGCGCATAGCGGTAGCCCTCGTCGACGGCGCCGAGGACGTCCTCGTCGGGCACGAAGACGTCGGTGAACGTCATCTCGCAGTGGCCGCCGATCATCGACTTGTCGGTGGTGTGCACGTGGCGGTCGACGCTGATCCCCTCCCGGTCGGCCGGCGCGAGGAACATGGTCGCGCCGCCGCGGTCGCCCGCGGCGCCGGAGGTGCGCGCCATGATGATGAAGAAGCCCGCACCGTCGGCCCCGGTGATGAAACGCTTGCGGCCGTTGATCTTCCAGCCGCCGTCGACGCGGACGGCGAGGGTGTTGAGGGCGTTCGGGTCGGCTCCCGCGCCCGGCGACGGCTCGGTCATGGCGAAACCGCTGCGCACTTCGCCCGAGGCGAGCGGCGCCAGGTACAGCTGGCGCTGGCGATCGTCGGCGATGTGGGCGAGCATGTGGACGTTGCCCTCGTCCGGCGCACCGATGTGCAGGGCGACGGGGCCGAAGGTCGAGCCGCCCGCGGCTTCGAACACCGGGGCGCGGTCGCTCATGTCGAGGCCGAGCCCGCCGAATTCGACGGGTGCGTGCGGCGCGAAGACGCCCGCCTCCCTGGCCTTCGCGTTGAGCTCGCGACGGATGTCGTCGCCGCCCGCCGCGGTGATGTCGCCGTGGAACTCGTTCTCCACGGGCAGGACGTGTTCGGCGATGAACGCCTCGGTCTTGGCGACCAGCTCGACGACTTCGGGCCGGTACGACAGATCGATCGACATGAGTGACTCTCCCAGATCCCGACCGAGCGATCGCTCGGTGCAGTGACCAGACTCCCATGCCCGCGCGCGAGGAGTCAAGGCTCAGTCGCGTCGGCGGTACCCCACGATAGCCCGCGCATAGTCGAGATTGCGTTCGATGAGCTCGGTGGGACCGAGTTCGCCGTCCGCCCGGTACCACGTCGACACGCCCACGCACATGGTGGCGACGGCGCGCGCCGCCCCCTTCGGGTCGACCGTCTCGAAGACGCCCGAGGCGACGCCGGCCAACACCACCTCGTCCACCATGCGCTGCTGACGGACACGGTGGCCGATGTACCGCGGCCGGTAGTCCGGGTCGAGGCTCCGCATCTCGGTCGATCCGACGAACGCCTGTTCGCGGCGGTACATGTGGAAGCGCAGCAGGGATTCGACGACGGCGTCGAACTGCGCGAGCGGATCGTCGCCCGCCTCGATGATCGCCTGCTCGGACCGACGAAGGAGGTCGCCCATCGTCAGCTCGAGCAGCCCCTGCAGCAGCGACTGCTTGGACGGGTAGTGGTGGTACAGACCAGGCACCGAGAGTCCGGCGCGCGCGGCGATGTCGCGGACCGAGGTGCCGTGGTATCCGTGCTCGACGAACGCCTCCAGCGCGGCGCGCAACGGCACGGGCAGGTCGACGGCTCCGTAGTCGCGCCAGGACGACTGCACTTGATCGATCACCGGTCACCCACCGCATGCGATCGGGACTCCGGAAGCAGCATGCGCCCGCAGACGGCGACGAGTCGTTCGCGGTCGAGGTCGAGCCGCCCCTCCGTCCACGATGCGAGCACGCGCCCCAGACCGCCGACCTGGAAGTGCGACGCGGCCATCAGCTCGTCGTCGCCGCGCACCGTGGACACCTGCTGCGCCGATCGCGAGGTCAGCGTTGCGAACAGCTGCAGGCTCTCGGCGCGCCGTTCGGCCAGCACCGGGCTGCCGAGCGAATCGGAGAAGATCAGCCGCCCCTTGCGCCGGTCGGTGTCGACGATGTCGACAATGGCTTCGACGGCCGAGAGGACCTTGTCCCGCGGGTCGGCGCCCGCGTCGAAGGCCGCACCCGCACGCTCGGCGATCTCGGTGATCACACCGTCATAGGTCGCGCCGACCAACACATCGACGTTCTCGAAACTCTCATAGAAGTAGCGCGGCGTCAGACCGGCGTGCGTGCAGATGCCGCGGACCGTCACCGGACCCGCCTCCGGCTCACTCAACAGGTCGAGCGTCGCGTCCAGTAGGGCCGCACGCCGTCGCGCCACCCGCGCATCGCCGGCCTCTCCTCCGTATGACCGCAGTTCCCCCGCGACCTGACTCGACTCACTCACACCGTCCATACTGACACCTCCCCGGCGGTACCGAGCTTGACACCACCGGATCTCGGGCGTTGAATCAACAACAGGAAACGCCCGTTATCAGTTCTTGGGAGCGACATGACCACCGAAGCCGTCGACGAGTTCGTCACCGAGACCGTGCCCGCACGCACACGCGTCGAGCTCGACGAGCAGCAGATCACCGACATGGGCCTGCTCGGCCCGGCCCTGCTGTCGGGCCCGGCGAACGTGATCATGCAGCTGTCCCATCCGTCGGTCGGCTACGGCGTGTACGAGAGCAAGGTCGACACCGGGAACCTGTACAAGCACCCGGTCAAGCGCACCAGGACCACTCTGACCTACCTGGCGGTGGCCGCCGAAGGCGGTCCGGAACTCCGCCGCAAGTACCGTCAGGCGGTCAACCGCTCGCACGCGCAGGTCCGGTCGGTCGAATCGAGTCCGGTCAAGTACAACGCCTTCGATCCCCGGCTTCAGCTCTGGGTCGCGGCCTGCCTGTACCGCGGATGGGAGGACTGCGTCCGCATCTTCGGCGACGAGACCGCCCTCACCGAGGAGGCGTACCGCCAAGGCGCCGTCATGGGCACCACCCTGCAGATGCCGCCCGAGATGTGGCCGGCGACCCGCGCCGAGTTCGAAGAGTACTGGCAGTCGACGCTCGCCGAGATGGAGATCGACGACGTCATCGGCAGCTACCTGAAGTCGTTGGTCCGACTTCGGTTCGCCCATCCCGTCGTTCGCGCGCTCATGGGTCGCTTCTCCGAGATCATGACCATCGGATTCCTGCCACCCGAGTTCCGCGAGAAGATCGGCTTCACGCAGACCCGGACCGACAAGCTGGTCTTCGACACGCACAACAAGATCATGCGGGCCGCCGTTCACGCGATGCCGCCGTCGTGGCGCAAGTTCCCGTTCAACCTCCTGCTCGCCGACCTGAGGTGGCGGATGCGGACGAACCGCCCGCTGATCTGAACACACGCGGGTCTCGTCAGACGACGACGCCGACCTCGCGCACGGTGTCATCGATCGTCGACCCGGTGCCGCCGACCCGGAACGACGCACCACGGTGATTGTCCGGCAGTCTGTCGCCACGACCGAACAGTTTGTGCCGCAACGATCCCGGTGTGTACTCACCCGAATACACACCGCGCGCCGTGAGCGCGGGGACGACGTGGTCGACGATGTCCTCGAATGTTCCCGGTGTCACGGCGTACGCGAGGTTGAAGCCGTCGGCGTCGGTCTCGTCGACCCAGTCGGTCAGAGTCTCGGCGATCTCGTCGCCCGATCCGATGAACACCGGCCCCATGCCGCCGATGCCGCCCCACGCGGCGACGTCGCGCACCCGCCACGGACGACCGTCCTCGTTCGCCTGCGCGAACGCCGCGACCGCGGACTGGATCGCGTTCGACTCGACGGCGGCGATGGGGTCGTCCAGGCTGTACCGGGAGAGGTCGATCCCCATCCACCCGGACATGAAGACCAACGATCCCTCATCCGATGCGTACCGCCGGTAGTCCGCCGCCTTCTCCCGGGCGGCATCCGCGGTGCTGTCGGTGATGATCGTCGCCAGGGTGTAGATCTTGGCGTCGTACGGCCCACGACCCGCCGCGACGAGCGCGTCACGCGTCCGCGAGACGACGTCGCGCAGAATCGTCTTGGTCGGCGCGGCGACGAAGATCGCCTCGGCGTTCTCCGCCGCGAACCGACCCCCTCGCGTCGACGCGCCCGCCTGGTAAATCACCGGCGACCGTTGGATCGAGGGCTCGGCGAGGTGAATTCCCGGCACCGTGAAATGCTCGCCGCGATGGCCGATGTGATGAACCCTCGACGGATCGGCGAACACTCCGTCGGCACGGTCACGTCGAACCGCGTCGTCCTCCCACGAGCCCTCCCACAGCTTGTAGAGGACCGTCAGATACTCGTCGGCACGGTCGTAACGCGCATCGTGGTCGAGCAGGTCGGCGTCGCCCATGTTTCGGGCGGCAGCGGGGAGGTAGCCGGTCACGACGTTCCAGCCGATCCGCCCCCGTGTGAGGTGATCGAGTGTGGACAGCCTGCGGGCGAACGGGTACGGATGCTCGAATCCGGTACCGGTCGTGACCCCGAAGCCGAGGTTCTCGGTGGCGTGGGCCATCGCCGAGACCAGGAGCAGCGGATCGTTCACCGGAATCTGAGCGCCCTGCCGGATCGCGGCCTCATCACTGCCGCCGTAGACGTCGTACGTGCCGAGGACGTCCGCGATGAACAGCCCTTCGAACCGGCCCCGCTCGAGCAGCCTCGCGAGATCCACCCAGTAGTCGATGGTGTTGTACTCCCACGATCGATCGTCCGGGTGGCGCCACAGCCCCGGCGACTGATGGGCGACGCAGTTCATGTCGAAGGCGTTGAGTCGGATCTGGCGTGTCATGCCTGACATGGTCGACCCGTCGACCGCTTCGGCCCACCGTTGTGCGCACGATGGGCCGAACCTCACGACTCGCTGAGCAGCACCGCGATCGTTCCGTCGTCGAGCGCGTCGAAGATGTGCTCGACGTCGCCGGGGTAGTTCACGTAGTCGCCCGGCGAGAGGTCGACCGGCGACTCGGTCGGACCGACCGACGCCCTTCCCGCACAGAGGACGACGTGTTCGACGACTCCTCGCGCATGCGGCTCGGACACACGCGGGCGGCCCCGGTCGGCGCGGATCAGATAGGCGTCGCGCCGCGTGCCCGGTCGGGCGGCCGACAGCAGCGTCGCCGTGTACGAGTCCGCTTCGCTCGCCCCGATCGTCGGGCCGTCACCGAGCCGGATCACTTCGACCAGCGGACGGGGGGCGTCGACGAGCGCCGAGAACTGGATACCCAGCGCGACGCTGATCGACCACAGCGTCTCGATGCTGGGGTTCCCCTCCCCCGACTCCAGTTGGGACAGAGTCGATTTGCCGACGCCCGCTCGGCGCGCGAGTTCGGCGAGCGAGATCCCCGCGCGCGTGCGTTCACGTTTGAGCGACGCGGCGACCAACTTCTGCGGACTCACCTCACCGACGTTCGACGAAATGGTCGATCGTTCATCTTGACGAACATCATCCATAGGTCCATCATAGTGACCATGCGTTCGGTACAGGGAACGATCCGCGAGATCGCAACACAGACCCCGCGCGAGATCGTCGCGATCGGCGTGTCGATGTGGGTGGTCGGCACCTCGTACGGTGCGGCCGCGCACGGCATCGGTCTGGCCTGGTGGCAGATTCTGCTGATGGCATGCGTCGTACTCGCCGGATCGTCGGAGTTCGTACTGGTCTCGGTGGTCGCCGCGGGCGGGCTGCCGGTCGTCGGCGCGCTCGCCGGACTGCTGGTCAACGTGCGCAACTTCTCATACGGACTGTCGGCGGGCCGTTTTCTACGACACGATCGAACGCTCGTCGCGGCCGCTCACATGGTGAACGACGAGACCGCTGTCTACTCCGCACCGCACCGCGATCCGACGAAGGCGCGCGCCGCATTCGTCGTCTGCGGCATCGCCGTCGTGGTGTGCTGGCCGCTCGGCGCGTTGACCGGCGCACTCGTCGGACAGGTGATCGGTTCGCCAGAGACACTCGGGCTCGACGCCGCGTTCCCCGCGCTGCTCGTGGCTCTCGCCCTGCCCGCGCTCCGCAATCGCGAGACCCGGTGGGCCGCTCTGTTCGGCGGCGCGATCGCCTTGGCGACAGCAGGATTCGTCGCCGCGGGACTTCCAGTACTGCTGTCGCTGATCGGTATCCCCCTCGGGCTGCTGATGACCGGCCGACGTCCCGCGCGCACCGACAGCACGGTCGAGTCATGACCGGCTGGCAGTTCGCGGGCGCGGTCGCCCTGCTCGCCGGAGGCACCTACGCCATCCGCCTCGCGGGCGTCACGCTGCGGACCAGGACCACGGTCTCACCGCTCGTCGAAGCTCTCCTGGAGCGGTCGACCATGGTGCTGCTGATCGCTGTCGGCCTCACCGGAACCCTCTTCGAGGGGACCGACCTCGCCGGCCCCGCACGCCCCGTCGGGGTCGCGATAGGCGTCGTCGCGGCATGGTTCAAAGCGCCGCTGGTGGTCGTGATCGTCGCCGCGGCGGCATCGACGGCGCTGTTGCGGCTGGCGGGGGTGCCGTAGCTCGACCCCGTATCTCCTGCGCGGACGGCTCCTGAGCGCGGGCCGAGGACCCGGCGCGCATGCGGCCTCGCCCTACAGCCGCTTGAGCGCCGACCTGGTCAGCGTACGGACATCCGACTGTCCCGACAGACCGAGCGTCAGATCGAGTTCGGCGACGATGTTCGCGACCGCGTCGCGCGCACCGTCGGCACCGTTCAAAGCGAGACCGTACATGTGCGGGCGTCCGATGCAGACCGCATCGGCCCCGAGCGCCAAGGCCTTGAACACGTCGGAGCCGGTGTAGAAACCGGAGTCGACGAGGATCTTGAGTCGCCCGGACACGGCGTCGACGACGTCGACGAGCGCATCGGTGGACGAGATCGATCCGTCGACCTGTCGACCGCCGTGATTGGAGACGATGATGCCGTCGACGCCGCGCTCGACGGCCTCGAGCGCGTCGTCGGGATGCAGGACGCCTTTCAGCACGATCGGCAGGTCGGTCAACTCGCGCAGCACGGCGAGATCGTCCCAGTTCAACGACGGCCGCGAATAGATGTCGAGGAAAGTCTCGACGGCCGCGCGCGGCTCGGGCGCGGTGAGGTTGCGGCGCAACTCCCCCGGTACGTTCCGCGCGATCGACAGCAGGGTCTTGATCGCACCGATGCTGATCTCCGGCTTCTCTTTCGTCGCGCCTTTGAGCCGCTCGGCGACGATCTCCCAGAACGTCGGATCGGAGGTGTACTGGTCGATGCCCTCCGCGCGCGCGAACGGCAGCGACCCGAGGTTCAGATCCTGCGGGCGCCAGCCCAGCATCGTGGTGTCGAGGGTGACGACGATCGCCGCCGCGCCCATCGCCTCCGCGCGAGAGACGAGACTGCGCACGAGACGGTCGTCGGTGGACCAGTACAGCTGAAACCAGCGCGGGGCACCGGGCCGCACCGACTCCATCTCGGCGGCGACGTCCTCCATCGGCGCGCAGCCCTGGTTGGAGAAGATGTACGGCAGACCGAGTTCGGCCGCGGCGTGCCCGATGTGGACGTCGGCGCGATCGTGGGCGAGCGCGCCCGCCCCGACCGGTGAGAACAGGATCGGGGCCGGCAGCGTCTGACCGAAGAGATCCGTCGCCAGATCGCGGTCGCTGGTGTCGCGCAACATGCGCGGAACGATGGCCCACCGGTCGAGCGCCTCGCGGTTGGCCGCCATCGTCCGTCCCTCACCCGCGCCCCCGGCGACGTACGCCCAGCCGCGCCGGCTCATCCTCGCGCGGGCGCGCCGCTCGAGAGTCGCGAAGTCGGTGGGGACGGACGGGGTCCGTCCGTGGATTCCCGCGGAGTAGATCTCATTCTGTCGTGCCCGCCCATAGTTCTGCGCCATGGCGTTCATTCTGGCCTACGCCGGCGCGTGTGCGGTCAGTCCCGGCGCAGGAAGAAGTAGAAGTGGTCGTCTCGGACCAGAGACGTACTGCCGTTCATGATCCCCATCAGGGTGTTCTCGTCGACCCTCTTGAAATGGTCGATGACCGGCTGGCCGTCGTAGACCATGGACGCGGTCGTCTCACCGCGGAACTCGACCATCCACAGGCTCGCCGCACCCTTGCCGATCTCGAGATCCGAGTACAGTTCGCCGTCGGCGTTCCGACACACCATCGGAGCGACGTCGTAGCGGCCGCGCAGCCATTTGCCGTGCCAGCCGACCGCCGCCAGCTGCCCGTCGAGCTTGTGCCCGGACGGCAGTTCGCCGCCCGCCCAGTCGCCGATGACGTCGTCGACGGACACCGGCGGCAGCGCCGCCCAGATCGCGTCCAGATCCGCGGGCGCGCTGATCTCCTGCGATGCCGCCAGTCGCTCGAACTCGGCGACGGCCCACTGCTCCGTAAGTTGACTCATGCTCACCGATGGTACGGCAATCTGAGTACGTTCGTTATCAGCTTGCTGCGCGACCCTTCACCGACGCCTGCAGCGCCGCGAGCAGGTCGGCCACCTCGTCGTCGCCCTCATCCTTCGGCGGCTCCGGCTCCTCGAACGCCTGACCGCCGCCTGCCTTCGCCTCGATCAGCTTGGCCAGTTCCCGCTGATAGGTGTCCTCGAACTGCGACGGGTCGAAGTCGGAGGCCATCGTCTCGATGAGAGAGGCGGCCATGTCGAGCTCCTGGTCGCGGATCTGCACATCGGAGGAGAGGAAGTCGAAATCGGGCTCGCGGACCTCGTCGGGCCACAGCAGCGTCTGCAGGGTCATCACCCCGTCGATCACGCGCAGCGCGGCGAGCCGGGTCCGATTGCGGAGGGTGAAGTTCGCGATCGCCAGCCGCTCTGTTCGCTCGAGCGCCTTCGCAAGCAGGACATAGGCTTTCGGAGATTTCGACGAAGGCTCCAGATAGTAGGGCTTGTCGAAGTAGATCGGATCCACCTGATCGATCGGCACGAACTCGAGGATCGAGATCTCGGGGCTCCGGGTCACCGGCAACTCGGCGAGATCGGCCTTCGTCAGTATCACCGGTTCGCCGTCGTCCGTCTCATAGGCGTTGGCGATATTCGCGTACTCCACCTCGGTGTCGGTGCCTTCGCGCACACGGCGGTACCGGATCCGGGTGCCGTCCTTGGCGTCGACCTGGTGCGAGCTGCGGTCATGACTCTCGGTCGCCGAGTACACCTTGACCGGCACATTCACCAGACCGAAGCTGAGGTCGCCCTTCCAGATGGAACGCATGCAGCGATTGTGCCACGGCGTCGTACGAATCGAGCCGCGACGACGCGGCACAGCAACTCGATGCCGACGCGGCACAGCAACTCAATGCCGACGCGGCACAGCAACTCAATGCCGACGCGGCACAGCAGCTCAATGCCGACGCGGCACAATGGCTCCATGCCGCAGAAGCTGGAGGTCGACGGGCGGTTCATCACCGTGACCAACCTCGACAAGGTGATGTATCCCGAGACCGGCACGCGCAAGTTCGACGTCCTGCAGTACGTGATCGAGGTCGCGGACGTGATGCTGCCGCACATCGCATCCCGTCCCATCACGCGCAAGCGATGGCCGCACGGCACCGGATCGGGCCCGTTCTTCGAGAAGGCGCTGCCACCCGGAACCCCGGACTGGTTGGCGCGCTTCACTATCGCGCACAACGAGGGCAAGACCGTGTATCCGGTGGCGCGATCGGCGGCCGACCTGGTGTGGCTGGCGCAGATGGCGGCGCTGGAACTGCACGTCCCGCAGTGGCGGATCGATCTGTCGGGAGTCGGCTCGGCGGGTGACGAGTCGCGTCGTACCGATCGCCTCGTCATCGATCTCGACCCCGGCCCGAACGTGCCGCTGAGGCACTGCGCCGACGTGGCGCTCGCGATCCGCGACGTCCTCGCCGACGCGGGGCTCGACTCGTACCCGGTGACCAGCGGCGGCAAGGGCGTCCACGTCTACGCGCGGTTCCCCGCACCGGTGAAGTCGGAGTCGGCGCGGGCCGTCGCCAAGCAGATCGCCGATTCGCTGGCCGCAGCGCATCCCACGGAGGTGACGGCGTCGATGTCGAAGGCGGCGCGGACGTCGAAGGTGTTCCTCGACTGGAGTCAGAACACGGCCGCCAAGACGACGCTGGCCCCCTATTCGCTCCGCGGTTCGGATCGGCCGCTCGTCGCCGCGCCGCGCACGTGGGACGAGCTCGCCGACCCGACGCTCGCCCAGTTGGACTACCACGACGTCCTGGACCGGCTCCGCGCCGACGGCGACCCGCTGGCCGACCTGGATCCGGTGATCGAGTCCGTCGTCGACAAGACCGTGGACCTCGGCGAGTACCGCAAGGCGCGGTCGTCGCGACTGCGCGGCGAGGCCGGGCCCGCCCGCGTCACCGGCACCGTGTCGGGAACCGCACCGATGCTGGCCGCCGACGAGGCGATCGACGGACTGACCGACGATGCGTGGGCGTTCGAGGGCAAGTGGGACGGCTTCCGCATCCTCGCGCGCCACCGCGACGGCGATGTTCGGCTGTGGTCGCGGTCGGGAGTCGACATGACCGCCGACTTCCCGGAGCTGCGCGAACTCGGTGCCGTCCTGCGCGGATTCGACGTCGTCCTCGACGGTGAGATGGTCGCCTACGACGCGACCGGCCGCACCGACTTCGGTCTCCTCGCGTCGCGACACCGTCGGGGCGACGAGTACACGCTGCGGTACCTGGTGTTCGACGTCCTGGAACTGAACGGCACCGATCTGACGTCGACGCCCTGGGACCGTCGACGTCAGATCCTGGACGAACTCGAACCGATCATCTCCTCGGCGTCGATCGCCGAGGTTCCCGGCCTGCTTCCCGGTCCCGGCGCCGACGCCGCCGAGCACGCCCGCGCCAACGGCTGGGAGGGCGTCGTCGCCAAACGTCGCGCATCGACATATCAGCCCGGGCGACGCAGCGCCGACTGGCGAAAGCACAAGAACTGGAACGACATCGAGGTGGTGGTCGGCGGCTACCGCCCCGGCCGCGGCGGACGGTCGGGCACCATCGGGTCGCTGCTCGTCGGGCTGCCCGCCGAGGGTGGGCTGCGGTACGTCGGCCGCGTCGGCACCGGATTCACCGACTCCGACCTCGACGCCCTCCTCGCCGAGCTCGAACCACTGATCATCGGTCGCAGCCCGTTCATCGGAACCCTCGACAGACCGGTGGCATCGAGTGCCACCTGGGTGCTGCCGAAGCTCGTCGCCGATGTCCGGTTCATGGACTGGACGTCGACGGGACACCTCCGTCATCCGAGTTGGCGCGGTGTCCGGCGCGACAAGCTGCCGGGAGATCTGTAGTACCGCGGCGCCTCGCACAGGTGGTCCGGCTCGGTCGAGTCACCGCTGCCCGGCGGGCCGACGCGCGGAGACCGAGACGGCGCTCGAACCGCTGGGGCTACTGCTGGGCGGGTCTGCGACGACTCCCGCCCAGCAGCAGGTCTCGGCGCCGCTCGACGGCGGAGGGGCCCGACCGACGCGGAACGTTCGAACGGTGTCAGCTCAGGTGGTGCACCTCCTGCAGTCCGTAGACCGGGGTGTCGATGCCCTCGAAGCGAGCCTTGAGCTGCAGAGCCAGGTACAGCGAGTAATGGCGCGACTGATGCAGATTGCCGCCGTGGAACCACAGGTTCTCCTGCTGGGTGGGCTTCCACATGTTCCGCTGCTCGCCCTCCCACGGGCCCGGATCCTTGGCCGTGTCCGAGCCGAGGCCCCACACCTTGCCCACCTTGTCGGCCACGTCCTGACCCATCAGGTCGGCGGCCCAACCGTTCATCGAACCGTAGCCGGTCGCGTAGACGATGACGTCGGCCTCCAGTTCGGTGCCGTCGTCGAGCACCACGCTGTCGGCGGTGATGTGGTCCACGCCTCCGTGCGCGAGTTTGATGGTGCCGTCGGCGACGAGTTCGCACGCGCCGACGTCGATGTAGTACCCGGAGCCGCGGCGCAGGTACTTCATGAAGAGGCCGGAGTCGTCGTCGCCGAAGTCCAGGAGGAAACCGGCCTTCTCGAGGCGATCGTAGTAGTCCTTGTCCTGCTCACGGATCTCGTCGTACAGCGGGATCTGGAACTGATGCATGATCTTGTACGGCAGCGACGCGAAGGTCATGTCGGCCTTCTTGGTCGTCATACCCGAGGCCACGGCCTCCTCGCTGTAGAGACCGCCGAGCGCGATCTTCATCAGCGACGCCGATTTCACCACGTGTGTCGAGGACCGCTGCACCATGGTGGTGTCGATGCCGTTCTCCACGAGGGCCTTGCAGATGTCGTGAGCCGAGTTGTTGGCGCCGATGACGACGACCTTCTTGCCGACGAACCCGTCGGGGCCGGGGTGCTGCGACGAGTGGTGCTGATCGCCCGCGAAATCGCCCGCGCCCGGGAACGACGGCACATTGGCCTTGCCCGACATGCCGGTGGCCAGGATCAGCTGCGTCGGATGCAACGTCATCTCCTCGCCGTCACGGTTCAGCTCCACGGTCCAGCGGCCCTGCGCCTCGTCGTAGGTCGCCGACGTGCACTCCGTGCGACTCCAGTACGGCACCTCCATGACCCGCGTGTACATCTCCAGCCAGTCGGCCACCTTGTCCTTGGGGGCGAACACCGGCCAGTTGGCCGGGAACGGCAGATACGGGAGGTGGTCGTACCAGACGGGGTCGTGCAGGCAGAGGGTCTTGTAGCGGCCGCGCCACTGGTCGCCGGGACGGTCGTACTTGTCGACGACGATCGACGGCACACCGAGTTGACGGAGTCGCGCGCCGAGGGCGATGCCGCCCTGGCCGCCGCCGATGACCAGCGCGTACGGCTCCACGGTGCGTCCGAGCGCGGCATCCTCCTCCTCTCTGCGCTCGGCCCACGACTTGGCGCCCGGATCGCTGCCGTGTGTGGCGCCCAGCGGACGACTGAACCCCTGCGACTCCTCGTGTCCCTTCAACTCCTGGAGAGTGGTGAGCAGCGTCCACGCGCGGTCCACGCCGTCGTCATCGGTGCGGATGCGCAGTTGACCGAAGCCTCGCCCGGTCTCGGTCTCGAACGTGATGAACGCCTCGGCCACGCCGTCGGCGTCGGTCGGCTCCTCGTCGGCGACGAAGCCTCGTGGCTTCGTCTCGGCCAGACGCGCCGTCAGCATGTCGATGATCTGCTCGCGGCCCTCGACCGTCTTCAGGTTCCAGGTGAACGAGACGAGGTCGCGCCAGTAGCTGTCCTCGACGAACAGCGCGGCCACCGCCTGCGGATCACCGGAGGCCAAGGCCTCGTTGAACTCGGCGAGCCAGGCGTCGACCCGCTCGGCCGGCGTCGCCGCGGTGTCGATCGGCGCGTCCACGGTCTGCGTCATGATGTGTCCTCTCCAGCAGTCCTTCATTCTTGTGATGGACAGCACACTCTCCCGGCGACCCCGCCGACAAGGGTTGCAGAGGGTTGCAACGCCGTTGACCGCGCTGCACGAGCGGGCGCACTCTGTACGGTGACAGAGATGTGACTGCGACCACATTCGAGTGAGGTGCACCATGACCACTGCGTATCGGGCTCCCGAACCGGCGCTCACCACCGGCGAGGATCCCCGTGAGTTCGCTCAGGTCCTGCACAAGGTCTACGACGCCGCGATGACCGGCGCCCGGCTGCCCGCACGTCCTCGCTCCGTGATCGAACAGTCGTGGGCGCGTGCCCTGGATGCCGGGGTCGATCCGGACATCGGCGGTCCGGCCGATCCGATCGCGGCCGCCGATCTCGCGGCGCGCCGCGGCGCGTCCGGTCTGACCGAGCTTCTCGACGATCTCGCGCACGGTCTGGACGTCGTCCTGCGCGACAGCCCGAACATCCTGGTGGTCGCCGACGCCGAAGGCCACGTCCTGTGGCGCGCCGGGACCTCGGCGGTCCGACGACGCGCCGACGGCCTCGGCTTCGTCGAAGGCGCATCGTGGGCCGAGAACGCGGTGGGCACCAACGCCATCGGCACGGCGCTGACCTCCGGACGGGCCGTCCAGGTGTTCTCCGCCGAGCACTTCGTCCGCACCCATCACGCGTGGACGTGCACCGGTGCGCCGATCCGTGATCCGCGCACCGGCCGCACACTGGGCGTGGTCGACGTCAGCGGTCCCGCGTCGTCGATCCATCCTGCGACCGTCGCCCTGGTCGACTCGGTGGCCCGTCTGGCCGAGGCCCGACTGCAGGGCGCGCACCGCGACCAGCTCGACATGCTGCGGTCGGTCGCCGCGCCCATTCTGGCCCGCACGGGACGGCCCGCGCTGGCCGTCGACGAGTTCGGCTGGGTGGCCGCCGTCGATCGGGTGGAGCCGCGGCGCCGCATCGCGCTCCCGCCCGACGTCTCGCCCGCCCGCATCGTCGTCGCAGGCCTCGGACTCTGCGATGTGGAACCGCTGCCCGGCGGCTGGCTGGTGCGCCCCGCGGGCGAGACCGTCCACGCGGGCACCGTCGTCACGATCGGCGACGTCGTGACGGTGACCTCGGGAGACGGCGCCTGGACGCACAGTCCGTCACCGCGACACCGCGACCTGCTGACGTTGCTTGCGCGCCACCGCACGGGTATGACCGCCGCCGAACTGTCCACGGCACTCTTCAACGATCCGACGCGCACGGTGACCGTCCGCGCGGAGATGTCCCGACTGCGCAAGGTGTTCGGCGGACTGCTCGCGACCGGCCCGTACCGGTTCGCCGACGAGGTGTCCGTCGCGGCGTGAGAACATCGGCGCTCCGCACCGTGCTGTACACCGTCGGGAGTGCCCGATCGTCACCGGTGCGGTCGAAGCGCCGCCTTCCGGATCTTTCCCGCGGGCGTCATGGGCAACGCGTCGACCACTTCGACGCCGTCGGGCACCTTGTAGTCGGCCAGAGCGCGCCGGCACCGGTCGAGCAGCGCATCGACGTCGACGGCGGCGTCCGCCGGTACGACGAACGCGTACCCGGTCTCCCCGTACCGCGCATCGGCCACGCCGATCACCGCGCACATCGCGACGGACGGGTCTGCGGCGATCACGTTCTCGATCTCGGCCGGGTACACGTTGTATCCTCCGCGAACGTACATCTCCTTCTTGCGGGCGACGATCGCGATGTGGCCGTCGTCGGACATCGTCCCGACGTCCCCGGTGGCGAGCCAGCCGTCGGATCCGAAGGTCGCCGCGGTCTCGTCGGGCTTGTCCCAATACCCTGCGGCCACGCACGCACCGCGCACCTGAAGCTCCCCCGTCTCACCGGCCGCGAGAACCGCTCCGCCGTCGTCGACGATCCGAGCCTGCGCACCGTCGAGCACCGTCCCGATCGACGTGCTGACCAGGTCGAGATCGTCGCCGGGCGGTGAGATCACGCAGGCGCCCGACGTCTCCGAGAGCCCGTACAGATTGGCCAGGCGGGGCCCGGCGAAACGCTCGGCGACCTGATGCGCGAGAGCCGGTTCCAGGTTCGAGCCGCCCACCACGCAGAGTCGGACTCCGCTCAGATCGGTCGCGGTGAACGACGGTGCACCCAACAGCATCCGATACATCGTCGGCACCCCGACGAACACCGACACCGGAGTCCGCGCCAGCCGATCGGCGACGAGATCGGGGTGGAATCGCGGCAGCAGGGCGACGGCGCCACCCGCGACGAGAGTCGAGCCGACGGTACAGGTCAGTCCGCCGACGTGGTTGAACGGCATCGCACCCAGGATCGTGTCCTGTGCGGTCTGCGCGAACCGATCGGCCTGCATCGCGGCCGATGCGAGCAGGCTCCGGTGGGTGAGCGTCGCGCCTTTGGGGTCGCCGGTGGTCCCCGACGTGTACAGGACGACGGCGAGATCGTCCGGTGTGACGGTCGGATCGTCGGCCGCCTCGGGCGCCGCGGCGACCGACCCGTTCCACGAATCGTCGCCGTCGCCGAGGTACCGGATGTGCTCGACGGTCGGCAGCTCGGGTCGCAGTCCGTCCAGGAACGGCCGGAACGCGAAGCCGCCGGCCTCCTCCTCGCAGATCAGGACGCGCGCACCCGACTGGCCGAGCATGTAGGTGAACTCGTGTTCGCGATAGACGACGTTCAAGGTCACCAGGATCGCGCCGAGTCGTGCGGTGGCGAAGTAGACGACGAGCCAGTCCGGGCTGTTCGATGCGGCGATCGCGACCCGGTCGCCGCGGGCGACGCCGAGCCCGCGCAGCACGTGCGCCGCCCGCCCCGACCGCTCGTCCATCTCGCCGTACGTGATCGTGTCACCGCCGAAATGCACGAACGGTGCGTCACCGGTGTCCCGCGCCCGGGCGGCGAGCAGTCCGCTGATGGTCCGATCCGTCATGGAGTCGATGAACGAGGCCATGCCCCAACGTAACCCGACAATCGGGCAGCGCGGACGGATTCATCCGGAATGGTCGCGGTGCGGTCGACGGGTCGACCCGAGCCGCTCCCGCGCATCGTCGGGCATGCCGAACACCAGGTCGCGTTCGGTGAGCAGCGCGGCACGACGATCGAGCGTACGACGTCGCGCATACAGCTGCTTGTAGATCCGGTTCGACCCGACCGAGTTCGCCGCGATCTGACCGGTGAGCTCGTCGATCGCCGCATCGAGATCGTCGTCGGCGACGCAACGGTCCGCCAGCCCGATGTCGGCGGCCTCTCGACCGTCCACGAACCGACTCGTGAAACTCAGCTCCTTGGCCCGGGACTCGCCGACGCGCTCGGGCAGTCGCACGGACATTCCCCACACCGGCGCCAACCCCCACCTGCCGTGGGTGTCGGCGATCCGAGCCGATTCCGCGACGACGATCAGATCGCATGCCAGCGCGAGTTCGAGTCCGCCGGTCAGACAGTGTCCGCGGACCTTCGCCACCGTGGGCATCGGCAGCGCTTCGAGCGCGTCGACGATCTCGGCCTCCCGGTACCGGTTCGCCGCCGCCTCGTCGTCGGCCACGGATCCGAGGTCGTGTCCGGCGCAGAACGAGCGACCCGCGCCGGCCAGCACCACGCAGCGGACGTCGGTACTCTCCGACAATCGGTCCAGGTGAGCGGCAAGTTCCTCGAAGAGCTCCGGGGTCACCGCGTTCAGCTTGTCCGGGCGATTCAGGGTCACGGTGGCGACGGCGGCGTCGATGCCCGTGGTTACCAGCGGTTCGGTCATGTCGGTCCCCGGCTCACGCGGTCAGATCGGCGTAGCGCGCGATGTGCAGATCTGTGGAACCGTACTCGTTCTCGATGACGGTCAGCCGACGGAAGCACCGGCTCACCGCGGTCTCGGCGACCATGCCCATGCCGCCGAGGAGCTGAACGGCGTTCTGTCCCACGAAGCGTCCCGCGCGTCCGACGGTGGCCTTGGCCACCGACACCGCCCGCGCGCGTTCGTCCGGTTCCGCGTGCAGCGACGCCGTCGCCAGATGCACGGCCGACACCGACTGCTCGATCTCCATGTACATGTCGACCAGCCGGTGTTGGATCACCTGGAAGTCCGAGATCGCCTGACCGAACTGTCGACGGCCCTTCGTGTACTCCACCGTCTCGGCCAGTGCACGACGCATCAGTCCGACCGCCTCCGACGACACCGCGACCGTCGCCTCGTCCATCACGCGGGACACGATCGGCCACGCCGCACCCTCGTCGCCGAGCAGTGCGGTCGCGGGCACCTCGACACCGTCGAACACGACATCAGCGGCGCGACGACGATCGGTCGTGCCGTACTCGGCCAACCGCAGCCCCGACGGACGCGTTAGGCCCTCGATCGGGACCAGGAACAACGAGATCCCCGACTCGTCACGCCGCGCACCGGACGTCCGAGCGGTCACGATCAGATGTGTCGCGTCGGGAGCGCCGACGACCACCGTCTTCTCACCGTCGAGGATCCACCCGTCGCCGCTGCGCCGCGCCGTGGCGGTGACATCACGACGGCAGTGCCCGCCCGCCGCCTCGGTGGCGGCGAAACCGATGCGCACCGTTCCGTCGACGATGCCGCGGAGGAGTTCGTCCGGCCCGCCCGCGTATCGCAGCAGACCGGCGCCGACCACGGCGGTCTCGACGAACGGTTCCGTGGCCGTCGCCGCGCCGAGCGCCTCGGTGACGGCCATGATCTCGACGGCGCCGCCACCCGATCCGCCCACCGACTCGGGCAGGGCCACGCCGAGGACGCCGATCTCGTCGGCGAGTCCGGCCCACCGATCGCCGTCGTCGGCCTCGCGCGTGCTCAGGAACGCCGACAGCGACTCGGTGAGCAGTTCCTGTTCTTTGGTCAAGGTGAAGTCCATCAGATCCCCAATGCGGATTTGGCCAGGATGTTTCGCTGGATCTCGTTGCTGCCCGCGTAGATCGTGCCCGCGCGGTCGTTCAGGTACCGCAGCGGCGCCACCGCCTGCCAGGGCTCTCCGCTGACGTATCCGTCGGCGGGCGGCTCGTACCCCGGGACCGGTCCGCCCGGTCGCGTGGCGTGCGGCTGGTAGACGGCGCCCCGCGGACCGGCCGCCTCCAGCAGCAGTTCGGTGAACGTCTGGCTCAGCTCGGTCGAGAGCACCTTGACCATCGACGACATCGTCCCCGGCGATCCGCCGTCGGCCACGACTGACAGCACCCGGAACTCAAGCATCTCCAACGCGTCGACGCGGATGCGGGCCTGTGCGAGCTTGTTCCGGAACACCGCGTCGTCGATCAGCGGCCGGCCGTCCGGGCCGGGCGCGGTCCGCGCGGCCTCGAGCACCTCGGCCGCCATCACCTGCAGCAGCGGGGCCGCGGCCACGCCGCCGCGCTCGAAGGTCAGCAGATACTTGGCGACCGTCCATCCGTCGTCGATCTCGCCGACGACGTTGGTCTTCGGCACACGCACAGCATCGAAGAACTCCTCGTTCTGAATGTGCTCGCCGGAGGACATCACGACGGGTTTGACCTGCACGCCCGGCGAGGTCATGTCGATCAGCAGGAAGGTGATGCCCTGCTGCTTGCGGCCGTCGCGGGAGGTCCGGACCAGGCAGAACATCCAGTTCGCCACGTTCGCGTGCGTGGTCCACACCTTGGTGCCCGAACAGACCAAGTCGTCGCCGTCGGCGACCGCCGACATGCTCAGCGACGCCAGATCCGATCCGGACTCCGGTTCGGAGTAGCCCTGGCAGAAGACGATGTCGCCGGAGGCGATCCTCGGCAGGAAGTACTCCTTCTGTTCGGCGGTCCCGAAAGCCATGGTCGCGTGTGCGACCTGGGAGATGCCCATCGGCGACAACGCCGGCGCACCGGCCAGCACCGATTCGCGGCTGAAGATGTAGTGCCGGGTCAACGACCAGTCGCATCCGCCGAACTCCACCGGCCAGGCGGGAGTCGCCCACCCACGCCGATGCAGGATCCGCTGCCACTGCATGCTCGCATCATGATCGGCGTACACGCTGGTCATCAACCGCCCGGCCGCCCGCAGTTCCGGGGTGAGCTCGGCGTCGAGGAACGCCCGTACCTCGTCCCGGAACGCGAGATCGTCCGGGGACCACTGGATGTCCATTCTTCTCCTGTCGTTCTGATGCCGCCTCGTGTACGCCGATCACCGGTCCTGGAACTGCGGTTCGCACCGCGCTCCGGAACGCCGTCGCCGCGTCCGTGCGGTGCCGCATGGGCGAGGTCGTGTCCGGGTACGGTCCTGCGACGCGATGCTCGCGTGGGTTGGGCGCTGCGTCGCCACTGAATCTAAATCCTGTCGATTACGTTCGCAAGCCGTCTCGGGATCCGATCCGGCGGTCCGTCGCGGGATTTAATCTAAAGGTTGACGGCACTCGGATCGCATGGGTAGCCTCTGAACGGTTCGCGCCCCGGCATCCGGTGGATCGGAACGAGTCCCGCCGCTCCTGCGGTCACGGAATCCGCCGTGACCCGGTCTACTGAACACACCCGAACCGACCGGAGGACCCCCGTTGTCCGTACGTCTCACCTTCTGCCTGACCAGACTCCCCCATCTCTCGCGCACCGAGTTCCTCGACTACTGGTACGACGTGCACGCACCTCTGGTCCGCGAACGCGCCGAACTCCTCGGCATCATCGGGTACGAGCAGTCGCACACCGTCGACGGCGATCCAGCGGCGCCGCTCGCCGCACACCGCGGAGCGCCCGGAGCGGTCTACGACGGGGTCGCCTCCCTCTGGTTCGAGTCTCTCGACGCGTTCCGATCCGGTGGACGGACTCGCGAGGAACGGGTCGCCGCGGCCGAGCTCGTCGAAGACGAGAAGAACTTCATCGATCTGTCGAAGTCACCGCTGTGGATGACCCGTGACCGCATCGTCGTCGCGCGTGACGGCTTGTGCGACGAGTAGACATCGACAAGGACAGGCGCTCTCGGAATCGAGAAGCACACGAGTGGCCGGGACGCCGTTCGACGCAGTGCACGGCCTTCGTTCAGGACGCCGCGACCGTGATCGCTCCGGCGACGACCGCGTCGGTGCCCGCATGCAGCAGACCCGTGATGAAGCTGCGGATCGTGACCTCGAAGAGCTGGTCCTCCGACCAGGAGTTCGCCGCGAGCGCCCGCATCAGCGCCGGATGGCGGTCCGCGTCGGCATGAGGGAACACCGCGGTATCGCTCGCACTCGACGTCGCGCGTCGCAGGCTGGACAGCACCGTTGCGAACGAGATCTTCTCCAACCCGTCGAGCAGGGCGACATGAAGCGCCGGGTCGATGTTCGACTCGGCCAGAATGTGCGCGCACCAATCATAATTTCCGGTGAGGACATCACGCGGAAGGAATTCCACAAGGACGATCGCAGCATTCGGATAGCGGCGAATGGCTTCACGATAATTGAAACTCAGCTCAACGAACCATTCCACCCAGTCGTCGTCTTGAGGCATCGGCGGCATCGGTGCCTCCCGCATGATCTTTCGAGCCACCTCCGTCATCAGCGCATTCCGGTCGGCGAAATAGTGGTACAGCGACGAGGTCTGGACGCCAAGTGCCCGAGCGACTTTCGGCATCGAGAACTTGTCCATGCCGATTTCTTCGATCAATTCGATGCTCGTATCGATCACCGACTGATGATCCAACAGGGGCTTACTGGGCCGAGCCATATTCCAGCCCTCCACTTCTCGTCACAGACAGGTGTCGTTTCATGCTAACCGATCACGACACGTTCAGATCGGCACGAATCCCGCCCCGTCGACACCGATAGACCACGCTGTGCGGCGTCGACGGCATCCCGACCGCCACGGCCGCGCGATCACCGCGCCGCAGCACCGGTCACCAGTCGAATCGCCCTCGGTAGTCGTTGACCGAGTCGACGAATTCCGGCGGCCGCTTCTCCAAGAAGGCGGTCACTCCTTCACGGATGTCGGCCGACACGCCACGGTCGAAGAGGATGTCCGACTCGAGACGGTGCGACTCCTGCGGACCGTCGGCACCCAGCATCCGCCACATCAGCTGACGTGTCAGAGCCACCGCGACCGGCGAGGTCCCCTCGGTGAACTCGGCGGCGATCTCCACCGCACGGTCCACGACCGAGGCGTCCGCGTCGACGATCTCCGAGACGAGGCCGGCGCGGTGCGCGTCGGCCGCGGTGACCATCGCTCCGGCGAGCGTCCACCGCAGTGCTTGGGCGATCCCGACGACCCGCGGGAGGAACCAGTTCGAGCACGCCTCCGGCACCAGGCCCCGACGGGCGAACACGAAACCGAACTTGGCAGTCGCCGAGGCGATCCGAACGTCCGCGGGCAGGGTCATCGTCACGCCCACTCCGGCGCTCGGCCCGTTCACGGCAGCGATGATCGGCTTCTCGGACGCATACATGCGCAGCGCCACCAGACCTCCGCCGTCCGGGGGCACCCCGTCGAATCCGTCCTCGGGTGCGAAGGCCTCGCCACCCTCCGCCAGATCGGCGCCCGCACAGAACGCACGCCCGGTTCCCGTCAGGATCACCGCACGGACGGCCTCGTCCGCATCGGTCACATCGAACGCCGCGACGATCTCGTCCCGCATCGCGAAGGTCATCGCGTTGAGCTTGTCCGGCCGGTTCAACCAGATGATCGCAACGGCTCCGCGACGCTCGATCCAGAGGGTGTCGCCCTCATGGATCCTGGTTGCGGAGGTGCCTACTGCTTCGGTCATGCGGGGCTCCATCGAGATAGAAGGTGATGCCGCACCGGAAATCGGCGCGGCGGGGCGCAGCAAAGGACAGATGTCCGATCAGACGAGTTCCTCGCTGTGCGACGACACGTCGGCCGTCGCTCGGTTCCCCAATTAATCTATAATCATTCAATTACTTGTCGCAACGCCGCTTCGAGATCCGCCGCCGTCGGGCCGGAGCGCCGACCTCACGCCTGTCTCCGGGGACGCCGTTCACTGGGATCGGTGGTGATGTGCCAACCCTCTGCCGGGTCGGCCGCACTCACGAGGCTGGTCTAGCCTGGTCTCGTACACGTACGTGGTCAACGGAGGGACGTGTCGACATGCTCGTCGTCGCGCAGATCAGTGACCTGCACTTTCGCGGGGACACCGAGCATCGCGGAAGGATCCTCGCGGTCCTCGACTACCTGCAGAACCGGTGCGGTGGCGCAGCGAACATCGACGCACTCCTCGTGACCGGCGACCTGACCGACGAGGGCACGGCCGAGCAGTACCGAGAGGCCGCCGACGCCCTCGTCACCGACATCCCGACCCTCACTCTGCTCGGCAATCATGACGACCGCGCGGCCTATCGGTCCGTCACCGCGCCCGACGACGCCGCCGATCCGTACGCGCCCGTCGACACGGCTCTGTTGCTCGACGATCTCCTCGTCCTCGGCCTGGACTCCTCGATTCCCGGACGCAACGACGGCGAACTGTCGGAGCAGACTCTCGCGTGGGCCGACGAGCAGATCGCCGCCGCGGGCGAACGCCCGGTGATCGTGTCGTTCCATCACCCGCCGGTGAAGGTCGGCATGCCGTTCATGGACTCGATCGCCCAGCTCGATCCGACCGCGTTCGACGCCTTCGTCCGACGACATCCGCGGATCATCGGCCTCGTGTGCGGCCACATCCATTCACCGTCCGCGACCGCGTTCGCCGAAGTCCCCCTGCTCACCGCACCGGGGGTGTCCTCGACGCTCAATCTGCCGTTCGAGGGCGACGACGTGCTCAACGAGTCCCAGCCCGCAGGCATGGCCTTTCACCTGATCGACGGAGACCGGCTCGTCACGCACTTCCGTAGCGTGATCTGAGACGGACCGACCCGCTACTCCAGTTCCTCCAACAACCCCAGCAGCGCCGGATGGTCCGGCGCGTGCCGGAGCCCTTCGACGAGCAGTTCGCGCGCCTGCGCGGGCTGCTCTCGTTCGAGCGCCTGCATCGCGCTCAGATGCAGCACGGGGATCAGCAGACCGATCCAGTTCGCGGCACGCGCGCGGCCTGCGACGTCGCGCAGCAGTCGTTCGGCGCGCTCGGGGTCGCGCGCGCGGACGATGTCGGCGCGCGCGAAGTCGAGACGGGCCCGCTCGAAGTCGACCGGGGCCGCCGTCGCCAACTCCTCGTACGAGTGATCGGCGCGTGCGAGATAGCCGAGCGCCCGATCGTGGTCGCCGGCGAAATGCGCGGTGAGCGCCGCCGTGCGCAGAGTGTCGGCCGCTTCGAAACCGTCACCGGCCTCGGCGAACGCCGCCACCGCCGCGTCCAGATCGTCGAGGGCCTCGCCGAACCGTTGCAGTTCCGCCGAGTCGACCGCCCGCGCCCGGTGCAGTTGCCCCATCACCCCGATCGGCGCCTGACCGGCGTATGCGTCGATGACCTGGGTGAACGAGGCGACCGCCTCGTCCGAGCGTCCCGCGGCCGAGTACGCGCGCGCCAGGATCTGAGTGCCGTGCAACTGCGCACCGAGGTCCCCGCGCGCGGCCATCGCATCGACGGCCTGCCGCACCGTCTCGACCACCGACAGCGGATCCTCCTCGCGCATCAGCATGACGTGTGCGAGATCGAATCGCGTCGAGTCGGCAGCGTACTCGTCGCCCTCCACCGTCCACACCGAGACGGCCCGCTCGGCGTCGTCGCGCGCAGCGTCGAGGTCGCCGACGTCGATCAGCAGCGACATGCGTGCGTTGAGCACCTGACCGAGTTGAGCGAACCGTGCGTTCGACTCCGCCTCGCCCATCAGGACCAGCGCCGCCGACAGGTCGGTGTGACTCTGGGCGAGTGCCGCGCCCTGCAGCGCGTCGACGAGACCGCCGCTCAGAGCCATCGCCTGATCCGGGTGGGAGGCGAGCGCCACCGCGCGTCGCGCGGCGACGAGCGCCGCGTCGATGTCCGCCGACGGGTCCGCCTCGTCGAGTTCCACCAGCAGGTCCGCTCGCAGATGATGCAGTACCGCTCGCTGGGCCGCGCATTCGGCCTCCACCGAGCCGATCGCGGTGGCCAGCGTCTCCGGGTCGGAGATGAACGCGATGTCCCCGCGGTCCACTCGATCGAGGACGGCGAGACCGGCGTCCACCGCGGCGACGGCGAGCTCGGTGTCGAACGGCGCCATCGACATCGCGCGCAGCCGCGCGAAGTTGGTCTGTGCTCCCGCACTCCAGGCGGGGTCGGCGTCTCGCCATTCGAGCAACGTCTCGGCGGGCGCGTCACCGCCGTGCACGGCCAACAGCGCCGCCAGCAGCTCCGACTGCGCCGACCACGACGGGTAGTCCTCCCGGGTGTCCTGTGCGACGGCCCGCAGGTCGGCGATCGCCTCCTGCGGATCCTGTCGTCGACGATCCCACGCGAGGATGTGGCGGGCCCGGGTCGCCTCCCGGCCGTCCAGTTCGCCGATCCGCTCGCGCAACAGGTCGGCGCACTGCGCCGACCGTCGGGGCGACACTCCGCCGAACGAGGTGAGCCCGCTGATCAGTTCCTCCGCGGTCCGCTCCGACACGGACTTCACTCGGCCGCCCGCATTGCGCTGCGACCCCGTCGTCCGCAACGCGAGGATCTCCTCGAACGCCGTGGACACCGTCGCCGACGCATTGCGGACGTCGAAGCGAGTCGCCGTCAGCCGGACCCGATCGGCCAGTCCGTCGGCGAACTCGGCGGCCGACACCAAGGCGGGCGCACCGTCGTCGCCGCGCCGGACGACCACCGTGTCCGGGTCGGCCGCGGCCGCCGATGCGAGCGTGGCCGACAACGCCGCCGCCAGATGTGCTTCGGCGTACGGGTGCGGGCATTCGTCGACCGCGTCGATGTACTTCACCGCCATCGGCAGCGCGTGATCGAGCGCGTCGACGCGCAGCAGTGCGGCCAACGCATCGGCGACGTGGTGATAGATCCGCACCGGACCGTAGGTCTCGACCAGCGAGGCGGCCGCCCGGATCACCTCGTCGCGACGCCCCTGTCGGCTCCACGCCTCGACGACCGCACCATAGGTCTCGGCCGGAAAGAATCCGCAGCGCTCGCTCGGGTCGCCGTCGAGGTCGGGCGTCGACAACGCCGTCGCCCGATCGAACGCTCCCGCCGCCGCGTACACACCGGCGAGCGTCGCGCGCGTCCCCGGTCCGCAGGTGCCCGCGGGCGGGGAGAAATCGGTGCACGCGTCGAGGATCGCGACCGCACCGGCCCGGTCGCCACGGTGAACGGCGACGGCGCCGCGCACCGACGCCTCGACGGCGGGCGCGTAGTAGACGGTGCCGCGCACCCGCCGCGCCCAGTCGTCGACGAGTGACTCGATCTGGTCGAGGGACAGTTCCGGCACCCCGACCAGCGAGCCCAGGAGGTCGACCATCGTCGTCTCGAACTGCTCGACCTGCCAGTCCTGCAAGTCCAATTCGGCGCCGTGCTCGGCGCGGGCGCGTAACAGCCAGACGATCAGCGTCAGCACATCGGTGGTCCGCGCGGACCAGAGCGCCGCATACGATCCTTCGAGGCGGGTGAGGAATCGCAGATCCAAGTCGTCGAGTTCGTCGGCGCGGGCGATCAGCGAGGGGAACTGCGAGAAGTCCTCGTGCCCGAACCGCGGATCGCCGTGCCGGGCCATCCACAGGTCGTCGAGCAGTTCGGAGACGGCCTGGTCCATCGGCTCGGCACTGGTCATTCCGGGGCTCCTTCGGCGTGGTCACGGGTGGCGAGGTCGGCGAGCAGGGTGATCGCCGAATCGAGTTCCGAGGCGGCCGCGACCCGGACCGACCGGCGAGCGCGAAGCATCGCCTGGCTGTAGACGGCCCGCACGAGGGCACCGGCGACCACGTCGTCACCCAACGACGGCAGTCGCCGGACCAGCGGATTCGCCGCGTTCAACACCAGGGACGGACGCGACGGCGCGCTCTGGCCGTCGTCGATCGCCGACAATGCGGCCAGCCAGGCGTCGGGCTCGCCCGCGGTCTGCGACAGCATCTCCGAGCGGTCTTGCGCGATCTGCGCGGCGTCGTCGGTGAGCAGCAGCGCGGACACCGACTCCGGCTCGAACACGCGCAGCGACACCTCGCAGTCGAACGGCGACACCGCGCGACGGGCCACCGCCGTCGCGCCGCTGAACTCCTCGCGGACCTCCGGTGACGGCATCGCCAGCGCCGACAGCAGGAACTGCTGTCCGATCGGCTCGCACCTCATCGTCGGATCGGCGGCGACGATCGCTCGGATGGCCGCCGTCTCGAAGGCGTGACCGGCGTTGACCAGCCCGATCCCGCGCCCGGCGAGGACGTCGGCGAGCACGCGGTAATCGTCGATGTTGCCCGCGTAGCGGATCGTGTCGAACCGCGCCCGGAACGTCGCCAGCGGCATCGGGCCCACATTGGTCTCGAACAGGCAGTGCTTGTCGACGAAGCCCAACAGCTCCGCTCGATGCGCGGCCAGCGCCTTCACTCCCTGCTCGTGGACGGCCAGGAACTTCTCGCGCAGCGCCGGGCGGGCGCCGAGCCCGGTGAGCCAGCCCTGGATCTGATCGCCCAACGACGCGGCGACCGCGTCGAACAGGTCGTCGTGGACGAGCCCTTCGCGCGACGCGGTCGGTTTGAGCCCGGTGGAATCGACCACGACGCGCACGAAGTACGCCCACTCCGGGACCAGGCCGGGAACGTCACCGATCAGCAGGCCCTTCACGTACGCGCGGTGGACGGCGCGGGCGACGAGGTCCCCGCCGGTCGGCTGCACGAACGCCACACCGCGCAGTCCGGCCTCCGGGACGTCGACGTCGAACATCTCGAGGGGTGTGAACCCGAACTCGTCCTGGCAGAACGCGACCCGAGCCGCATCGCGCCCGCCGGAGGCCTCGCCGAACAGTCCCGGCCCGCCGTTGACCCGGTCGCCGTTCACCAGCACCGGAGTCGGATGCATCGCGGTGAAATCCGCTGCGAGGGAACGCACCCGGTCGGGGGCGAGCCACATGCGGGTGTCGCCGCGCGCGTGCACGGAGACCGTGGTGCCGACCTCACCGCGGTCGCCGTCGCTCATCTCGACGCGGCCGTCCGACGATCCGGTCCACACCACCGGCCGCGAACCGTCGGCGTGCGAGGACACCTCGATGCGGTCGCCGACGAGGAAGCCGCTGAGCATGCCGACTCCGAACTGCCCGATCTGCGTGCTGGAACCGAACCCGAACTGGTCGCGCTTGGAGCTGGCGCCGATCGTGCCGAGCAGCCCGGCGATGGCGTCGGCGGACATTCCGGTCCCGCTGTCGGAGATCGCGAACCGCTCGCCGTCGGTGACGATCTCGACGGGCGCATCCGATCGGCCCGCGACGGTCTGCGCGTCGATCGCGTTCTGCAGCAGTTCCCGTACGTAGACCCCGGGCCCGGTGTACAGATTGGTGCCGAGAACATCGATCAAAGCGCGCAGATCGACGTCGAACATCGGGGCGTCATCCATGGATTCGATGGTACGGGCCGGGTGCGGCAGGCCTCATGCCCCCCGCTGTACCACGTCTCACCTCGGACGACCCGTTCATCTCCCGACGTAATTGGAGTGCGACGATGACCTAGGCGGATTCCGACGCACACGAAACGGGCCGCGCACTCGAGGGAGAGTGCGCGGCCCGTCTGGTGGGACGATCGAACTACAGCGCGGAGATGATGTCCTCCACACGGTCTTTCGCGTCACCGAACAGCATCTGCGTGTTCTCACGGAAGAACAACGGATTCTGCACACCGGCGTAACCAGCGGCCATCGAACGCTTGAAGACAATCACATCCTTGGCGTTCCACACCTCCAACACCGGCATACCCGCGATCGGCGACCCCGGATCCTCCGCAGCAGCCGGATTCACCGTGTCGTTGGCACCGATGACCAACACCACATCCGTCTCACCGAAATCATCATTGATCTCTTCGAGTTCGAGCACGATGTCGTACGGCACCTTCGCCTCGGCCAACAACACGTTCATGTGCCCGGGCAGACGACCGGCGACCGGATGAATCCCGAACCGCACGTCCACACCCTTCGCACGCAACTTGGCCGTCATATCCGCCACCGGGTACTGCGCCTGCGCCACAGCCATGCCGTACCCCGGAGTGATCACGACCGACTTCGCGTTCGCCAACAGTTCCGCGGCCGCATCGGCCTGAATCTCGCGGTGCTCACCGTAATCGGTGTCATCGGCCGGACCGGCCTCGATACCGAAACCACCCGCGATGACCGAGATGAACGACCGGTTCATCGCCTTGCACATGATGTAACTCAGATACGCACCCGAGGAACCGACCAACGCACCGGTCACGATCAACAGGTCGTTGTTGAGCAGGAAGCCCGACGCCGCGGCCGCCCAACCCGAGTACGAGTTCAGCATCGAGATCACGACCGGCATGTCACCGCCGCCGATCGAGGCCACCAGATGCAGACCCAGCAGCAACGCCACGACCGTGATCACCGCGAGCAGGATCATCGACGTCGTGTCGTCGTGCGTGTCCCGCGCGATGTAGAAACCGGTCAGGACGGCGAACACGACCAGCGCACCCACATTGATGAAGTTCTTGCCCGGCAACATCAACGGAGCGGACTTCATCTTCGCCGACAGCTTCAAGTTCGCGATGATCGAACCGGTGAACGTGACCGCACCGATGAAGATGCCGATCGCGACCTCGGCCTCGTGAATGTTCGTCAGCGACCGGATGTCACCGGGATCCACACCGGTCGGGTCGAAGCCCTCGATGGCACCGTTCCACCCGATGAGCACCGCGGCCAGACCCACGAACGAGTGCAGCAACGCGATCAGCTCGGGCATCCCGGTCATCTCGACGATCTTCGCGCGCCACAGACCGATCAGGGCGCCGATCACGACCGCACCGATCAACAGACCGATCGAGATCCACTTACCGTCGACCCCGGAAAGATGATCGACGGCCAGCGCGATGGTCGCGGCGAGCGCCACGACCATGCCCACGATCCCGTACGTGAGACCGCTCTTAGCGGACTCGTGCTTGGACAGTCCCGCCAACGACAGGATGAACAGCAACGCGGCGATGACATACGCCGCGATGGCGATGGAGTTGATTCCCATGACCGATCAGGCCCCCTTGCTGAACATGGCGAGCATGCGACGAGTCACCGCGAAGCCACCGAAGATGTTGATCGAGGCGAGCAGGATCGCGATCGCCGACAACACCCGAATCGTCGTGTCGTCCGTGGCGATCTGCAACAACGCGCCCACGATCACGACACCGGAGATGGCATTGGTCACCGACATCAACGGAGTGTGCAGCGCGTGCGCCACCTTCCCGATGACGTAGTAGCCGATCACGATCGCCAACATCAACACCGTGAAGTGCTGCGGGATCGGATCCGGCGAGAACGCCACGACGACCCCGTACAGGACGATGCCCAGCAGAACCAGCCCGACCTTCTTACCCGCCGACATCGGCTCGGAGGGCTCGACGACCGGAGCCTGGACAGCAGCGGCCTGCGGAGCGGCCGACACCTGCACCGGCGGCGGAGGCCACAACACGTCTCCGTCACGGGTCACCGTGATACCGCGCTGAACCACATCGTCCATGTCGAGCGTGAGCTCGCCGTCCTTGCCCGGCGTGATCAACTTGAGCAGGTTGACGATGTTCGTGCCGTACAACTGCGAGGTCTGCGCGGCCAACCGTCCCGCGAGATCGGTGTAACCCAGAATCGTCACACCGCCGGCGGTCACCGTCTTCTCACCGGGCACCGTGCCCGTCGCGTTACCGCCGTTGGCCGCGGCCATGTCGACGATCACACTGCCGTGCTTCATCGCGGCCACCGTCTCGGCCGACAACAGCTTCGGCGCCGGACGACCCGGAATCAACGCGGTCGTGATGACGATGTCGGCCAGACGGGCCTCCTCGTCGTACATCGACGCCGTGGCCGCCTCCTGCTCGGCGGTCATCTCCTTGGCGTAACCGTCCTGCGACTTCTCCGCCTCGAAATCGACCTTGACGAACTCGGCGCCCATCGACTCGACCTGCTCGGCGACCTCCGGACGCACGTCGAACGCACGCACCACCGCGCCCATCGCGGACGCGGCGCCGATCGCGGCCAGACCGGCCACACCGGCGCCCACGACGAACACGCGAGCAGGCGGAATCTTGCCCGCCGCGGTCACCTGACCGGTGAACATCCGACCGAACTCGTGCGCCGCCTCGACGACCGCACGATAGCCGGCCACATTCGCCTGCGAGGACAACACGTCCATCGACTGCGCACGCGAGATACGCGGGACCGCGTCCATCGCCAGCGCCGTCACGCCCGCCTTCTGAAGCTTCTCCACCAGTTCCGGGTTCCGCGCCGGAGCCATCTGCGAGATCACCGTCGCACCGCTGCGCAGACGCGAGATCTCGTCGTCCGAAGGCGCGTTCACCTTGACCACGACGTCCGCGCCCCACACATCGGCCGCCGAACCGGTACGCGCACCGGCCTCGACGAACGCCGCATCGGGCTGCTCGGCCAGATCACCGGCACCGGCCTCAACGACGACGTCGTAACCGAGCTGACGCAACTGCCCCACCGTCTTACCGGTGGCAGCGACCAACGTCTCGCCCGCCTTCGATTCCCGGGGGATGCCGATCAACATGACACTGCCTCTCCCACACTCATATCAGTTCTCACCTTGGTTGTTAGGCGCAACGAACGAGGACGAGGAGACACAAACCATAGAAGGACCACGAAATGCTGCATGAGCAGCTATTCTGCGTCCACCGGCCAGTGCGTCATCGAACTCGCGCGATGCGTGCGGGTGACACATGGCCGTTCCCGCGTATGAAAAACGTGCGACGAACTTAGCATGAGGGATCAAACCCTCAGTTCGCTGTAAGTCACATCACAGCGCCGGCTCAGGTGTGCGCTGCGGCCGATCTGCCGGCACGCCGCCCGAAGTACGACCCCTCACCGAGCTGCGTGCCCGATGCGTAGCCCTTCCCGTCCTGCGCGAGATTCGCGGCGCAGGCTCCGGCGGCGTACAGGCCCGGGATCACCGAACCGCTCTCGTTCAGGACCGCACCGTCGACCGTGGTCGCCATGCCACCGATCGTGAAACCGGCGTACAGCGCCTTGCCGAGGCTCATGTCGAAGGCCGCCCAGGGCCCGCGATCCTGCGGTGCGAGGAATTCCGGGCTCTTGTGGAGATCGGGGTCCTCGCCGTCAACAGCATAGGTGTTGTAGCGCTCGAGAGTCGAAACGAGGGCGGCACGGTCGAGGCCGAGGCCGTCGGCCATCTCCTCGACGGTCTCCCAGCCGTCGATGAACGGTGCGAGCGGGAACTCGGGGCGTTCCATGTGCGCCTCGTCGACGATCAGGTACGCGACGCGATCGGTCTGGTCCATGACGAACCCCGAGGTCCGCGAATGATAGGAGTCCTCGGCGACGAACCGCTTCGCCTCCTTGTTGACGATGATTCCGGTGAGCAGGACGGACGGTGGATACACCGGCGCGGTGATGAAAGCCTGATCCATGTGCTTGAGTCGCGCGCCGACGGAGACGCCCATGCGGATGCCGAGACCGTCGTCGTACGTGCTGCCGAGGGTGAACGGCTTCTCCGCCAACTGCGGAACGTGTTCGGCCACCATGTCGGGATTCATGACGAAGCCGCCGGCGGCGATGACGACATTCGTCGCGCGGATGAATCCCTCGGTGCGCCCCTCCTTGTACTGCACACCGACGACGGCGCCGGAGTCGTCGACGACGAGCCTGCGACCACCGACCTCGTAACGGATCGGCACGTTCAGCTCGCCGAGTCGCTTGACGAGCAGTTCGATCACCATGCCCGCCCCGCCGGTGTCGCCCTCGACGGGTACTTTGTGTCCACGCGGGGCCGGAACCGCCTGATCCTTGAACGGCCAGACCTTCTCGTTGCCGGTGAACATGAGGCCCTGGGTCTGCGGCTGGATGACCGCTTTCTCCGGGTAGTAGCTCCGCTCGAACTCGAAGCCGAGGCTTTCGAGCCAGTCGAAGTGCTCGACGCTGTCCTCGCAGTAGGCGCGGATCTTGTCCGGTTCCGGATCGCGCGAGACCGCGGTGATGTACTTGATCATCTCCTCGGCGCTGTCGGGATGGCCGGTCGCCTGCTGCACGGCGGTGCCGCCGCCGAGATAGAAGTGGCCGCCCGCCATGCACGTCGTACCGCCCGCCGCCGCCGACCGTTCCAGCACGATGACGCTCGCACCGTGGGACGCCGCATCGACCGCCGCGCAGCAGCCGCCGATGCCCGCGCCGAGGACGACGACGTCGACGGTGTCGCTCCACTCGGTCACGTCGCCGGAGTCGATGACTTCAGGGATGTCCAGTCCGCTCATGAGAACGATCCTAGATCACCATCTGTAACGTGTTCTAGTTTTGGGGTCGAGCCGCTGGTCAGCCCAGCCGTTCGCGGAGGGAGGAGATCTCCGCCGCGATCGCGGCGCGTCCGTCCCGGGTGAACCGTCGCACCTGGGTCGCCAGGACCGCGTCCGCGCCGACCGCACCGATGCCCAGGAGAGCGGCGACCGCGGTCCGCGCATCGTCGACGGTCGCCGCCTGCTCGACCGCGACCATCACCTCTTCCCTGCGCCGCAGACCCGCATCGACCGCGCTCAAGATCTCCAGGCGGTCGACGATCCGGGCGCGGACCTCAGCCGGATCCGGGCGCGGCTCGGAACCGCCGTCCGTGGTCCAGGCGAATCTCTCGTCGTCGATCGGCCCCGGTGTCAGCCCCGACACGGCGACCGAGGCGTCCTGGTTCGACGTCAACGAGACGACGACGCCGGTCGCCGCGTCGATCGACACCGTGATACGACCGTCCGGGCCGGCACCGGGTCTGCCGAGGTCGGTCGACCACGCGGGGCGGTCGCCGATCGCGACCTCGGCGGGTTCGGTGAGTGCACCGACCTCCCGTGACATCTTGTGCAGCATGCCGTCCGGACCGACGAGATCGGCGGGCCCGAATCCACTGGTGACCCAGGCCAGCCGGATCTTCTGCCCGTCCGGCATCTTCACCATCCGACCGTCCCGACCGCGGCTGAAAGCGCGCTCGCCGTCGTTGATGTACTGCACTTCGCCGTCTCGTTCGATCCGCCACCGCCCGCCGCCTCCGTGCCAGAAGTCGAGCACGTCGGTCCCGTCGTCCGGCGTCGTACTGATCAGGCGTCCGGCGAACGAGATCATCTCGGCGGCGGTGTTGCGGCCGACGAGCTCGGGCCAGGTCGGAGTCATGCGCTCACGGTATGTCAGATCCGCTGCACCGCAGCGGACACTCGCCGGGTCGCGCGCGAGTGATCAGGCCCGCCTCGACCTGAATGCACGCAGTCGCAGACTGTTGGCCACCACGAACACCGACGAGAGCGCCATCGCCAACCCGGCCATCATCGGATTGAGCAGAGCCGCGGCGGCGAGCGGCAATGCCGCGACGTTGTAGGCGAAGGCCCAGAACAGGTTTGTCTTGATGGTGCCCAGCGTCTTACGCGCCAAGGCGATCGCGTCGACGACGGCCCACAGATCACCGCTGACCAGAGTGAGGTCGCTCGCCTCGATCGCCACGTCGGTCCCCGTGCCCATCGCCAGACCGAGATCGGCCGACGCGAGAGCGGCGGCGTCGTTCACACCGTCGCCGACCATCGCCACCACGCGACCCCGCGCCTGGAGCGCGGCGACGGCCTCGACCTTCCCCTCGGGCCGAACGTCGGCGATCACCTCGTCGATCCCCACCAGATCGGCGACGTGACGCGCGGCGCCTTCGTTGTCGCCGGTCAGCAGGACCGGACGCAGTCCCATCCGGGTGAGTTCCGCGATCGCGGCGGCCGATGTCGGCTTCACCGTGTCGGCGACGACGATCACCCCCGCGACCACGTCGCGGAAACTGACGACGACGGGCGTCGCCCCCTGTGCCGACGCGTCCTCGATCGCGGTGCGAAGCTCGTCGCCGATCTCCCCGACCGCATCGCGCGGCGCGGTGACCGACACCGGAACCCCGTCGATCGTGGCGCGGACGCCCGCTCCCGCGAGGTTCGTGAACTCGCCGACCTCCGGCAGTTCGAGTCCTTCGGCGCGCCGCATGACGGCTCGCCCGATCGGGTGCTCCGACCCGGATTCGACGGCCGCGGCCCACGCCAGGACGGTCTCGACTTCGCTCGACCCGCCCGAGGACCCGCTCGACCGGAGGAAAGAAGTGTCCCCGGCGACGATCACATCCGTCACCGCCATCTCACCGGTGGTCACCGTGCCGGTCTTGTCCAGGACCACGGTGTCGACCCGACGCGTGGACTCGAGCACCTCGGGCCCCTTCACGAGGATGCCGAGCTGCGCACCGCGACCGGTGCCGACCATCAGGGCGGTCGGCGTCGCCAGCCCGAGCGCGCACGGGCAGGCGATCACCAGGACCGAGACCGCGGCGGTGAACGCCAGCGCAGGCCCGCCTCCCACGCCCAGCCAGAAGCCGAGCACACCCGCGGCGATCGCGATGACCGTCGGCACGAAGTACGTCGACACCCGATCCGCCAGGCGCTGGACCTGCGCCTTGCCCGCCTGCGCGTCGGCGACCATCTTCGCCATGTGCGCCAGCGCGGTGTCGGCGCCGACGGCCTTCGCCTCGACTTCCAGGCGTCCGTGCGCGTTCACGGTGCCGCCGACCACGGCGTCACCCACGGCGACCTCGACGGGCACCGACTCGCCGGTCAGCATCGACTGGTCGACGGCCGACGCACCGGCGACGACGACTCCGTCGGTGGCGACCTTCTCACCCGGCCGCACCACGAACGTCATGCCGATGCGCAGTTGCTCGATCGGGACCGTCGACTCGCGGCCCTCACGGATCACGGTCACCTCTTTGGCGCCCACCTCCGCGAGCGCGCGCAGCGCATCACCGGCCCTCAGCTTGGACCGTTTCTCGAAGTACCGGCCGGCGAGCAGGAACGTCGTGACACCCGCAGCGGCTTCGAGGTAGATGTTCGACGATCCGTCGCCCCGTGACGCGATCAGATCGAAGCCGTGGCGCATTCCGGGGACTCCGGCGTCGCCCCAGAACAAGGCGTAGATCGACCATCCGAACGCGGCGATCGTGCCGACCGAGATCAGTGTGTCCATCGTGGTGGTGCCGTGCCGCAGTCCGGCCGCGGCCGCGCGGTGGAACGGCAACGCACCCCAGACGACGACGGGCGCGGCGAGCGTGAGCGACAGCCACTGCCAGTAGGTGAACTGCCAGGCCGGGACCATCGCGAGAACGATCACCGGGACGGTGAGCACCGCCGACACCATGAGCCGTTGCCGAAGAGCGGCGACGTCGAGTTCGGCCCGCGTCGGGACGGGATCGCCCGACGGCTCCGCCTGGGCCGAGACCACGGGCGTCGCGTCGTATCCGGCCGATCGCACGGTCTCGATGAGCTGGTCCGGGGTGATCGCCGAGTCGTAGGCCACGTGCGCCTGCTCGGTCGCGTAATTGACCGTCGCGGTGACGCCGTCGACCTTGTTGAGCTTGCGTTCGATTCGGTTGGCGCACGACGCGCACGTCATGCCGATCAGGTCCAGATCCACCTCGTTGTCTGCGACGACCGACTGCGTCATGACATCATCCCCTCGTGCGTCTCGGAGTGACCGTGCGACGGTGCCGGATCGGTGTCCCACGGTCCGACGGCCCGCCCGATGCCGAACAGCAGACCGAACACTGCCGCGAGTCCGGCTGCGAATGCGGCGACCCGCACGCCGGGTCGCGACAGTGCGGCGGTCATCGAACCGTGTAGCCGGCTTCGACGACGGCGGCGGTGACCGCTGTGTCGTCGAGTGCGGCGTCGCTGGTGATGTCGACGCGACCGGACTCGACGTCGACCGCGACATCGGTGACGCCTGCGATCTCGCCGATCTCCTCGCGGACCGATGCGGCACAGTGTCCGCAGGTCATGCCGTCGACGGTGATGGTGGTCAGTTCACTCATGATTGTTCTCCTTCGTGGATCTCGCCTCCGCTCGACCGGCGGAGCCGTGGTTCAGGACTTGACCAGGCGAGTGATGGCTTGCATAGCCTCGGCGATCTTCGCGTCCGCGGCCTCGTCGCCCTCGCGCGCGGCGGAGACGACGCAGTGATTCATGTGATCGGACAGCAGCCCGAGGCTCACGGCCTGCAGTGCCTTCGTCATCGCCGACACCTGGGTCAGGATGTCGATGCAGTAGGCCTCTTCTTCGACCATCCGCTGCAGTCCGCGTGCCTGACCCTCGATGAGCTTGAGCCGCCGCAGATACCCGGCCTGATTGCCGATGTAGCCGTGATGACCGTGCTCCTGTTCACCGTGACAGCACTCGCCGGACGTCTCGTCGGCCATCTCCACACATCCTCTCAATACCCCCTGGCGGTATCAGGTCTACTCCGAACCCGACCGTTTGTCTACCCCTAGGGGGTATCAATGACGCCTAGATCACCACATGCCGGACGAGGAGCGCGCACGAGAGTCCGTCACCGACCGCTCGTGCGCAATCGCGCGGAGCGAGCCGCCTTATTTGCCGAAGCGGTCGGCCAGACGGGCCAGCGAGACCGCCATATCGCGGAGTGCTTCGCTGATCGCATGGGTGTCGTCGGTGACCGGACCGGTTCCCAAGCGTTGCGCGGCCTCGCGCACCGCCTCGGTCATCGCCTTCACATCGTCGCCCGAGAGCTGCCCCGCGACAGGCTCTGCCGTACGCGCGGGACCGGAGATCGGCCGAAGCGTGGTCGGCACACCCATGCGGACCGGATCGTCGTTGGAGGTGATGACCTGCAGGATCGACGTGGTCAGCGCCTCGTCGGAGGAGGCCCTGACCTCCATGATCGACGCGTCGGGATCGTCGCGGTACACCACTCGGGTCGCACCACCGGGGGCGTCGTCGCCGAGGGACGGCTCGAAGTGGTTGTCGATCGTGACGGGCCGGTGCTCGGCGGCCTCGACATCGGCGGGCTCGAATCGCGCGGGACCGGCCAGGACCGGCGGCGGTGCGATCTCCTGGTCGGCCGATGGAGACTCCTGCGCCGACGACGCGTCGAGCATCACCGGTTCGGGCGCGGGCACATCGGATACGGGCACATCGGGTACGGGCAGCTCCGGCGGGGTCCACGCGTCGGTCCCCGGCGCGACGTACGGGGCGTCGGCCGGTGCGAGCGACGGCAGCTCGGCGAACAACTGGTCCATCGCGGTCCGCTCGCCCGCGGCGAGCGGTTCGACGGGAGGCTGCGGGGCATGAGGCCAGCCCGGAGGCTTGGGCAGCGGCGGGAACGGAATCGTCGCCGGTTCGGGATCGAGATCGAAGGCCGACCACGGCTCGGTCGGCGGGAAGCCCCGCGACGGCGCCCGCGGCGGGGCGGGCACCGAGGGCTGCGGCGGGGCGGGAGCGGCGGGTTGCGGCGGAATCACCTGTGGAACCGGCGCACCGAAACGGTGCGCACCGCTGTGCCCGAGGTAGTAGAGGCACGGCGCACCGTCGAGTGCGGTGATCGGACAGGGCTCCTCATCGCGCAGCATCTGCGCTCCGCGCGCGAAATCGCCCCAGACCAGCCACCGACGTCGACCGTGGCTCCCCTGTCTGCCGTCGGAGGCGTGCGCGCCCGGATGCCCTTCGGGGAGAACGCATCCGACGAGCCATTCGGCGTCGGAACCCAGCCGGAGAGCGGCGCGCTCATCGGGGGTGGCGACGATCGACGACCAGCACCGGCCACCACTCATGGGCACACTCCCCTTCTCCCGCAGACTCCGTGTAAGTCTACGGAGCCCGATGAGGTCAGACTAGGGCATCCGCCACGACGCGCTCACCGATGACGACCAGTTCGTCGTCGACGAGGGCGAAACCGCGCGAGACGGCGCGCTCGGAGCGCTCGGGAAAATCGGCGCGCGAGTGGGCTCCGCGCGATTCCCGACGAGCCCGCGCGGCGGCGACGATCGCCCGCGCGGTGAGCAGTAGCGACGCGTCTTCGGCGACCCGCAGATCGTCTCGGTCCCGCGGCGCGGCCGTGGCCAGCAGTGCCGCGACCTCGGCGAGCCCCGCCGCATCCCGATCGAGAGCGACGCGCGCGGACATCGCGTCCTGCAGCACCGAACGGTCGAGGACCGCGGCCGAACCCAGAGCGGGAACGCCGATCTCGCGTATCGGCACACTCGCCCGCTCGACGGCCTGCGCCGCTGTCTGCCGACCCATCACCAGCCCTTCGAGCAGACTGTTCGAGGCGAGACGATTGGCACCGTGCAGACCGGTCCGCGCCGTCTCACCCGCGACGAGGAGCCCCGGCACGCCGGTCCGACCGGCGTCGTCGGTCACCACACCGCCGCACAGGTAGTGCGCTCCCGGGACCACCGGCAGCATCCCGCCGTCGACGTCGAGACCCGATGTCCGCACCCCGGCTGTGACCGTCGGGAAGCGCGCGGCGAAGTCGTCGACACCGGTGATGTCCAAGTACACGTGGTCGGCGCCGGTCCGCTCCATCGCGGCGCGCACCGCGCGTGCGACCACGTCGCGCGGGGCGAGGTCCCCGAGCGAGTGCACTCCGGCCGTGACCGAGGAGCCGTCGACGTCCACGAGGCGTCCGCCTTCGCCGCGGACCGCCTCACTGACCAGGGTGCGACGTCCCCGGGCCCCCGGCACGAAGAGCATCGTCGGATGGAACTGGACGAACTCCAGGTCGGCGACTCGCGCGCCGGCGCGCAGCGCCAGGGCCACGCCGTCACCCGTGGCCCCCGCCGGATTGGTGGTGGCCGCGTACACGTGCCCCACCCCGCCGGTCGCCAGGAGCACGGTGGGCGCCCAGACCACCGAGTGGACGCCGCCGTGCACATACGACACACCGACCGCCTGCCCGGCGTCGGTCAGCACCTGCGCGGCCCACGCCCGATCCAGAACCCGCAGGCGCGACTCGGCCGCCGCGGTGCCGAGCGCGGCCTGCACCCGAGCACCGGTGGCATCGCCGCCGGCGTGGATGATCCGCCGCACCGAGTGCCCGCCCTCTCGGGTGCGCAGGAAGCGGCCGTGTGCCGAATCGAACTCGGCGCCGCGCCCGACGAGCTGGGTCACCGCCGACCAGCCGTCGGACAGGATCGGCTCGCTCGCGGCCGCGTCGGTCAGTCCCGCACCGGCCGCCAGGGTGTCGGACAGGTGCAGCGCGATCGAGTCGTCGTCGGCCCCGGGATCGACGACGGCGATACCGCCCTGTGCGTAGAACGTCGCCGTCGACTGCTCCGCCCCGTCGGGACTCCAGCTCGCCCCCTTGTTCAGCACGATCACGTCCAGGCCGCGTTCGGCCGCCGACAGGGCGGCGGTCAGCCCGGCGATTCCGGCGCCGACCACCACGAGATCTGCCCGGCGTTCGGTGTCGGCCATGGCATCCTTACCTTTCTAAGTGGGTGACCGGAGACCTGCGTGTTCGTAGGCTGTGAGTTGCCCTGGGACTCCGGGTATGGCTGTCATGGTTCTGCTGTGGTTCATGGCCGAGGAGGAATGGCCGCCCGGTGTACCGCGACGACTCGACCGCTGATTGAAAGACGCGATGCGATCGCTCTGTAAGGACACGCCGGGGATGTCGTCTGCAGGGTTCCCTACTGTGCACCAACGACTTGCGAGGTGAGAGACCATGGCGAGAACTGTGTGGGCCGGTGTGGACGCCGGCAAGTCCGCACACCACTGCGTGGTGATCGACGCCGACGGCGAGCAACTGCTGTCCCGGCGCGTCGACAACGACGAGAAGGCCCTCGGCGACCTGATCGCCGCAGTCGGTGACCTGGCAGAAGGCGGTGAGGTCACCTGGGCGATCGACCTCAACTCCGGAGGCGGCGCTCTGCTGATCTCCCTGCTCATCGGCACCGGGCAGAGATTGCTCTACATCCCTGGCCGCACCGTCTACCACGCCTCGGCCGGGTATCGCGGCGACGGCAAATCCGACGCCAAAGATGCGGCCGTCATTGCCGACCAGGCCCGGATGCGTCGCGACCTGCAGCCCTTGCGCCCAGGCGACGACATCGCCGTAGACCTGCAACTGCTGACCGCCCGCCGTGGCGATCTTGTCGCCGACCGTACCCGCGCGATCAACCGGCTTCGCGCGGTGCTGCTGGAGATCTTCCCCGCACTCGAGCGGGCGTTTGACTACAGCGGTTCCAAAGCAGCACTGCTCTTGCTGACCAGATACCAGACTCCCGAGGCGATCCGCCGCACTGGCCGGGCCCGGTTGGAAGCATGGCTTCGAAACCATAAGGCGCGCAACGCCTCTGCGGTGGCACAGACCGCCATTGAGGCTGCCAACCAGCAACATATCCAGGTCCGCGGCCAGCAGGTTGCCGTCAGCATCGTGGCGCGGCTGGCGAAGGAGGTGATGGCCCTCGACGACGAGATCACCACGACGGAGACTCTCATCGAGGAGCGATTTCTCTGCCACCGGCATGCCGAGATCCTGACCAGCATGCCCGGCTTCGGCGTGATCCTGGCCGCGGAGTTCCTCGCCGCCACCGGCGGGGACATGGCAGTCTTCGGCACCGTCGATCGCCTCGCCGGGGTCGCCGGTCTGGCACCGGTCCCCAAGGACTCGGGACGGGTCAGCGGCAATCTGCACCGGCCGCGGCATTACAGTCGACGCCTGCTGCGTTCCTGCTACCTCGCCGCGCAGGTCGCCGCACGACGGGACCCCGATTCGCACGTCTACTACCAGCGCAAACGCGCCGACGGGAAGACGCACGTCCAGGCGGTCATCGCACTCGCCCGTCGGCGTCTGAACGTGCAATGGGCCATGCTCCGCGATCACAAGCCTTACGCCCCCTCTGTTCCAGAAACCCGAACGCCCACAGCCGCCTGACTACACCGAGATCGAAGCGCGACGCCACGAGGACTTGACAACGTCATTGAGATTCCTCCTTCGGTCACCCACTTATCGACTCATGGTCGAAAACTCCTTTCGACGCTAGACCTCCGACGCGGCGCGCGCCAGTGGGCGGGACCGGCGCCCTGCGTGGCTGGCTGGTGCGCGGGCCCGGGTCAACTACACTGCGGAACGGTGAAGACCATCAGAGACCAGGCACAGCCTGCACGCGGCCGACTGCCCGCCGTGTCGGCGGTCGCCGAAGTCGGCCGCTTCACCTCCACCGCGGGCCACGCGGCGTTCGGCGTCGGACGATTCGCCGTCGGCGCCGTCGGAGACCTGCTGCACGGCAGCCTGCCCGGACCGGCCGACGTGGCCCACGAGGTCCGCCGCACCTTCGAGCACCTCGGCCCGACCTACGTGAAGCTCGGCCAGCTCATCGCCTCGAGCCCCGGTGTCTTCGGCCCGGTGATGGCCGGCGAGTTCGAGTCGCTCCTCGACCGTGTCCGCCCCGCCGACTTCGCCGAGCTCCGCGCGATCGTCGTCGACGAACTCGGCGCCCCGCCTGAGGAGGTCTTCGCGACCTTCGACGAGACGCCGATCGCGTCCGCGTCGATCGCCCAGGTGCACACCGCCACCCTGCACACGGGCGAGGAGGTGGTCGTCAAGATCCAACGTCCGGGCATCGCCGAGCGGTTGGCTCCCGACGTCGCGATCCTCGAACGGGTCGCCGGTCTGCTGGAGGTCTCCGAGTACGGTCGCATGCTGTCGGCGCGGCACGTCGTGGAAGACTTCGCCGACGGGCTCGACGCCGAGCTGGACTTCCGCAACGAGGCCGCGACCATGGCCGAGTGGTTCGCCTGCCTGCAGCCGGGACCGTTCGGCGACCGTGTCCGGGTGCCCCACGTGTACGACGAGTTCACCACGCAGCGCGTGATGACCATGGAGCGCATCTACGCGACCCGCATCGACGACGTCGCCGCCGTCCGAGCCGCGGGCCACGACGGTGAGGCACTGTGCCGCAATCTCCTTCTGTCGCTGCTCGATTCGGCGTTTCACGGCGGACTGTTCCACGGCGACCTGCACGCCGGGAACGTGATGGTCGACGACGACGGGAAGCTGGTCCTCATCGACTTCGGCATCGTCGGACGGTTCGATGCCCGCACGCGCCGTATTCTGCGGCAGCTCGTCGTCGATCTGATCGTCAAACAGGACTACGACTCGGCCGGCCGCGCGATCTTCCTGCTGGGCGCCGTCCACAATCCCGGATCGACGGCCCGAGGCGCCGAGGACCTCAAGAAGGTCACCGTGCCGTTGTCGACCACCGAACTCGGGTCGATGAGCTATACCGATCTGGGCCGTCAGCTGGCGGCCGTCGCCAAGGCGCACGACGCCCGGCTCCCCCGTGAGCTGGTCTTGGTCGGCAAGCAGCTGCTGTACGTGGAGAAGTACATGAAGCTGCTCGCACCGCGCTGGAAGGCGATCAGCGACCGTGAGATCTACGGCTACATGGCTGGCATCCTGAAAGAAGCCGAACGTGATCGTCGAGCCCGCAATGCGTGAGGCGATGACCGACCCTGCACCCTCGACGAGGAGCCGAACCAAGTGAAGCGTGCCCTACTGGCCCTGATGGCGTTCCTCGGCGTCGCGTGCATCGCGGCGGCGATCGCCCTGCCGACGTACCTGGTGCCGAAGTTGAAGGTGGTGCCCCTCGACCTGGACATCACATCGGTCGCCTCCACCGTGTCGACCGACGGCGACGCGGGCGATCGATTCCCCGCCGTCATCTTCGACCGCTGCTCGGTCACCGAGCGCCACGCCAAGCAGTACGACGCGAACCTGACGCAGCAGCGACGGTCGGTGATCGTCGACCCGTCCGACTCCAAGCAGGCCACCCTGCAGTCGGCGCAGACCGTCCGGATCGACCGGGTGCGCGACGCCGACGGCGAGGAGCGCGACCTGTCGATGGCCACCGACGGCGACCGCCCGTGCGACGACGCGCTGCTGACCGCTTCCGTCGACCGCGTATCGGTGAACCGCAAGTCGTCGGCACCCAACGGCGCCGTCAGCTCGCTGCAGCTCGAGGCGGCACCCGACGGCGTCGACGTGAACGACGTGTCGGTCCAGATCCCGCACGAGCAGCGCCGCGGGTTCCAATACAAGTTCGGTTTCGACGTTCAGAAGACCGACTACCTGTACTTCGACACGAACACGCGCCAGGATGCGACCGCCAAGTACGAGGGCGAGCAGAAGATCGACGGCGTCAACACGTACCACTTCGTCGCCGACGTCCCCGAGACCGACCTCTCCGATCTGCCCGATGCCCAGGGCGACGCCGCGCTCGGCACCATCCTGAACATGCCCGCCCGCTGGTGGGGCATCCGCGGCAAGGGCGTGAAGTCGACCGACATGGTCGAGATGCACCGGTACGCGACCGCCAAGCGACACGTGTACGTCGAGCCGGTGACCGGCACGATCATCTACGGGTACGAGGATCAGCATCAGTACTTCAAGTCGCCGGACCAGAGCGAGGAGACGCCCGAACCCGTTCGCGACTTCCAGATGGACGCGCTCAAGGGAACGTTCAAATGGTCCGACGAGACGGTCGCTCAGCAGGCCGACCGCGCCAAGCACTATCTGACGCTGCTGAACGTCGGCGGCAAGTGGGTCCCGATCGCCCTCGGCGTGATCGGCGCGCTGCTGCTGATCGGCTGGGCGCTGCTCGTGTTCCTGGGCCGCAACAAGTCGGACGGCGGCGGTGACGCCGCAGACGGGCCGCAGGGCGGCCCGGACGACGACGGCCCCGACGACGGCTTCACGCCGAGCCCACACGACGGCGCGCCGACCGCCTACGCGTACGACGCGGAGCCCGCGACGACCACCGTGCTCCCGGCGGTGTCGCCGACCGAGACCACCACGGCCATCCCGGCACAGGAGCCGCCCGCCGACGACACCGCGACCACCTCGTGGGAACAGCCGGAGTGGAGCCGCGACGCCTGGCACGAACCCGAACGGGCCCAGCCGACCCATATCGCGCCGAGTCCGGCAGACGATGTGGACACCGGCTCGTTCCGAGCCGTCGCCGATCCGACCCGCCCCATGCCCGATTACGAGCGTTACCGCAGGCCGGAGGACCAGTCATGAACGCCGATCGACTCTTCGACGTCTCCGGACGCCACGTCCTCGTGACAGGAGGCGCCAAGGGGATCGGCGCGATGATCACCCGCGGCTTCCACGAGGCCCGCGCGACGGTGTACGTCTCCGGCCGGTCCGCGGCCGACTGCCGGTCGTTGGCCGACGAACTCGGCGAACGCATCGTCTCGCTGCCCGCCGATGTGAGCACACAGCAGGGCTGCCGTGATCTGGCCGCCGCGGTGGGCGAGCACACCGACCGGCTCGACGTCCTCGTCAACAATGCGGGAACCACCTGGGGCGCGGACGTCGAGGAGTATCCCGATGAGGCGTGGGACAAGGTGCTCGCCCTGAATGTGAAGGCTCCGTTCCACCTGACCGCCGCGTGCCTGCCGATGCTGCGCGCCGCGAGCGACGCCGACCGTCCCGCCCGCGTGATCAACATCGGTTCGGTCGACGGCATGCACGTTCCGGTGTTCGAATCGTATGCGTATTCGACGTCGAAAGCGGGCGTGCATCAACTGACCCGACACCTGGGCAAGCGTCTGGCCGGCGAGCACGTCACGGTCAACGCGATCGCCCCGGGCCTCGTCCCGTCGAAGATGACGAAGTTCCTGCTCGCGGGCGACGGCGAGGCCCAGCTGTCGGCGAGCGTCCCGCTCGGGCGCCTCGCGCGGCCCGACGATCTGGCCGGCGCCGCCATCTTCCTGGCCTCGCCCGCCGCGTCCTGGATCACCGGTGCGGTGCTCCCGGTCGACGGCGGCATGGTGACACTGCAGTAGGGCTCAGTCGCCGCTACCGCCGCGCCACGGCCCGCCCGGCCGCGCGTCCGGAGAAGATGCAGCCGCCGAGGAAGGTCCCCTCCAGTGCGTTGTAGCCGTGGACTCCGCCACCGCCGAATCCGGCGACCTCACCTGCCGCGTACAGACCGTCGAACGCCGACCCGTCCGGATGCATCACCTGCGAGTCGAGATTCGTCTCCAGGCCGCCGAGGGTCTTGCGAGTCAGAATGTTCAGACGCACCGCGATCAACGGACCGTGCGCCGGATCGAGCAGGCGGTGCGGTTTGGCGACGCGGACCACCTTGTCGCCCAGGTAGTTCCGCGCGTTGTGGATCGCCATGACCTGCGCGTCCTTGCTGTATCCGTTCTCCATCTGCGCATCGCGCGAGGAGATCGTCCGCTCGAGCTCCTGCAGATCGATGTGTCCGCCGCGGCCGATCTCGTTCATCCCCTCGACCAGCTCGGGCAGCGTGTCACGGACGACGAAGTCGACGCCGTGTCTCGTGAACGCCTCCACCGGCCCCGGCATGCCCTTGGCCAGCCGACTCCGCGCGGCGAGCTTCAACGACTTCTCGGTGATGTCCGGGTTCTGCTCGGAGCCCGACAGAGCGAACTCCTTCTCGATGATCGACTTGTCGAGCACGAACCACGAGTAGTCGTAACCGGTGCTCAGGATCGCCTTCATCGTCGTATTCGTGTCGAAGCCAGGGAAGTTCGGCGCCGGGAGACGGTTGCCGTTCGCGTCGAGCCACAGCGACGACGGCCCGGGAATGATCCGGATGGCGTGCTCGGACCAGATCGGATCCCAGTTCTGGATGCCTTCGGTGTAGTGCCACATGCGGTCACGGTTGACGATGTTGCCACCCGCGGCCTCGGTGATCTCCAGCATTCGACCGTCGACGTAGTCGGGCACACCGGCGATCATGAACTTCGGCACCGGACCGAGACGCTCGGTGGGCCAGTTCTTGCGAACCAGATCGTGGTTGTGGCCGATGCCGCCCGAGGTGACGATCACCGCGCCGCCGCGAATCTCGAAGTCGTCGGTCTCGACGCGCGAGGACGGGACGCCTCGCTCGGTGTCGCTGTGCTCGAGCACCCGACCGCGCACACCGACGGCCGTGCCGCCGTCGACGATCAGCTCGTCCACCCGGTGCCGGAACGCGAACGTCACCAGCCCCTTCTTCTCCGCCTCCAGCACGGGCTCGAGGAACACCCGGACCACTTCCGGCCCGGTGCCCCACGTCAGATGGAACCGGGGAACCGAGTTCCCGTGGCCGTCGGCGAAGCCGCCGCCGCGTTCGGCCCAGCCGACCACCGGCGTGAATCGCAGTCCGAGATCGTGCAGGTACTGGCGTTTGATCGTCGACGCGAAGTCGACGTAGGCGCGTGCCCACTGCCGAGGCCAGTAGTCCTCGTCCTCCCGGTCGAAGCCCGCCGACCCCATCCAGTCCTGCAACGCGAGTTCGGGAGAGTCCTTGACGCCGAGGCGACGCTGCTCGGGACTGTCGACCAGGAAGATGCCGCCCAACGACCAGTACGCCTGCCCACCGAGGTTGGCGCGATTCTCCTGATCGACCACGACGACGCGTCTGCCCGCCCGGGTCAGCTCGTAGGTGGCGACCAGACCCGCCAGTCCCGCCCCGACGACGACGGCATCGGCGGTGTTCTCCCCTGTGGCCACGACAACCCCTCTCCCGCGGGCTACGGTATCGCCCACATCACATCGAGTGACTCTACCGCCATTCCGAAGAGGCCCTCCGGCCCACGCCGTGAGTACTTCCGAGATCCGTTCTGATCCAGTGGATCCCGAGCGGCCACCCCGCCGGGCACCGCAAGCGACGCCCCCGCGAAACCGCCGCCGCTCGGGCTGGGAATCACATTCGAACCAAATGAGTGCTTGACATCACATACACCTGGTAGTTCACTATATCCAATGGTCCTACCAATTGATGAATGGACCAGATATCTCCCTCCCCGTCCACCCTCGACCACTGGAGATCATCCGTGACTACCTCCGCGGAGGCGTCCACCGACGCCGCCATGATGCGCCGCGTACTCAGAGCAGGCGCGATCGGCAACTTCATCGAGTACTTCGACAACGCGCTGTACGCCTACTTCGCAGTGACCATCGCGAAACTGTTCTTCCCGAGCGACGACCCGGTCGCCGGCCTCCTTGCGACGTTCGCAGTGTTCGGAATCGCATTCTTCATTCGGCCGGTCGGCGGCATCGTCTTCGGCCACATCGGGGATCGACTCGGACGTAAGCGCCAGTTGATTCTCGCGCTGCTCCTCATGAGCCTCGCGACCACGATCCTCGGGCTGCTCCCGACGTACGACTCCGTCGGAGTCCTCGCCCCGATCCTCCTCGTCGTGGTCCGCCTGCTTCAGGGCTTCTCCGTCGGTGGAGAATCGACCGGGGCCTTCGTGCTGGTCGTCGAACACTCGGACACCGAGTCGCGGGGTAGGAACACGGCTCCGCTGATCGTGTCCTCTGTGGCGGGTGCACTGTTCGCGGCGGTCGCGGCACTCATCCTGACCGCCGCACTGCCCGCCGACTCGATCACCGGTTGGGGTTGGCGAATCCCCTTCCTCCTGGCGATCCCGCTCGGCATCGTCGGCGTCTACCTGCGACTGCACATCGACGACTCGGAAGCGTACAAGGAAGCGGCGAAAGAATCCGCGGTCATCAGCAGCGAAGCCGAACACCGCCCCATGCCTCTGGTCGAGGCGTTCCGCACCGTGCCGAAGCAGATCTTCATCTTGTTCGCCTGGGTCTCACTGCAGGCCGCGGCCGGATACATCACCGTCGGGTACATGGTTTCTCACCTGCAGCAGTTCGAGGACTACTCGTTCAGCGTGTCACTCGGGATCTACATCGCGGCACTGGCGATCGCGATGGTGCTCTCCTCTCTTCTCGGACGCCTGATGGACCGGATCTCCCGCAAGGCGTTCGCGTCGATTCTCGCGGTCGGACTCGCAGTCTGGGTCTTCCCGGCGTTCGCGCTGATGTCCTTGGGGCCGGTGGCTTCCGCGATCGGTCTCGGCGTCTTCGCCTCACTCATGTACGGCACGATGATCACGTCCGGAGTGGCGATCGTCGAACTCTTCCCCGTCGACGTGCGCGCCAGCGCCAGCGGCCTCGCATACTCGGTCGCATTCGCCGTATTCGGCGGAACCGCTCCGTACATCGCGACCTGGCTATCCGACAAGCTCGGTGCCACCGCGCCGTCGTACTACGTCATCGTCTTCGCCGTCATCGGCATATTCATCGCACGATGGGGCATCCCCAACGCCCGGCAGATGAACGTCATCGCCGATCCGTTGACCTCGGCGGGCAGCGAAGCCGCTTCCAGCCACCGACTCGCGACGTAGCGCTAGACTAGCGCCCCAGATCAGATCGTGAGAGTGCCCCAGACACCCGAGTCTGGGGCACTCTCACGTAAAGACACCTTCCACGACGGAGGCCTTGCGATGACCTCACACTCCGGCGAGTCCGTGATCAGCCGGGTCGCCCGTATTCTTGCCGCCTTCGACCGCGAGACGCGGTCGATGCCGCTCACCGTCCTCGCCGACCGGACCGGACTGCCGCTTCCGACCACGTACCGGCTCGTGTCCGAGCTCGTCCGCTACGGGCTGCTAGAACGCGACGCCGACAAACAGATCCGCGTCGGCTTACGCCTATGGGAGCTGTCGACACGCGGCAACGAGACCCTGTCGCTCCGTGACACCGCCCTTCCCTACATGGAAGATCTGTTCGAGAGCCTCGGATGTCTCACCACCCTCTCCGTTCTCGACGGCGGGACTCTGCTGTACGTGGAGCGGATGACTCCGACCGGCTTCTCCTTGGACCGAGCGCTCGTCGCACAGCGACATCCGATTCACGCCGCGTCATCGGGCCTCGTGCTCCTCGCGTTCGCACCCGCCGACGTCCAGGACGAGTTCCTCACGAAACCGCTCCGCAAGTACACCGAGAACACCATCACCGACGAACGCACCCTGCGACGGCTGCTCGCCGAGATCAGGAAACAGCGGTTCTGTTCGGCACCCGGGATCGGGACGCCGGGATGGACCGGCATGGCGGTCCCGATATTCGGCGCGGCGCGGCAGGTCGTCGCCGCGTTGAGCGTGGTGTACGAGAGCGGCACCGAGCGCCCCCGGGAGGCCGTACCCGCGCTGCATTCGGCATCGTTCGGGATCTCGATGGCGCTCGGTGTGAAGCCGCCGAGACGCTCCTGAACCGACCCGCCGACCGAGGCTTTCGGTCAGCGAAAACGGAGCACTCTCATCACATTCGCGGTGGCAACGTGGTGTGCAGCACACCCCGTCGAGAGGATACTCATGACCAGCCCCGCCCATGTCGACGACCGCGTCACGGACACCCCGACCGTTAGGGGAGACAGCCTTCCCTACTCCCACGAACTGGAATGGCCGACGGGACTGACCCCGTGGACTGTGATCGACGAGACCGGAGCCCAAGGCGAACCGTACGCACATTTCGCCTGGATGCGGGAGAACCATCCGGTTCTACGCGTCAGCCACCCCGACGAGGACGTGTACTTCGTGTCCCGATACCAGGACGTGCGGAAGGGCATGCGCTCACCGAAGATCCTGAACAACCAGGTGAACGACGTCCCGCCGTTCGCCTTTCCGACGCTGCTCGACGGGAAGACGCACGCGAAACTGCGAAAGGTGATCGCGTCGGCGTTCATCCCGAAGGCGATCGCACTCGTCGAAGACCGGGTGCGCGAGGTCTCTGCCGAACTGGCTCAGTCGTTCGTGGCGAACGGCGGCGGCGAGGTCGTGGAACAGGTGTCGCGGCCGCTCACCATCGCCACCATCAGTGGAATCCTCGGCGTACCGATCGACGACATCGAGAAGATGAACTTCCTCGCCGACAAGCTCTTCGTGTTGTTCGCTCGGGTGTCCCGTATGGCTCCGGGCGATGCCGACGACGAGAGATACGCGAACGAGTTGTTCGCATACCTCAACCAGACTCTTCGCCGGCTGCACGCGGAACAGAGCGAGACCGTCGCCGGTCTGATCGCTCGCGCATGGCTCGACGACGGGGTGCTCACCGAGGACGAGGCCACCGAACTGTGCGCCTTCGTGTTCGTCGCGGGCTTCGAGACCACCGAACGTCTCATCGCCGGAGGGTTCCGCGAACTGCGTGCGGACCCGAACCTGCTCGTCCGTATCCGGGCCAACCCCGCGGAAGACGGCGAGAAGTTCATCGAGGAACTCGTACGGTTCCGGGGACCGGTGCACAAGGCGCCGCGACGCGCCGTCGACGACATCGAGATCGCGGGCGTCGTGATTCCGAAGGGCTCCATCGTTCGGCTGCTCCTGGCCTCAGCGAACCGAGACGAATCCCGATGGCCGCACGCCGACGAGTTCGACATCGACCGAGAGGCCGACGGGCACTTCGGCTTCGGGCACGGAGTACACGCATGCCTCGGAGCACCCCTCGCCAGGCTCGAGAGCCGCATCTTGTTCGAAGAGCTCGCCAAGCGCGCCGAATCGGTGCATTTCGACCCCGACGCCGACCTGGAACTCCTCAAAGGCAGCAGCCTCACCAACGGTGTCGACTCCCTTGTCGTCACCGTCACGCCCGTGTCCTGACGCGGTCGGTGCACGTCATCCGGATATAGAGAGGTCGGTGTTCGCCAAGCGAACACCGACCTCTCTGTCAGGCACCGATCCGCGGAACGGATCTCAGAAGTTCGTGCAGCCCGCGTCGACCACGAAGTCCGTACCCGTCATGTACTTCGACTCGTCGGACGCCAGGAACAGCACCGCATCACTGACGTCCTCCGGCTGAAGCCTCTCCACGTCGAGCGCATTGCCGAATGTGACACCGATACGCGGATCCCGTTCGATGAGTTCACCGATACGCGACAGCCCGTTGGTCAGTTCGGTCTCCACACCCGTCGGATGAACGACGTTGACCCGAATGGCATGTCGGGCGAGCTCATTCGCCATCGTCTTCGCGACGCCGGACAGGCCGTGCTTGGAGGCGACGTACGGCGCGAAGAACGGCACGCCCTGCACCCCGCACGTCGAACCGGTGCAGATGATCGAGCCGCCGCCGCCTTCGATCAGATACGGCGCGGTGATCGACATGGTGTTCCAGGCCCCGGTGAGGTTCGTGTCGATGGTGTCCTTCCACACCTCGTCGGTCACCTCGTCCCACGAGCCGAGCACGCAGATCCCGGCATTCGCGACGACGATGTCGATGCCGCCGAGTCGCTCGGCGCCGAGGCGGGCCGCTTCCCGCAGTTCCTCGGGCGCGCGGACGTCAGCGACACTGGTGACCGCTCGGCGCCCGAGTGCCTCGACGAGCCTCGCCGTCTCCGCCAGCTCGTCCGGGCTCGGCATCACGTAGTCGGTGGTCGTGTACTCGGTGCACGCGTCGACGGCGACGATGTCGGCTCCTTCGCCGGCCAGGCGAAGCGCGTGACTGCGCCCCTGGCCTCGTGCAGCACCCGTGATGAACGCGACTCTTCCGTCAAGTCGACCGCTGGACATGTTCGATTCCTTCCTTCGATTCACAATGATCAGAGCTGCAGTGCCACGAACTTGGTCTCGAGGAACTCCTCGATCCCCTCTGTGGATCCCTCCCGACCGAGCCCGGACTTCTTCGTCCCGCCGAACGGAGCGGCGGCGTACGCGACGGTTCCGCGGTTGAGTCCGACGTTGCCGGACTCCAGCGCTTCAGAGACCCGTACCGCTCGCCGCAGGTCCTCGGTGAAGACGTACGAGACGAGCCCGTAGTAGGTGTCGTTCGCCCGAGCGATGACGTCGGCCTCGTCATCGAAGGGGATCAGCGCGATCACCGGGCCGAACACCTCTTCGCGCATGAGTTCGGCCGTCGACGGGATGTCTCGGAGGATCGTCGGCGGGTAGAAGGTCCCAGGCCGATCAATACGGTGTCCGCCGGTGACCAGGCGGGCTCCCCGCGCGACCGCGTCGTCGACCATCGCCTGAACGTGCGAGACCTGCTTCTCGTTGACCAACGGCCCCAGCGTCACAGCCGGATCGAGGCCGTGGCCCTGAACGAGCGCGGTCACCCGCGTGAGAACGCGCGACTCGAACTCGTCGACCAACGTCGAGTGCACGAAGATCCGGTTGGCGGACGTGCACGTCTGGCCGCAGTTCCACATCTTGTTGATCAGCAGGCTGTCGACGGCGACATCGAGGTCGGCATCGTCGAAGACGATGAACGGCGCATTGCCGCCCAGCTCCATCGAACAGTTCACGACCTCCTGCGCCGCCTGCTCCAGCAGCTTCACACCGACCGAGGTCGACCCGGTGAACGAGAGCTTGCGCGCGAGGCCAGATCGGATCAGCGGTTCCATCACCGCATTCGACTCACTCGTCGTCACGACGTTCACCACCCCGGCGGGAAGACCCGCGTCGAGGAGGATCGCCACGAAGGCGAGCACCGCGAGCGGAGTCTCCTTGGCAGGTTTGACGACCGCGGTACAGCCCGCCGCGATGGCCGGGGCGAGCTTGCGGACCGCTTGGGACAGCGGAAAGTTCCACGGGGTGATCAGGACGGACGGACCGATCGGCGCTCGGGTGACGATCATTCGCCCGTCGACGCCCGGATTCTGTTGGTACGAACCGTGCACACGCACGGCCTCCTCCGCGAAGTGCTGAATCCACTCGGCGACACTCGTGAGCTCGGCCAGCGACTCCGCGAGCGGTTTGCCGGATTCCACGGTGAGGACACGTGCGAGGTCGTCTCGACGTTCATCGAGCAACGCGAGCGCACGCAACAGAATGCGCTGTCGATCGCGCGGAAGCAGCGCGGCGAAACCCGCTTGTGCGGCGACGGCGGCGTCGAGTGCCCGGCGCCCGTCGGCGGGCGAGGCATCCGCGACCGCACACACGATTTCGCCCGAACCCGGGTCGACGACGTCGAACGTGCGGTCATCGGCCGCCGGCTGCCAGAGTCCGCCGATGCACAGCTGCGTAGGCGTCCGCGCCGGCAACGCGGTGTCCGACGGTGTCACGGTCCCGGTCACAGGGTCTCCCTCTCATAGGTGGCGTCACGGTTCTGATACGCGGCCTTCGTCCCCTTGTCACGGCGCTCGCGGAAGAAGTTGAACTCGTCCTCCTCGAACGACAGTCCGGTGCCGAGCGTGTGTCCCACGGCTCCGCGCATGAACTGCTGTGAGCCGCCGAGCGAATCGATCGCCATGTTGTGAATCGCCTTCCCGAGCACGATCGCGTCCCGGGGATTGCGCGCGACCTTCTCGGCCCACCGCTCGGTCGTCGCCTCGAGGTCCGCCGCGGGCACCGAGATGTTGGCGAGCCCCAGACGTTCGGCGTCTTTGCCGTCGAACTGTGAACCGAACAGCAGGAGTTCTCGAACCTTCTTCGGTCCGTACGTCAGGATCTGCATGTTCAGATGCCAGGTGTTGCCCGCGAAGCCCAGCCGTTGCTCGGCGTGGCTGAACTTCGCATCGTCGGCGCAGACGACGAGATCGACCAGTTCGGTCAGGTACATTCCGAATCCGACCGCGGATCCCTGGACCTGCGCGATCACCGGCTTCTCCGCGTACTGGAACGCCATGTACTCGTCGGCGAGCTTCTTGTCGAAGGACAACCGGGCTCGTTGACTCATCCGGAACGGCTTCCCGTCCGCTCCCTTGCAGTCCAGGCCGAACACTCGCACCACGTCGTCGAAGTCGTGTCCGGCGCAGAACGATCTGCCACGCCCTTTCAGAATGATCACCTTGATGTCGTCGTCGGCTTCGAGTTCATGAAGGCGCTCGACGAGGAACTGCGCGTCGTCGAAGGTGAGAGCGTTGCTCTTGTCCGGCCGGTTGAGGACGAGGCGACCGACATGGCCGGATCGTTCGACCAGGACCGGATGATGCGATGTGTTGCTCATGCTTACTCCTGTGTTGAGAGTGTCGGCCGTGCGGCGGCACGGCGGGCGAGGACGGTGTCCAGGTCGGTCGTCTCGAGCCTTCCCGTGCGCTCGGACGTCGCCCAGGGGCGACCCGGAACGCGGAGGCGGCGACCGCCGGAGATCTCCACCTCGTCGAAGAATCCGCGGTGATCGCTCAGCTGCGGGTCGTCGAGCACTTCGTCCACCGATCGCACCGGAGCTGCCGGCACCGCGTGCTCCTGTGCGAGATCGAGGATCTCGTCGCGGCTGTGGGCCATCAGCCACGGAGCGACGAGCTCGTCGACCTCGTCGGGATAGTCCATGGCGATCGCGTACAGATCCCGATAGCGATCGAGCTCGGACCACTCCGGATCGCCCATCATCGCGAGCATGCTCTCCCATTCGCGCTGACTTCGCGTGATCATGGCGACATAGCCGTCCTTGCACGGAAACAGTCCGAACGGGTAGCGGCCGCCGGACCCGGGGGCCCGACGACCGTCCCGCCGCAGCGGGATGTCGTAGTACGACGCGACCGCACCGTAGATCCGGACGTAGGACGCCAGGACCTCCGAACCGGCGATCTCCACTCGTCGACCTCGGCCGGTGCGCCGCGCGACCAGGAGCGCAGTGTTCGCGGCCGCCGCACCGTGCAGTCCGAGTTGCAGCGACCCGATCCCGTTGGGCAGCGCGAGCGGCTCGCGGTCGGGCGATCCGACCATCTCCATCAGTCCGCTGCGAGCCTGCATGGTGAGCTCGCCGCCCTCGTCCGCGCCGGGGGCCGCCGTCAACCGCACGTGACTGATCCTCGGATTGAGGCGGTTCACCGACTCGAAGTCCCAGCCGCGGCGTCGAAGCTCGTCCTCGGGCAGGTCGGTGATGATCAGGTCCGCGTGCGGCACCAGTTCGTCGCACAGGACCTCGTCGAGCCAACCGGTGCTGCGGTCGGCCGGTGGACCTATCGCGTCCTTGTACGGGTCGAGGAACGCTCGGGCGCTCTCGGGGAGCGCTGCTCGCCGCGCATCGTCGTCGACGACGATGACGTCGCCGCCCATGTCGGCGATCAGCTTGCCCGCGAACGCCGCCGATCGGGATCGACCGATCTCGATGGTCACCGTGTCGTTCAGCAGACCGGGCTCCGGTGTCGACGTCGTGGTCATCGCAGTGCCCCCTCCTCGTCGAATCCTTGCAATGTCTCGTCGGTGACGTAGCGCGTCAGCACCGCGGAGTTGTCGCTTCCCAGGAGTGGCGCGACGCTGCGCACTCGCGGCAGTCGGCCGTCGAGACGCCACGGAACGCTCGTGATGTGCAGATCACCGACGAGCGCGTTCGGATGCGCGATCGTCTGGGTGAATCCCCGCGCGGCGCTCGCCGGATCCGCGGCCACCTGGTCGGGGGTCAGAACCGGTGACGTCTCGACGCCGCGAGCCGTCAACCGCGCGAGCAGCTCGTCACGCGAGACCGATCCCCGACTCAGATCCTCGGCACCGAGTCCGTCCGTCGCGCCGGCCGCGGCGATCCACCCGCTTCCGTCTCGGTCGCCGGGATCACGAATCAGTGTCCACGGACGTCCGTCCGGGTCGGCGTTGCCACGGGGTCCAGGCGGAGTGCCGGTGACGCCGTACTCGGCGAACGCCTCACCCGCCAGTGTCGACGCCGCTTCGATCTGCGACAGATCGATGTGACAGCCCTGACCGGTGTCCTCGCGACCTCGCAGCGCAGCGGACACGAGAGCGACACCGTAGAAGCTGCAGTTGAGATCGGCGAGCGCCAACGCCGAGCACCCGAGAACGTCTCCGTCGTCGTACCCGATCAGCCCTTCGACGCCTGCCAACGCACTCATCACAGGTGCGTACGACCGCTGGGTGCGCAACGGACCGGTCTGGCCGTAGCCGCTCGCGGACAGGATCACCAGACGCGGAAAACGTGCGCGCAGGTCCGCGACGGTGAGTCCGAGTCGATCGAGCCACCCCGGCACGAAGTTCTCGATGAAGACGTCGGCGTCGCCGAGCAGGTCGAGGAACAGTCCCCGACCTGCCTCCGTCTTGAGGTTCAACGTCACGCTTCGCTTGCTCGAGCTGGCCTCGTGCAGCAGTTGGAACGCCTCGTCGGCCGGAAATCCCTCCGGATCCGTCGGCCTCGGCAGTCGCGCCCTGTTGACATCCGGTTTGGCTCGCGACTCGACCTTCACGACCTCGGCGCCGAGTTCGGCGAGTACGCGGCCGACGAGCGGAGCGGACACCGCCGTCGTCACTTCGACGACGTTGACTCCGTCCAGCCACTCGATGTCGGTCAACGGCGGTCCGATGCGTTCGGCGTCTCGCACATCAGACATTCGCGAGCACCTCGTGTCCGTCGGCCGACCAGCCGGCCAGCACGTCTTCGGACTCGAGCACTCGCCCGGTCACCTGCTCCGGGGTCGCGGCGCCGAGGATCACCGCGGCTCGGCCCATGACGTCCGGCTTCTCGGCGTTCGGGTCGTCGGCCTTCAGGACACCGTGGAACACGGGCCCCGGAGTCGCGACCAGTCGAGACGGACGCAGCGCGTTCACCGCTATGCCGTCGTCGTACACCTCCGCCGCGAAGCCCGTGGTGAGTCGGTCGAGAGCCGCTTTGATCATGCCGTACACGGTGGTCGTGCCCTTCGCGTTAAACCGCGACGGCGGCATCTCCGGATGCTTCGACTCCCACGACGTGATGTTGATGATCGAGCCGGTGCCGCGGTCCCGCATAGCCGGCAGCACCAGCTGTGTGAGGTGCAGCGGTGCGGCCACCTGAATGTCGTACATGAGCCGCACTCGACTCGGCTTGAGTTCGGCGCCCGCTTGAAAGAAGGTGACCGCGGCATTGTTGACCAGGATGTCGACCTTGCCGAAGTGCTCGACCGCCTCGTCGACGATGCGCTGCCTGTCCACCTCGCTCGTGAGGTCGGCGACGATCGTGTGCACGCGACCGCCGGCCGCGACCACGGCGGCAGCGGTCTCCTCCAGGGTGCCCGGCAATTTGCCCGGCTGGTCGTTGCTCGAGCGTGCCGTGATGACCACGTCGGCGCCCGCTCGCCCGAGTTCTTCGGCGATCGACGCACCGATCCCACGACTGGCGCCGGTGATGAGTGCGACTCTGCCCGTCAGAATTCCCATGTGAACTCTCCTTATTGCTCAATAGAAGTCGGTGTGGCCCTCCGGCGAATCGGATCGATCCGCCGGACGTCGGCTATGTCAGTTCGCGCCTACGCGGACGAGGCGGTCGGTGTGGAACGTCCGGCCAGATGCTCGGATCCAGTCGCGCCAAGCGCCAGAGCAGCGGCGCCGCCGCCACGATGGAAGCGATCTCCTGGGCGCTCAGCTCGTCCAGCCGCTCGGCCAGAAGCGCGTCGCGCGCTGCGATCGACGCACGCAGTCGGACCCGCCCCTCGTCGGTGATGACCACGAACACGCGTCGCCGATCATCGCCGTGATCGTCGACTCGGCGAACGAGCCGATGCCGCTCCAGCCGTTGGACCACTTCGGTCATGCTCGATACCGCCCGTTCCTGGGCTGCGGCCAGTTCGGTGACGCTCTTGGGCTCGCCGACAGAGAGCTGACTGAGCGTCTGCGCTTGGGCCGACGGCAGCGCCCGCTCGCGTCCGGCGTTGCGGAGGGTGTCGGCGAGAATCGTGATCGGCACACGGATCATCGCCGCGACAGCATCGACGGTGAGCGCGTCACCGTCTGCCTCGAGAATCACGCTGGACCTCCTCGAATGGTTCGGCATCCGAGCCATGTTTCCGCCAAATTTTTTTCGCCCCGAGCCGTTCCCCGGGGTGACGCGCATCCACGTCACCCGGGAAACGGTTCGGTCGCCGTCAGTCCTCTTCGGGCGCGACCGTCACCGTCGCTCCGTCAAGCGCCTCGCGCGCGTCCACCTGGCACGACAGTCGCGACCGGTTCGCGTCGTAGTGTTCGGACTCCTCGAGAAGCTCGAGTTCGTCCTCGCTGCGCTCGCCGAGTTCGTCGACGATGCTCTTATCGAGGAAGACGTGGCAAGTCGCGCACGACGCGGTTCCTCCGCACGAGGCGAGCACCTCGAAGTCGTTGTCGCGAAGCGTCTCCATGAGCGTCTGCCCCGGTTCCCATTCGACGCTGCGGGATGCGCCGTCACGGTCGACGACGTTGATCACGGTCTGTGTTGCGGTAGTCATGGGCTGCCTTTCGTGTGAGGTCTCGTCGTGGTCAGAGTGTTGAGGTCTGCGGGGCCGGTATCGCCTCGCCGAGCTTGATCGAGACGTCGGCCGCCGCGTCGACGTCGATCGGTGTCGCACGTGCGATCAGCTTCTTTCCAGCGGTGAAGTCGCTGAGCGATCCGACGGTGTCGAGCGCCGCCAGGCGACCGTCGCGCACGTAGAGCACCGTGCAGCGGCCGTCGGCGAATCTGCCTCGCAGAACTATCTGGTCGTCGGGACGCCGCAGCCCCGCGGTCTGCAGGCGGACCCCGTGCTGGATCGTCCAGAACCACGGAACCTCGTCCTTGCCCCTCGCCGATCCCATGATGCTGTTCGCCGCGTTCGTCGCCTGTGCCTGCGCGCTCTGGATGCTCTCCAAACGGCGGTCCACTCCGGCCTCCGCATCGACCAGACGTGTCGCGTCCCCGCACGCGTACACGTCCGGATCAGAGGTTCGCGAGTCCGCGTCGACGATGATTCCGTCACGCACGTCGAGTCCGGCGGCCTCCGCGAGGTGGTGATTCGGCACCACGCCGATACCGGCGACCACGACATCGGCGGGGTACGACGAGCCGTCTGCGGTCATCACCGACTCGACGTGTCCGTCTCCGGAGATCGCAGTGACCTCCGCGCCGAACACGAACCGGGTGCCGTGCTCGGTGTGGAGCCGTTCGAAGAACGCCGATACCGGGTGGGACGTCACTCTGCTCATCACCCGATCCGCGTACTCCAGAACCGTCGTCTCACAACCGATCACGGCAGCCGCGGCCGCGACCTCGAGGCCGATGTAACCGGCTCCGACGATCACCACTCGGCGCCCGGGCCGTAGAGCGTCCCGGAGCGCGACCGCGTCGTCGCGCGTCTTGAGAAGATGCACTCCAGTCAGCGATCCACCAGGAATCCGCAGGGCCCGAGGCGCCGATCCCGGCGCGAGGATCAGTTTGGTGTAAGCGATCGATCGACCGCCCGCGATGTGCACGAGATGAGCTCGACGGTCGATCGACTCGACCCGGCCGTGCACTCGTTCGATCGACTTGTCCGCGAAGAACTGCTCCTTCCGCAACGGCGGTATCGAAGCGTCTCCCTGTCCTTCGGCCTTGAGGAAGTCCTTGCTCAAGGGAGGGCGTTCGTACGTCTCGCCGCTCTGTTCGTCGATCACCACGACGCGACCCGGCCAGGCCGCCAACCGGACTGCGGCATGGACTCCCGCGTGACCTGCTCCGACGATCACGACGACGTCTTCGAGCATCTCGGTCTCACTTCCTTCCAGTCTGGAGTGATGGACACCACTCATGCTTGCAGTCATGGCGGTCGGCACAGTCATGACTTTCGGTGAACGAAAACGTGCACGTCAGCCTGCCGATCCATGACCGTCACGGCGCGGTTTCGGAGCGATCCACAGCCCCGTGGCACGTGCACAGACCTGCCCGCCGGCGACGATCTCGCCTTCGGCGAAGGTCTTGCGGCCCTCGGCTTCGACGACGCGGCCGACGATGCGCAGTTCTTCGAACAGGGGGACCGGACGCTCGTACGTCACGGTCAGTTCACGCGTGAAACTGATTCCCGTCGACGCGTGACGAACCGCATACCAGAGCACGTCGTCGAGCAGGACTCCGACGTAGCCCCCGTGCAGCATGTTGCGCGGGCCCTGATACTGCAACGGCAGAGTCACCCGGAACTCGCACTCGTCACCATCGCTGACATGAGTCAGCGGCGGAGCGAGTGGATTGCGTTGACTCAGCACGGGATTCGTGAACATCCGCACTCGCCCCCGATGGTCCAGCCTCGGGGGATGCACCGGAACCCGATCCCGCAGAGCGGCCGGATCCTCGAGTGCCCACTGCACGGATCGAACCTCCGCGGCGACCACGGACCGCAGGTCGTCACCGGTCTCCCGCAGGAGACCGGCGGAGAGACGGCGACACACCTCGGCGACATACTCCGCCAACGCACTGTCCTCCGACGATTCCGGGGCGGGCCGGCTATCGACATCGAGCAAGTCGCTCATCGTCACTCCTGTCACATAAAGGTCGAACCAATTGGGTAGTGCCGCCAGCCTATGCCATTCCGATTGGTATGACCAACAAACCTATTGACGTTGAGTGTGATTTAAGTCATGATCGACTGACGCCCGCACAGCCACGTCTGGCACGCCGAACAACAGCGACAGACACGCGGATCGCACAGTCGCCCGCCCCTCACACGAGAGAGACCGCCGATGCCCCAGCAGTCGCCCACACCGGCTACCGACTCCGGCCCCGCCCCTGGAATCACGATCACCGATCTGGTCAAGACGTTCGAGACCCCCGACGGCGTCGTCACCGCCGTCGACAACGTCAGCCTCCACGTTCCCGAAGGCTCGTTCTTCACCATCGTCGGACCGAGCGGATGCGGGAAGACCACGATCATCCGCATGCTCGCAGGCCTGGAGGACCCGACGTCCGGCCAGATGGACATCAGGAAGTCGTCCGACGACGGCCCTGTCACGAACTCGATGGTGTTCCAAGGCGATTCACTGTTTCCTTGGATGACGGTCTGGGACAACGCCGCATACGGCCTTCACATGCGCCACGCACCGAAGTCCGAGATCCGCGATCAGGTCGGCCACTATCTCGACAAGACCGGACTCACCCGGTTCGCGAAGGCGTACCCGCACCAGTTGTCCGGCGGAATGCGTCAACGGGTGTCCATCGCCCGCGCCTTCGCCAACGACCCGGACGTCTTCTACATGGATGAGCCGTTCTCCGCACTGGACGAGCAGAACAAGACGATTCTGCAAGAAGAGCTGCTCCGCACCTGGGAGGAGAGCCGCAAGACGGTCATCTTCATCACCCACAGCGTCGACGAGGCCGTGACTCTCGGCGACCAGGTGATGATCATGACCGGGCGTCCCGGCCGAGTGAAGCAGTTGGTGGACGTCCCGTTCGACAGGCCGCGGAGCGTTCTGGAACTACGACGGCAGCCCGAGTACGGCGAGATGATCTACGACATCTGGGGATCTCTGAAGGACGAAGTCGGCGGAGCCGCAGCATGAGCGCCCCCGCTACGCCGGCGGGTTATAGCGATCCCCGCAACACCTTGAACTTCAAGGAGTTGCGGGGATCGTGTCGTTCAATGAGTTGAAAGAGATGTTTCTTGAGACGCTGAGGTGTTCGGACATCGGGATCTCAGCCGCCGCTCGCGAGGTCGGTGTCAACCGGAACACCGCGTACGGGTGGGCGCGACGGGCCGGGATCCGTGGACGTGGGGTCAGGGGGAACGGCCCTCACCCTCGTAAGTCTGAGTACGTGCAACTACGCGCCGATGGCATGTCACAGTCAGAAGCAGCGGCCAGAGTGGGCGTCAACGTGCGCTCAGCGAGGGACTGGGACCAGGGTGTCCGGCATGTGAGTAACTCCCGTATCTATCCCGATGGCACCGTGATCGATTACAACACCGGTATGACTATGCAGGTAGAAGTTCCCGCCCTGCCAGCGGTGGAGGCCGTGCTCCATCCCCGGTATCTCTCGCTCGAGGAGCGGGAGACGATCGCTGACCTGTATCGCAGTGGCATGAGCCTGCGAGCGATCGGTCGCGTGCTGGGAAGACCTGCCTCGACGATCAAGCGTGAGCTCGATGCTCGTTCTGAGGACGGCCGCTATCAGCCCTACCTCGCCCATCGCGCCTGGGCAGCGTCGAGGTCCAGGCCGAAGTCCTCGAAGCTCGTCACCCACGTGTCGTTGCGGGAGTACGTGCAGGAGAAGCTGTCGGTGCGGTGGTCGCCGGAGCAGATCAGCCACACTCTGAGGAAGGAGTTTCCCGACGACGAGAGTATGAGAGTGAGCCCGGAGACGATCTATCAGGCGTTGTACGTCCAGGCACGCGGTGGGCTCAAGCGTGAGGTCGCGGAGACACTGCGGACCGGGAGGACACGCCGGAAGCCGCGCAAGCATCCCGGCCAGCGCATGTCCAGGTTCATCGACGAGATGGTGATGATTTCGAAGCGGCCGCCCGAGATCGAGGACCGCGCGGTGCCTGGCCATTGGGAAGGTGATCTGATCGTCGGGCCAGGCAGTGCTTCGGCGATCGTGACGCTGGTGGAGCGAACGACTCGATACGTGCTCCTGGGGCATCTGCCCGGCGGGCACACCGCCGGGGAAGTCCGTGACGTGCTCATCGGGTTGATCGGTACGCTGCCTGAGCATCTGCGGGGGTCACTGACCTGGGACCAGGGCGCCGAGATGGCAGCGCATAGGCAGTTCAGCATCGCGACTGGGGTTCCGGTCTATTTCTGTGATCCGCACTCACCCTGGCAGCGGGGCAGCAACGAGAACACAAACGGGCTTCTGCGCCAGTACTTCCCGAAGAGCACGGACCTGCGGCCGTACGGGTCTGAAGACCTTGAGCACGTCGCTCAAGAGCTCAATGGTCGTCCACGCAAAACGCTCGGCTGGGATACCCCAGCCGAGCGTCTGCGTGATCTACTGATGATGCCTTAACCATCAGGTGTTGCGAGGACCCCTAGAAACTGCCCGCCCCGTACGGGAGCACACCACGTGTCCGCCGAACCGACGAAGAAGGCACGCAGGCCACGACGGAGCATCGGTCAGCGGTTGGGATCCGAGCGCGCACTGGCCGTCCTCGCCCCGGTCGGACTACTCGTCGTCTGGGAGATCCTCGTCCGTGTCGGCATTCTGAACTCCCAGTTCTTCCCCGCACCGACCACGATCTTCGACGAGTTCCTTCGACTCGCAGGCAACGGTGCACTCCTGGACACCACCGTGATCAGTCTCCGACGACTCGCCGTCGGGTTCGTCCTCGGTGCGGTGCCCGCCGTGATCATCGGTATCGCGATGGGACTGAACCGGTGGGTGCGCAACATCGCGGACCCGCTCATCGCCGCCCTCTACCCGATCCCGAAGAGTGCGATCTTCCCGCTCCTGCTCATCATCTTCGGCCTCGGCGAATCGTCGAAGATCGCCGTCGTCGTCATCGGAGTCTTCTTTCCCGTCGTCGTGAACACCGCCGCAGGCGTCCTCGGCATCCCGAAGATCTACCACGATGTCGCGAAGAACTTCGGAGCGAGTCGGCTTCAGGTGTTCCGAACCGTCGCCCTGCCCGGTGCCACGCCCCTGATCATCGCCGGAATGAAGCTCGGCATCGGCATGGCGCTGATGTTGATCGTCATCGCCGAGATGCTCGGCGGCACCGACGGTCTCGGTTTCATGATCTGGAACTCGTGGTCGACCTTCCAAGTCGAGACCATGTATGTCGCGTTGGTCCTCATCTCCGTCCTCGGCGTCGTCCTCACCTACCTGCTGACGGAGATCGAACGTCTCCTCACCCCGTGGAACCGATCCACCCACTGATCCGTCAAATTCGTCCGAAAGGTGCCATCGATGCCATCACTCACGACGTTTCGATCGTCTCTGAAGAGACGTGTCCCTCGCCGACGCCTCGTCCGCACTGCCGGAGTCTTCATCGCCGCTGCTTCCATCGTCGGCCTGACCGCATGCGGTTCGAGCGATGACGATTCGGGAACCGTGACATTGGGACACGCGGCCGGGTTGTCGAATGCCCCCTTGTACATCGCGCTGGACCGAGGATACTTCCAAGACGAGGGCCTCACCGTCGATCTCAAGGCGTTCAAGTCCGGCGGCGACATGGTCGCACCGCTGTCCTCAGGACAGCTGGACGCCGGTACCGGAGCCCCGGGAGCCGGGTTGTTCAACGCGATCGGACGAGGCCTGGGCATCCGGCTCGTCGCAGACACCGGCCAGCTCAGAGACGGCACCAAGTACTCCTGCCTGCTCGTCGACAAGAAGTTGGTGGACAGCGGCCGGTACAAGTCCATCGCGGACCTGAAGGGCGAACGCCTCGGACTGTACGCGGACGGCACGTCGACCACCCTGTGGTTCGACAAGGCGTTGGCGTCGGCGGGACTCGAGCGCTCGGACGTCCAGGCCAACTATCTCAGCGGCCCCGATCAAGCCATCGGTCTGGAGAACGGTTCGATCGATGCGACGAACGTAGCGGAGCCTTATGCCACCAAGCTGGTCGACGAGGGAACCGCGGTCAGAGTCGCCTGCGGCGGCGACTTCTATCCAGGTCAACAGCTGGGCGCCATCATGTACGGCACCGACTTCTCCGAGAAGAACCCGGACGGAGCCGTCTCGTTCATGAAGGCCTACCTCCGCGGGGTCGCCGACTTCCGGGCGTCGGTGTCCGACGGACACATTCAAGGCGCCGATTCGGACGAGATAGTCCAGATCGTCGCCAAATACACCGAACTCGACCCCGAACTCATCGCCAAGACGTTCGTCGCGCCGGTGGACCCGAACGGCGCTCTGAACGCCGAGGGGCTCGCCGACGACATCGAGACCTACCGCAAGGCGGGACTGATCGAGAACAGCGGTCTCACGGTCGACGACGTCGTCGACACCTCCTTCGTGGAGAAGGCCGCCGCGGCGATGCCGTCCAAGTAGCAGTCGATTCGGCGACCGCGGACGGGGCGTCCCGTCCGCGGTCGTCGTGCGCACCAGAGAGGAACGCATGCGCGCGCTCACATATCGCGGACCCGGACGCGTCGAATGGACCGAGGTACCGACACCCGAACCCGATGCCGGTCAGGTGAGAATCGAAGTGACGGCCTGCGGCGTCTGCCATACCGATGTGACGTTCCGGGAGTCCCCGACACCGGCACTGCCCGTCGGCCTCACGATGGGACATGAGATCGCGGGCGTCGTCTCTGCGCTCGGCGTCGGCGTCACGTCCCTGTCCCCCGGCCAACCCGTGGTGGTGCACACGGTCTGGGCGTGCGGTACCTGTCGGAACTGTACGGCAGGGCGACAGAACGCGTGTCTGAGCACCTCGGGACGGCTCGTCTCACCACACGGACCGGGAACACGATTCGACGGAGGCATGGCGGAGTACGTCGTCGTACCCGCATCGTCCGTCGTCGCCGCCGACGGCATCGCGCCCGCCCTCGCCGCGGTGCTCCCCGATGCCGGAATCGTCCCCTACCACAGCATTCGCACGAGCCTGTCGCTCCTCGGCCCCGGCTCATCCGCGACAGTGATCGGAATCGGTGGGCTCGGGCAGTTCGCCGTCTCGATTCTGCGAGCGACGACGGCCACCCGAATCATCGCGGTCGACGTCCGGCGGCAAGCGCTCGCCGCGGTCGCCGACGAGGTCGATGCGGCAGTCGACGCCCGCGACCCCGACGCGATCGAACAGGTGCTCGCCCACGCCGGCGGACACGGGCCGGACGTGGTGCTCGACTTCGTCGGGAGCACCGAGACGCTCCGCATGGCGACGTCCTCCGTCGCGCCCTACGGTGCGATTCACGTCCCGGGTCAAGCAGGCGGAGTGTTCGAGTTCGAGACCGTTCGCACGACGGCCTCGATCCCTCGAGGGGCGACGATCGACCGGCCGTACTCGGGAACGCGCCGGGACCTCGTCGACGTCGTCGCGCTGGCGCGGAACGGTCTCGTCGGCGTCGACGTCACTCCGTACCCGTTCCACCGTGCGCTGGACGCCTACGACGATCTCCACGCGGGTCGGATCATCGGTCGCGCCGTCGTGGTCCGGTGAGCACCGGGGCCCCGTCGATCGAAGGAGATGTGTCCATGGCACGCGTGTGGCTTCTCGCGATGACCGTCGCGACCGGTGTCCTGCTGTCATTGCAGGCACGAATCAACACGTTCCTCGCGCACGATCTGGGCAGCGGTCTCGGTGCCGGCGCACTCGTCTTCTTCTTCGGCCTGCTCACCACCCTGGTCGTGACCTCTGTGGTTCCCGCCGCGCGTCGAAGCGTCCGATCCTCGTGGGACATGCTGCGCCGACGCGAACTGCCTCGCTATCTGCTGCTGGGCGGACCGATCGGCATCATCGTCATTCAGGCCCAGATCGCCGAGGTACCGGTGGTCGGAGTCGCGCTGTTCGCGATGTCGTTCATCGTCGGGCAGATGATGTCGGGCGCGGTGATCGACTACTTCGGGTGGTCGGTCGGCGTTCGCCGCAGACTCAGCGCGGTCGGCGCCGTCTCCCTGCTGTTCGCACTGGCGGGGGTGACCGTCTCGAGCCTGCCGGGTCTGAAGACGAGCGGCTCCGGCGTGTGGCTCGCATGCGCCGTCGCCTTCATCGCGGGCGGCGCCGTCGGCGTTCAGATGGCGTTCAACGGCGCCATCACCGCCGCCGTGGGACGGCCCGAAGCCGCGGGCGTCGCGACGTACGTCTTCGGCACTCTGATGTACGTCGCACTCATCGCCGTGACATCCGCCGTCGACGACGGAGCCACCCTGGCTTCGTACACTCATGTGCGCTGGTGGTACTGCGCACTCGGCGTGATCGGACCGACGGTCGTGCTGGCCGGCGCGGCTCTCGTCCGCCGCATCGGCGTTCTCTTGTTCGCGGTAGGGGTGGTCGCCGGACAACTCGCGGGTTCGCTCGTGCTGGACGCCGTATGGCCCGCGGCCGCGGGCACGCTGTCCTGGCTCACCCTCCTCGGAGCGGTCATGGCCGGTGTCGCCCTCGTCTGCCTGCAGCGGTGGGGACAGCGCACGGTCGTCGACGAATCGGACCCGTCGATCTCCGGATCCGTCGTCAGCTGCGAACGCTAGCCCATCGAATAGGGACCAGGGCGTACTAGGGCGCAGGGCGGTCGATGCCCACGTTCGTAGCGGGCCCGTCGAGCGCGTTCGCCACTCCGGCGACGTGCGATGGCGCGACCGCTGCGCGTCGATCAGCCACGTCGGTGACACGATGGCGGCCGTGGACGCGGCGACGGTCCGCAGGACCGCCGCCGCGTCCACGATCGACCGCCGTCACAATCCGAGTTGTGCGGCCGCCAGTTCCCGGTGGTGATCGGGAGTGCCGAAGAGGACCTCGTTGCTCTTGGCCCGCCGGAAGTACAGGTGTGCGAGATGCTCCCACGTGAAGCCGATGCCGCCGTGCACCTGAATCGTGTCGTAGGCGGCGCCGACGAATGTCTCGGCGGTCAGCGCGTGCGCCATCGCGGCCTCTCGCGGAAGCAGCGGATCGTCGTCAGCCGCCGCGCGCGCCACCCGATACGCTGCCGCGCGGGAGAGCTCGACGTTCAGCAGAAGGTCGGCGAGCTTCTGCTTGACGGCCTGATAGCCGCCGATCACCTGACCGAATTGTTCTCGGGTCCGGGCGTAGTCGGCCGAGACCTCGAGCAGCCGGAGCGCGGCGCCCGCATTCTCCGAGGCCAGCGCGACCGACGTCATACGCAGCATATGGCTCACGTACTCCCATCCCGAGCCGTCGTCGCCGACGAGCTCCGCGGGCACGCGATCGAGAGCGACCAGTGCCTGTCGACGGGTGAGGTCGAGGGTGTCGACCCGCTCCACCCGGACCCCCTGAGACCTCGGATCCACGGCGAACACCGACACGCCAGCCGCGGTCCTGGCCGCCACCAGTAGGACGTCTGCGGTCTCCGCGTCGATCACGTTCGACTTGAGCCCGCTGATCTGCCACGAGTCGCCCGAATGTTCCGCGGTCGCCTGGACTCCGTTCGGCTCCCACTCCGCAGAGGCCTCCAGCACCGCGACGGCCGCGCATGTGCGGCCGGCAGCGATCCGCGCGAGCAGATCCGCCGTGTACGGCGTGTCGCCGACGGCCAGAAGAAGGTTGGCCGACAGCACGACCGTCGCCAGGAACGGGGTGGGCGCGAGTGCCCGACCGAGCTCTTCCATGACGATCGCGGCCTCCACCTGTGTGAATCCGGAACCGCCGAACTCGTCGGGGATCGCCAAGGACTGCAGGCCGAGTTGTTCGGCCATCTGGGACCAGACGCTACGGTCGAAGCCCTCGTCCGAATCGACGAGGGCACGGATCTGCTCTTCGGCGAACTTCTCCTCGCAGAACCGCCGAACGGTCATCCGCAGCTCCGTCTGTTCGGGGGTGAAGACCGATGCCATGACTACTTCCTTTCTCGGCTCCTGGACGGAGACCGGGCTCTGACTCGTTGTATCGGCCGTCGGGACCGAGAGGGATCTACACCGTCTCCGAGAACACACCGGGGACCTCGAAATCGAAGACGCCGGCGTCGAACGAGTCGTACGACGGGTAGTCCACGAGTTCATACAGCCGTGCACGGGTGAGCATTTCGGGCACCTGCGACTCCTGCGTGCCCGCCGCCACGAGTTCGTCCAGCGTGCGCTCGGCCGCCCCCATGGCACTCCGCAGAAGGGTCACCGGGTAGATGATCATGTCGACGCCGACGGACGCCAGTTCGTCGACGGTGAACAACCTGCTCTTCCCGAACTCGGTCATGTTCGCGAGGATCGGTACGTCGACGGCCGCCCGGACCGCGGCGAACTCGTCGAGGGTGGCCATCGCTTCGGGGAAGATCGCGTCGGCGCCCGCGTCGACGAGTGACTTCGCGCGATCGACCGCCGCCGCCAGTCCTGCTTCACCGTCACCGTTCGCACGTGCGTCCGTCCGGGCCATGATGAGGAAGTTCCCGTCGCGACGTGCGTCCACCGCGGCCCTGATCCGTTTGACGGCCACGTCGAGCCCGACGACGGCCTTCCCGTCGAGGTGTCCGCAACGCTTCGGATTGACCTGGTCCTCGATGTGACATCCGGCCAGGCCGGCGTTCTCGAGTTCCTGCACCGTCCGAGCGACGTTCATCGCCTCACCGAATCCGGTGTCGGCGTCGACGATCGCCGGGAGATCGGTCATCCGGGCGATCTGCCCGGCCCGGGTCGCGACCTCGGTGAGCGTGGTCAGTCCGATGTCGGGCAGACCCAGATCATTGGCGAGCACCGCACCGGAGATGTAGACCCCGGGGAAGCCCTTCTCCTCGATGAGACGAGCCGACAGCGGATTGAAGGCGCCCGGGAACCGCGCGATCTGATCGCCCGCGAGGGTCTCCCGCAGGCGCTTCCGCTTCTGTTCGGGGGTGGTCTGTGAATAGAGCATGTGCAGAGCCTTTCTGTTACCGGACCATGCCGATGCCGCCGTTGACCGAGATGGTCTGCCCGGTGATGAATCGTGAACCGTCGCCTGCGAGGAACACCATCACGGGAGCGAGGTCGCGATCGGAGTCACCGAGGTCACCGCCGAGCGGGACCTTGGAGTACACGCCGGCACGGCCGTCCTGTCGGCCGGCGTCCGTCATCGGTGTGCGCATGGCGGGCACCACCACATTGGCGCGGATGCCGTGCGGACCGAACTCGAGGGCGATCGTCCGCGTCCACGCGTGCACCGCCCCCTTGGTCGCCGAGTACCCGGCCAGCCCGCGGATCGCGGTCATGCCCGCATCGGAGCCGAAGTTGATGATGTGACCCGATCCCGCGGGCTTCATCGCGGTGAACGCCGCCTGATTGGTGTACAGGGTTCCGCGCAGGTTGACTCCGAGTAGGAAGTCGAAATCGGCCTCCGTGAGTTCTTCGGCCGGCCGGGCACGTTGCACACCGGCCACATTCACCAGGACGTCGAGCCCTCCGAGCCGGTCGGCGGATTCGGCCACAGCGGTGAACACCGCGGCGCGATCGGACACGTCGACGGCGGAGAATCGGATGCGCGACCCGGTCTCGGCGGCGATCTCGTCGGCGACCGCACGTCCCCGATCCTCCTTGAGATCCATCGACACCACACTCGCACCTTCGCGGGCGAACGCACGCACGATGGACTCACCCATGCCCTGGGCCCCGCCGGTCACGACGATCCGTCGGCCGGCCAGCTGCCCGAGACTCTTCTGTTCGCTCATGCTCGCTCCTGCGGGTTCGCCGTTGCGGCGATCTGTTCGACGATCAGGCTCGCCAGTTCCGCGGGCTGTCGGCGATGCCCGATGTGGCCGGCCCCTTCGATCGTGGCGAGACGACCGTTCGGCACCGACCGAGCGAGCACTCGCGCACCGTTCACATGCCGGTCGTCGGTCAGGCTGCCGTGAACTGCCAGCACCGGCACCGCGATCTGAGCGAACTCGAACACCGGTCCGCGGTTCTGGGCGTCGCTCAGCTCCGTCGCCCAAGCGGGACCGCAGGTCAGCAGGCCGTCCCGCTGCGTGTCGGTCAACGCGGCCCACCGCTCGTCACCCATGTGAGCGCGCAGGAATCGCGTGGCCGCCGCCGTGACCTGCGGTATGTCGTTCACATCAGCGGGAAGTCCGACGGGCGGCCACCACGGCAGCCAGGGCATCGGGGTCTCGTATGCGACCAGTCCGCGGAAGACACTCGGGTCTCGTTGCGCCGCGGCGAGAGCCACCAGACCACCGAGGCTGTGCGCCATCACGACGGACGGGCGGCCGTCGAGTATCGACAGCAGGTCGTCCGCGTGCTCGGCGATGCGATTCGGCATGCGGCCGTCGAGATGCGAGTCCCCGTAACCTCGCCGGTCATACGTGATCGTGTCGACGTCCGTCAGGCTCGCCACGAGGCGGGAGAAGCTGCCGCCGGTGTCCATGGCGCCATGAACCAGAACCACGCGCGGTGCGTCGTCTCTGCCGACTGTAGTCCGACGAACGGCGATACCGTCGAGAGTGAGGTCCGGCGAGATCATCCGCGCCGTCCGTCTCGCGGCTGTCCCAGGACCTTCTCCGCGAGGGAGTTGCGCACGATCTCATCGGTACCGGCGAAGATGTGCACTCCCGGCTCGCCGAGCACGAGGCTGTTCCAGCTGAACGTTCCCCATTCTCCGTTGTCCGCGGCCAGTTTCGGGCCGAGAACCTGTGTCGCGAGATTCGCGGCACGCCGAAGATTGAAGCTCAGAGCGAGCTTGCTCGCCAGCGGTGTCGGATCGGAGCGGTACGCCTTCGCCCCTCCTTTGTCCGACCCGTTCGAGGTCAGTTGGCGAGTGGCCCAGAACCCGGTCATCGTCTTCACCAGCTGCTGTCGGACCAGTGGATCGTCCTGCTTGCCCATCTCCCGCACGAGGGCGATGAGTCGGGACCCGTTCGCCAGGCCCGAACCCGATCGACTCAGGCCCGACCCGATGCCCGCTCGCTCGCGCGCGAGGATCTCGCTCACGACGTCCCACCCCTGCCCGACCTCGCCGAGCAGGTACTCGTCGGGTACGAACGCGTCGTCGAGGTACACCTCGTTGAACGCCGCCCCACCGGTCATCTGCCGCAAGGGCACCACTTCGACACCCTCTTGGTGCATGTCGAGGACGAACGCGGTGAACGCCCGACGCCCGGGCTCGTTCGACGTCCGAGTGAACACGACGCCGATGTCGGCGAGATGCGCGTCCGACGTCCACACCTTCTGCCCGTTGAGCTTCCAGCCACCGTCTACACGGGTCGCGCGAGTACGGGCGGAGAACATGTCCGACCCGGCGTCGGGCTCCGAGAACAGCTCACAGGCGACCAGCTCGCCCTGCTGCATCCGGACCGGAATCGTCGTCCGGACGCTCTCGGTGGCGCGTGCGAGAAGGACCGGACCGAGAACGTGGTCGAGCTTGAAATAGGTGTCACTGGGTGTCTCGTAGCCGGCCTCGACACGGCGGTACGCGCGAAGGTGCTTACCGGACAGCCCGGCGCCCCCGTGCTCCACCGGACCGTCGATCCAGCCGAATCCCGCATCGAAACGCACTCGGCGCCAGCGCCGAGCATCATCGAGTCGTACGCGCTCCTCTTCGGAGTCGGGCTCTTCCCAGAGCTTCACTCCGGAGTCCTCGCCGACGCCCCACTCGAACGCGGTGCGCGCCTGCCGCTTGGCGAGGTGCTCGTCGAGAAATGCGGTGGCACGCTCGACGAATGCCTCCAGGCTCTCCTGGTTCCCTGCATCGGCAGTGTCCGCCATGGTCATTCCTTTCTGAAGTGCCGGCGACCACGCGGGTGCACCGGCCGTCGGTTCTACCGAGACGATGTGGGCGAAGTCGCGATCTGATCGTTGTGGGCCCCCAGGTCGGCCCTGGGCCGCGCCGTCGACGGCGTCCTGCTGAATCGAGGGGCCGGCGCGGGCTCGGGGTATCCGTCGACGTCGACGAAGGCATCACGCGATCGGTGCGCTCGCGCCTGCGGAGCCTCTCCGGGAGACAGGACCGGCGCGAAGCACGCGTCGATGCCGTCGAAGGCCGCCTCCCACTCCGACCGGGTGCGTTCCCGGACCCGGTCGGCGATGAGCATCCGGCGATCGGGCCAGGCCGCGCGGTCGTGCTGAGGATGCATCACCTGCGCGGGAAGATCCAGGACATCGACCATCGCGTCATAGAACCTGCGCTCGAGCGCGCCGAAGGAGACGAAACGCCCGTCGGAGGTCTCGTAGACGTCATAGAACGGCGCACCGGTGTCGAAGAGGTTGGTTCCTCGCTCGTCGTTCCACCGGCCGTGGCTTCGAAGATGGTGGACCACGGTCATCAGCTGCGATGCACCGTCGACGCAGGAGGCGTCGACGACCTGCCCCAGTCCGGAGCGTCCACGCTCCACGAGCGCGGCGAGGACGCCGACGGCGAGCAGCATGCCTCCGCCGCCGAAATCGCCGACGAGTGCCAGAGGCACAGTCGGCGCCTGGCCCGCTCGGCCGATCGGTTCCAGTGCACCGGCCGCCGCGACGTAATTGATGTCGTGGCCCGCGGTCGACGCGTTGGGGCCATGCTGCCCCCAGCCGGTCATCCTCGCGTACACGATCCGCGGATTCTCGGCCCGAACGTCGTCCGGGCCGAGTCCGAGCCGCTCCATCACGCCCGGGCGGAAGCTCTCCACGACCACGTCTGCGTCGCATGCGAGAGCCCGCGCGCGTGCCAGTCCGTCGGGGTCCTTCAGATCGACGGTCACCGAGATCCGCCCGCGACCGAACGCATCGTCGGCTCGATGGCGCTCGGCCGCACGGGGCGTCGACGGTCTGTCGATCCGCACGACCTCGGCGCCCATGTCGGCGAAGAGCATGCACGCGAACGGTGCCGGACCCTGCCCGGCGAACTCCACGATGCGAAGTCCTTCAAGTGTTCCCGGCATGGGTCGATCCGTCGTCAGGCCGACGCGGAGTCGTCGAGGTCGACGACTCCACGGTCGATCCACTGCTGCTTGAGCAGCTTCTTGTCCATCTTTCCGATCGCGGTCATCGGCAGCTTCTCGGTGCGCACCCACCAGCGCTCGGGTGTCTCGAAGCGGCCGAGATACTGCCTGCAGAGTTCGATCACCGCCTCCTTGTCGAACGATGCTCCAGGTGCCAGGACCGCGACCGCGCCGACGATCTCGCCGAGATCGGGGTCGGGCAGTGCGACGACGCCCACGTCGGCGAAGCCCTCATGCCGCTGCAGAGTGTTCTCGATGTTCGCCGCCGCGATGTTCTCGCCGCCTCGGATGATGATCTCTTTGGCACGGCCGGTGATGTACAGGTAGCCGTCGTCGTCGATCCGCCCGATGTCTCCGGTCGCGACCCAACCGTCCGCGTCGGCGACGGGCCCCTCGCCGACGATCTCGAGCGGCACGTTCGGGCTGCGGCCGTAGATCTCACCGTTGCCGTCCTGGTCGGCGCCGACGATCTTCAGATCGATCACGGGCAGTGGACGCCCGACTCGGCCCGGATGCCCGTCGATCTCCTTACCGGCCGCCGCGGCGAGAAGTCCACCGGTCTCGGTCAGCCCGTAGAGGCTTCCCACCTTCTTGCTCACCTTCGGGAAGTTCGCCGCGATACGAGCGCGGAGTTCTTCGGGAACGGCCGAGCCGCCGAGCGGGATCGAACCGAGCGAAGAGACGTCGCGCACGGCGAGGTCGGGATGATCGAGAACTCGCGAGACCATCGTGGGAATCGCTCCCCAGGATGTGATGTTCTCCGCTTCGATCAGTCGCAAGACCTCGGCCGGGTCGAACTTCCCGTCGAGCATGACGAGTTTTCCGCCCTGGAGGATCGTCGCGCAGCTCACCTGGACGCCGGCCAGATGGAACAGTGGAACGGTCTGCAGGCTGGCGGTGCCGCGGAAGTCGTCGTCGAGTTCGGTGGGGAGGCGACGGGTCATGCTCAGCAGGTTCTGGAGGTTGCCGACCACCGAACGCTGTGACACCAGGATCCCCTTCGGGATGCCGGTGGTGCCCGAGCTGAACATCACCAGGGCCGGGTCGTCCTCATCGACGCTCGCCAGGCGGAGCGTCGCGGGTTCCTTCGCATCGACGAGTCGGCGGATCTCCGCGAACGGTACACACGACACCTGGTGCATCTCGACGTCGGTGACGGCCAGTTTCGGCTGCACTCGACCGAGGATGACCTCGATCTCGTGATCACCCCACCACGGATTGCCGAGTACCGCGACCGCGCCGAGGCTCTCGACCGCCCAGAAGGTGACATACCATTCGACGCTGTTGAATCCGTGAATGAACACCCGGTCGCCCGGGGCGATGCCGTACGCGGCGATCCGATTCGCGACCGCGGCGACCGCCTGTTCGTGCTCTCGGTAGGTGATCCGGCGTTCGCCCTGCACCAGGAATTCGCGGTCGCCCCACCGTCGGGCGTCGAGAAGCAGTTCGCCGACCGATCGCGGACGGTTCTTATACACGCGGACGGGGAATCCCCGCACGTCTGCATCGACTACCTCACGGCCCCACCGCACCGGGGCCTCCTGCTGTGTGATCGTCACGTCATAATCTCCTTGCTCATGGTCTACGCGGCACCTGCGCGCCGTCCGGTCAAGCGCGCGCGTGCTCGGCCGCCACGGAATCGTTGATGATGCCGCGGGCACGCAGGTCGTCGATCTGGTCGGGACTCAGGCCGTACTCGGCGAGAACCTCGTCGGTGTGCTCGCCCAGCGCCGGCGCATAGCCGCGCGGCCCGGTCTTGGCCTGGTGGAAGCGAATCGGATTGTTCGGCACCTTGTACGGCCCGAATCGAGGATGGACGAGTTCGGTCACCGCCCGGTTGTGCACCACCTGCGGGTCCTCAAGGGCCTCCTCCATCCGGTGGATCGGGCTGCACGGAACTCCGGTGCCCTCGAGTCCGGCCAACCAGTACTCGGCGGGCTCCGTGCTGAACAGCCGTTGGAGTCGACCGCAGAGTTCGTCACGGTTCTCGATCCGGTCGGTGTTCGTGGCGTACCGCGGATCGCTGAAGTCCTCGAACTGACTCAGATACGGTACGAGCTTGCTCCAGAAATGGTCGTTGAGGCAGGCGAGGATGAAGTAACGTCCGTCGGATCCCAGGAACGGTTGATACGGCACGAGCTGGGGATGGCCGCCGCCGAGTGGCCTGAACTTCGTCCCGGTCTTGTCATAGGCGGTGATGTAGTTGGCGAACGCCGCGACCTGCCCGTCGAGGAGGTTGATCGCTATCTTGTCCCCGACCCCGGTCCGATCGCGCAGGCGCAGGGCCGCACAGACACCGAAACCGAGAAAGAACGACCCGACGAAATCGGCGATCGGGACACCCACCTTGACGGGCCCGCCGTCGACCTCACCGGTCACCCCCATCATTCCGCTCAATGCCTGGGCGAGGATGTCCATACCCGGCTGATGGGCACGAGGACCGTCTTCACCGAACGCGGTGATCGCGGCGTAGACGAGGCGGGGATTCACCGTCTTCAAGGTCTCGTAGTCGATCCCCATCCGCACGATGGCGTCAGGCCGGAACGCCACGACGAACACGTCGGCTTCACGCACCAGTCTCATGAGGACCTCGTACCCCTGAGGATCCTTCAGATCCAGGGCGATGGACCGTTTGCTCCGGTTGACCCCGAAGAAGTACGCGCTCTCACCCGGACCGTACGCATTGTCGACGAATCGGAAGCTGTCACCCTTCAACGGCTCGACTTTGATGACGTCGGCGCCGAGATCCCCCAGCATCGAGGTCCCGTACGGCCCGGCACCGATCTGCGAGAGGTCGACGACTTTCACGCCGCTGAGCGGAAGAATCTCCCGATCCGCCCCAGTCGTTGCACCCGTGTTCATCACAACCCTCTCTCATAAAGTCCTAACGGTCTAACCATTTGACATGTCGGTGCACCACCCTGTCAACGCAGCATGGAGGATTCGTCCACCATTTCACAATGGTTTGACCTTTACTGGACCCTCTAATACAGTCGAGTGTGCTCTGTCCCACACTGAAGGAGATTGAGAACCGTCGTGACCCATCCAGTCGAATCCGAATTCATCGACGTCGAGGGACTACGCGCCTTCGTCGCCCGACCATCCTCCGAGCCCGCCGTCGACGCGGGCATGCTGCTTCTGCCCATGATCACCGGGATCGGCAGCCAGGTCCGCGAGTTCGCGGAGGAGATCGCCGCATCGACCGGTGCTGTCGCGCTCTCATGGGATCCGTGGCACGGCAAGAGCTCCGACGACACGGGCTTCGACGAACTCGCGCACCTGCACGAGGAGTTGGAGGACGCCGTCGCCGTAGCCGAGCAGCAGACACTGCTCCGGCACCTACGGAGCGAGCTCGGTCTCACGAAGGTCGGCGTGGTCGGTTGGTGCCTAGGAGGACGCTTCGCCTTCATTCTCGGCGGCCTCGATCAGGATCTGGCGAACGTACTCGCCTTCCATCCCACAGTGCCCGGCGAGCCCGCCCCCACGCATTCGCACGACGCGGTCGCTCTCGCCGCCCAGATCAGCGCCCCGACGTTTCTCGCCTACCCCGGCAAGGATTCGATCGTCCCGAAGGAGAACTTCCTCGGCCTGCAGTCCGCGCTGCAGTCTCGCGAACACGCGCCGAGCATCATTCATCTGTACCCGCAGGCCAAGCACGGCTTCAGCGACCAGCGGCGGCACAACGAAGAGGTCAACGCCTCCGCGTACGGACTGTCCTGGCCTCAGGCCCTCTCATTCATCGCCGCGACCACCGCGCCGTAACGCGCCATAGACGAGGAGTCATCATGGAACTCAAGGTAACCAAGTACCGGATCGACGACGACGGCGTCGCCACTGTCTGGTTTCATCGGCCAGGTCGCGGGAACTCGTGGACCAACCTCATGAACACCGAGTATCGGTGGATCATGAACACACTCGATCGCGATCCCAAGGTCCGCGTCGTGGTCGTCACCGGAACGGGCGACCAGTTCTGCGTCGGCGCCGACACCAAGGCGCTCAATTTCTACACGACGAACGACCGCGACTACGCCGACACCGTCGACCAGAGTCACGCCGCTCAGCCCGGCGCCGGGGTGAACGACGAGTTCGAGACCGACCTCATCTGGCATTGGGGACTGCGCGTCCCGGTGATCGCCGCGATCAACGGCGCCTGCGCGGGTATCGCGGCGGCCATCGTCTCGTTCTGCGATCTGAGGTTCGCCGCCGAGAACGTCAAGTTCACCACTTCGACTCCGCGGCTCGGACTTCCCGCCGAGTACGGACTGTCGTGGATCCTGCCGCGCATCATCGGGACGACGCACAGCGCCGACATCCTGTTCACCGGGAGGATCGTCTACTCGCAGGAATTGGACCGCATGGGCTTCCTCAACGGGTTGTTCCCGAAGGACGAGCTGATGGACGAGGTATACAAGACGGCCCGCATGATCGCCGAGCAGGTCTCACCGGCATCGGTCACGTCGGCGAAACGCCAGATGTACTCGGAGCTGCTGCATCTCAGCCCGCGTTCGGCGATCGACGGATCCAAGGGGATCATCGATCACTTCATGCGTCAGCCCGACTTCCAGGAAGGCATCGCGGCATACAACGAACGACGCGCGCCGCGATTCGCCGACCCGGTTCTCGAGCCGCGTCCCTAGGATCGGGGCCGCTCGATCAAGACCGTACGTACGACCCTCGCGTCCAGGACCGCTGCCGGGATGCCCTGCGGACGGGACGTCTCGGCCGTCGAGCCGGCCGAGGCCCCCGGCCGAAGCACACTGGAACGGCGACACCTGCACCGGCCTTGCTACGTCGCCGAATACGTGCCGAACACGTTGGTCAGCAAACGGCCCGACGACGACTCGATCCGGGCGCGGACCGTCGTGACACGTCGACCGGTTCGCTCCAGGTCCGCACGCAGCATCACCGCACCGGACTCGTCGTCGGCGACGGTGATCGGCCGCTGATACCCGACAGTGAGGTCGAGCATCCGCATCCGGGACGACGGCAGGGCCTCGCGCATCACTCGATCAGCCATCACCGCGTGCAGCCCGCCGTGGACGATCCCCACGTGGTTGGACACCGGCTTCGAAGGGTGCGCGACCATCACGGCCCGGCCGTCGGAGATCGATTCGACACGGCTGCCGAACAGGTCGTCGATGTCGATGGGCCTGCCGGGCGGGGTCAGACCGTCGATTGTCGAGCGCGCTTCATCGACAGACACTCCGACCACCGCGAACCGCGCGGTGCAGACCGCGATGGCCGTGCCCCCGGGACCGATCAGTGTCGCCCGACCGAGCCCGTAGTGCTCATCCACCGCCATCGACGTCCCCACCGCCGTCACGTCGACTCCGACGGCGGGAAGATCTCCGATCGTGTCCAATCGAAGTCCGACCGTCCGAATGGCCGTGTCCGCCGGCAGCATCGATCCGACGGCTTGCGCGGCGGACACGTCGGCGAGCACTCCGAGCCAGCTCCATGCGAGCTCACGCATACGGAACAGATCGGGAATCGGCATCACGACCCTCGACCGCCCCGACACGGCTTCCACGACTCGACATCCAGTGAGGACGTCCGCGGGGTGCCGAGGCCCCCACGACGTCGGATCCATGACCATCACGACTCCCGGCGACAGGCTGTGCGGTTCGTGCTTCTTAGCCTCGATCCACCGATGAGTCGGGGTGTTCAGCGGGTGTCCTGACGCAGAGATGCCCCTCTGACCGGGAAGAATAGAGCTTGTCTAAGGTCCTATTCGCCCAGCCAGAGAGGCATCTCGTAGATGCAATTCAAGCACGCTCCCGCCGCGGTGTCGGCAGTGTTCGATGACCCGAATGTCGTGTCGGCGGTCGGCCTGGTCCCGATGCTGCGACTCGCGCGGGCCGCGGGGCTCGTTTCGCTGTCGCAGGCCCGGTTGACGGTGCCGACGGACAAGGGCTCCAACGCCGGCGGCAAGGTGATGGCGTTGGTGGCGGGGATGCTCGCCGGGGCGGACTCGATCGACGACATGAACCTGCTCCGCCACGGCGGAATGGGCCGGTTGTTCGCGAGGACCTACGCGCCGTCGACGCTGGGATCGTTCCTGCGCGCGTTCACCTTCGGACATGTCCGCCAACTCGACGCCATCGCCTCCCGGGTGCTTCAGAGCCTCGTTTCGACGGCGCCGCTGCTGCACGCGCACGGCGATGAGCAGGTGATGGTGGATCTGGACGACACCATCATCGAAGTCCACGGGTATCAGAAGCAGGGCGCCTCGTTCGGGTACTCCGGCGTCCGCGGCCTGAACGCACTCCTCGCCACGGCATCGACGACCTCGTCGGCGCCGGTGATCCTCGCCCAGCGGTTGCGGCAGGGCAAGATCGGGTCCCCGAAAGGCGCCGCGCGGATCGTCGGCGACGCCCTCGCCACCCTCCGCCGCTCGAACCCCGGCAGCGGTGCCAGGCCGTTGCTGCGCGCGGACTCCGCGTTCTACGGCCACGCCACCATCGGCACCGCGATCAGCGCTGGCGCGGACGTGTCGGTCACGGTGCGGATGGATCCGGCGGTGAAAGCCGCGATCGCTACCATCCCCGATGACGCATGGGAGATGATCGAGTACACCGACGCGATCCGTGACGAGACCACCGGGCAACTGATCTCGAAGGCCGAGGTCGCCGAGATCCCGTTCACTGCGTTCCGCTCGAGGAAGAAGGCGGAGCAAATCGCGGGGCGGCTCGTGGTGCGCCGGATCCCTGACCTGAACCCGAACAAGGTGGAGCAGCCGACACTGTTCGACACCTGGCGGCACCACGCGTTCTTCACCACCACCGACAAGAACGTCACGGACACCGTTGCCGCGGACAAGACCCACCGCGGCCACGCGATCATCGAGCAAGTCCACGCCGACCTGAAGAACGGGCCACTCGCGCACCTGCCCTCCGGGGTGTTCACCGCGAACAGCGCCTGGCTCGTCCTCGCCGTGATCACGTTCAACCTCACCCGCACGGCCGGGGTCATCGCCGACCGCGCCGGACGACTCGCGAGAGCCACGACCGCGACCATCCGCCGCACCCTCATCCACATTCCCGCACGCCTGGCACGCTCCGCGCGCCGGGTCACGTTGCACCTGCCCGAGGCCTGGCCCTGGCAGACCGCCTTCGCACGACTGTTCGCCGTCACGCACGCACCACCACCGGCAACGGCCAGCTGACCACCGCCGCAACCCGCGGCACGACCGAGACCCAGTGGACGACCGGGATGCGACGCCCGGAACCCAGCCCTGCCCCCGCTACCTCACCAGGCGGCGATCACACCGACCCCGCCCACCCAGGACTCATCGGTGGATCGAGGCTTAGAGCGCACGCCGCCCGTGCATCAGGCATACACGTACCCGTCGAACAGCCGTCGAGTGGTGCGGTAGGTCGAGGCGTGCACGGCCCGCCACCCGTCCGCGGTGTCCGCGACGGCCGCATTCGCATCGAGAACACCGGACGGCGTACCGATCCGGATCGGGTCCGCCGACGAGGACGCGGGACGCGCGGCATCGTTCACGACGGTCCCCGGCAGGCGGGCCGCGATCGACGAGCAGAGCGCGCCCGTGACCGGAACCGCTCGGTGCGGCCGTCCGCTGGATATGAAACGAACGATCACGTCCACGTCATCGGATGCGACATGCTCGTTCGAGAGGGTGCGGTACGTCGCGGGCGGACCGACCACCGCGATGAACGGGACCAGCCGATTCGCCGCGGCCTCCTCGACAGTGGCGGCGATCCGCATGGCGACGGCTGCTGCGCGCCGGATCGTCTCCAGCCGATCGAGAAGGCCCGGCGCCGCCTCGATCTCCTCAGGAGACTCGGTGCCGACCAGCGACAGCGCCTCGGCCGGCACGAACACGCACGGATTCGCCGCGTCGACGTACGACACCTCGACGGCTCCGATCGAGTCCACGTCGACCCTGTCACGACTGTTCCCGGTCGGCAGCAGTCTCCCGGTCACCGCGCCCCCGGGGTCGAGGAAGTCCAGACGCACCGGTGCGGCGGTACCCGACACTCCTTTGATCGCATAGTCTCCGTCCACGACGCTGCGACCGTTACGGACCGAGAACGTCGATGCGATCAGCTTGCCGGTGTTGACATTGTGGATGCGGACCCGCGCTTGTCCGTCCGCGGGTACGGGAACGATGCCCTCATCCACCGCGAACGGACCGATCGCCGACGACATGTTTCCGCAGTTTCCGCCGTAGTCGACGCTCGCCGTGTCGACCTGGACCTGCCCGAACAGGTAGTCGACGTCGGCATCGGGGTGGGTCGGCGGACCTACGACACACACTTTGGAGAGCGACGAGATCCCGCCGCCCATGCCGTCGAGTTGGCGCCCGTACTCGTCCGGGCTCCCCATCGCGCGCAGGAAGAGCGCGTCCCGATCGGCTCGGTCGTCCGGCAGATCCTCCCGGTGAAACACGAGACCCTTGCTGGTTCCGCCACGTACGAACGCGGCCGCCACTGGATGTCGCACCGTGCCTCCTTCTACTTCGCTCAGAACGGCCTGGGCGCCGGCGCACCCTCGGAGACCGCCAGGCGCATCGCGCCGATTCGGTCGATCTCGATCACGACCTCGTCACCGGGCCTCACCGGCCCGACGCCCTTCGGTGTACCGGACGCGATGAGATCGCCGGGCTTGATCTCGACGACGGAGGAGATCAGTTCGACGGCTTCGGCGATGCCGACGATCATGTCGGACATCTGCGCACCCTGCCGCACCTCGCCGTTCACCGAGAGACTCGACCGCAGGGTGTCGACCTCGCCGACCTCGTCGGCCGTCATCAACCACGGACCGACCGGCGTGAACGTCGAGAAGGACTTCCGCAGAGACCGGTCCTCTTCGTGCTCGCCCGGGTCGATGCGCATCGTCAGGTCCACCAGCGCCGAGTACCCGAAGACGTGCGACATCGCCTCGGCACGCGGGATGTTGCGGCCGCCAGAGGCCATCACGACGGCCAGTTCGCATTCGTGGTCGAATCGGCGGGTCGAACCCGCGGGCAGTTCGATGCCGTCGGCGGGACCGGACACCGACCCTGCCGCTTTGAGGAAGAACCCCACGTCGCGCGCCGTACGGCCTCCCGTCGTGATCGATCTGTCGCCGATCTCCCCCAGGTGCGCCCGGTAGTTCGCAGGTATGGCGAAGACCTGGGGCGGCGCCGGGTTCGGTGCTCGCAGCGCGACGTCGGACAGCGACCGGACGCCGCCCTCTGCAATCGCCACTGCCGACTGCGCCGACGCCCAGTTGCGGATCAACCAGTTCATCCGCTGCTCCGGCCATTCGTCGAATATCGTCGGCACCACCGACGTGACGTCTCGGACGGAGTCCCCGTCGACGACTCCGATTCGGAAATCGTCGAAGACTGCGAGCCTCATCGCTGGACCTCTGCTTCGCCCGCGTCGTCGAGGATCTCCTCGTGAAAGGTCCTCAGGTAGCGGAAGATCGGACTGTCGTCGACCCGGAAGAGCTTCGCTTCCTCCGTGCCCCCGTTGAGGTGCCGGTGCGTCGCCCACGGCGGAATCGAGAAGAAGTCGCCCTCCGCCCAGTCGAAACGGTGCCCCTCGACGACCGTCGTACCGGACCCCTCGGTGACGTAGTACACCTTGCTCCCGGTGTGGCGATGCGCCCTGCCCTCGAACCCCGGCCGGATGATCTGCGACTTCATCGACAACGACGGGAGAGCCGAACCGCCTGTGGTCGGATCCTGATACTCGAGGATCACATCGTCGACGGGGTCGGGCTCGAGACCCTTCGCCATCTCCATGGCGCTGTCGGTCTGGGCCTTCGGGTAGGCGAGCAATGGATTCCCGAACGGTCGCTCGACTCGTCCCACCGGCCGCATCGTGCCCGAGCCGAATGAGCGGTACGACGTCTCCGGGTACTCGCCGACGACCTGGGTGTCGGTGGGGAGCGGATCGAAGTGAATGTTGTGGAGCTTCTTCATGACCGAGACGTCCAGAACATCGAGCCAGATCATCGGTTCGTCACCGTGATGGACGTGGTCGTGGTACATCCAGTTCGGAGTCAAGACCAAGTCGCCCTCGTTCATCAGGTAGTTCTCGCCCTCGACCGTCGTCGAACAGCCGTCGCCGTGCATGATGAACCGGAACGCGTCCGGAGTGTGGCGGTGCGCAGTGGCGACCTCGCCGGGATTGATGTACTGGATCGACGCCCAGAACGTCGGGGTGGTCCCGTACTCGAGACCGGGGTTCGCCAGTCGTAGCGTTCTGCGGTCACCGCCGGGAGTGAGGTCGAGCACCCGACCGAGCTCCTCCAGATATCCCCTGAGATCGGCCCATTTCCAATGCATGGGCCGCATCGTCGACTCCGGTCGGCGTGTGAACAGTGGCGGCTCATCAGGCTGAGAGATCCGCAGCCCGTCCTTGCCGAGCCTGTCCCGCAGTCGCCGACGGGCCTCTACGTCACTCGAACGCGTAGTGGTCTCGGTCACCGTTCCTCCTCGTCATAGAACCTTCACCAAATGGTCGAACCATTCAGTCAATGCTAAGACCGCGCTCGCCAGAACGTCAAGACAATGGGTCGCCCATTGACATGGTCCAATGGTTTGACCGATAGTTGAGGCGACCTCCAGACTCCGGCAACTGAAAGGTGGAGACATGGCAGACAGGATCCCGGTTCTGATCGTGGGCGGAGGCCCCGTCGGACTCGCGCTCGCAGGCGACCTCGGATACCGCGGAGTGAAATCGCTGCTCGTAGAGGCGCGCGGCGGAACGATCTTCCAACCGAAGATGGACATGATCGGCATTCGTTCGATGGAGTTCTGCCGCCGATGGGGCATCACCGACGACGTCCATTCGGCCGGGTACAACCGCGACTACATCCAGGACTGCGCCTGGGTCACGAACCTCAACGGCTACGAGTTCGGTCGCGAGGAGTTTCCGGCGCCGAAGGATGAGAAGAACCCGCTGCAGAGCCCCGAACATCGTGAACGATGCCCGCAGAACTTCTTCGATCCCGTGCTGAAGCGCTTCGCCGGGTCGACCGGGGACTCCGAGATCCGCTACCGGACCGAGCTCGTGAGCTTCGTCGACCACGGCGATCACGTGACCGCGACGCTGCGCGACAGGGTCGCCGACACCACCTACGACGTCGAGGCCGACTTCTTGGTCGGTTCGGACGGAGGCGACAGCACGGTGCGCAACCGACTCGGGATCGAGATGAGCGGTGAAGGTGCACTGACGTACACGTCGAATGCGATCATCGAGTGCGACGGCCTCGAAGACCTCCACACGACGGCGCCGGCCTACCGGTACATCTTCATCGGCCCCGAAGGGACCTGGGCGACCCTGGTGGCGATCAACGGTCGGGATCATTGGCGATTCTCGCTCATCGGCGATGAGACCCAACGCGATGTGTCCGAGGACGAGATGCGTGCGGCCGTCGTCCGCGCCGTGGGGCGAGAGTTCGACTTCACGATCCTGTCCATGCTCCCGTGGGTGCGTCGTCAGCTGGTCGCCGACTCGTATCGGTCAGGCCGCGTGTTCCTCGCCGGGGACTCCGCCCACCTGACCTCCCCGACGGGAGGCTTCGGCATGAACACCGGCCTTCTCGACGCCGTCAATCTGTCGTGGAAGCTCGCCGCCGTCATCCAGGGGTGGGGCGGGGAGGTGCTTCTCGACAGTTACGAGTACGAACAGCGCCCCATCGCCATTCGCAACGTGACGGAGTCGGGAGACAACCTCAGGCGCATGCTGGGTCCACGCGTGGCGAAACCGAAGCCCGAGGTCTTCGACGACGACAGCCCCGAGACGGAGGCCGCGCGCCGAGAGTACGGCGACGCCTACACCGAAGCGATGAAGCGCGAATGGCACAGCATCGGCATCCACCTGGGATACGTGTACGAGGGCTCACCGATCGTCGTGCCCGACGGGTCGCCGATGCCTCCGCTCACCGTGCAGACCTACGAGCAGAACGCGCGTCCGGGATCCCGTGCGCCGCACGCGTGGCTCGCCGAGGACCGGTCGACCCTGGACGAGTTCGGCAAGGAGTTCGTCCTGATGCGCTTCGACGGCGGCATCGACACGGGAGATCTGACGCAAGCCGCGACAGACGCCGGGATCCCGCTCCGCCTCGTCGACATCGACAACGCCGAAGTCCGCGAGCTCTACGGGACTCCGCTCACGCTCGTACGCCCCGACGGATCGGTGGCGTGGCGAGGTCACGACGCCCCCGCCGACCCCGCGTCACTCGTACGTCGTGTCGCTGGCCGTCAGGTTCTGGCGACACTCGGATAGGCCCGATACCCTCCCAGAGCGCGCGAGACGGCGCCGATCCGGTCCTCGACCGGCTCGGCGCCGTCGTCGATGGGACGTGAGCTGTCGGAACCGTCCACCGCGTCGGATCAACGGAGCCGCCGAGCGAGGCAGAGGATGCTCGTGGACAACGCCCGATCGCCATCCATACCCCGACGCTCCGGACCGCGTCCTCGGCCCGGAGCGTCGATGCGAGAAGACCGGATCAGACCTGCATCGCGATGAACTTGGTCTCGAGGAACTCGGCGATCCCTTCCGGTCCGCCTTCACGGCCGAGACCGGACTGCTTCACACCGCCGAACGGAGCGGCGGCGTTGGACACGCTGCCCTGGTTCAGCCCGACCATCCCCGACTCCATGGCCTCGGACACCCGGATCGCCCGGCGCAGATTCTCGGTGAAGATGTATGACACGAGGCCGTACTCCGTATCGTTAGCCAGGGCGATCACCTCCTCTTCCGTATCGAAGGCGACCAACGGCGTCACCGGGCCGAAGATCTCCTCCTTGAGGATCCGCGATCCCGCGGGAACGTTCTTCAGAACGGTCGGTTCGTAGAAGAAGCCCGCTCGATCCGGGATCGTGCCGCCGACGACGAGCTCCGCGCCTCGCTCCACCGCATCGTCCACCTGACCGGCGACGCTGGACTGCTGTCGAGCATTGATCAGCGGGCCCAGATCGACGCCGTCGTCGACGCCGCGTCCCATCGTGAATCCGGACATGCGCTCGGCCAGGCGAGTCGAGAACTCGTCGATGACCGAGCTGTGGACGAAGATGCGATTCGCGGCGGTGCAGGTCTCCCCGGCGTTGCGCATCTTGGTCAGCATGATCCCCTCGAGCGCGTTGTCGAGGTCCGCATCGTCGAAGACGATGAACGGCGCATTGCCGCCCAACTCCATGGACGTCTTCATGACGTGCTCTGACGCCTGTGCGAGAAGCAGCTTGCCGACCTCGGTCGATCCCGTGAACGAGAGCTTGCGCGCCTTGCCCGAGCCGATCAGCGGACCGATGACCGACGACGACGAACTGGTGGTCACCACGTTGACCGCCCCGGCGGGCACACCGGCCTCACGGAAGATCTCGGCAAGCGCGAGCATCGTCAGCGGGGTCTCCTTCGCGGGCTTCACCACGACGGTGCAGCCCGCCGCGATCGCCGGCGCGACCTTGCGGCAGCCCATCGACATCGGGAAGTTCCACGGAGTGACGAGGAGCGTCGGGCCTACCGGCTGATGCAGCACGATCATCCGACTGCCGCCGTTCGGCGCCTCCTGATAGTTGCCGGAGATACGGACCGCCTCTTCGGCGAAATGCAGGACGAACTCGCGGGCGAGCTCGATCTCGGCCGCGCTCTCGGCGACGGGCTTGCCCGCTTCGAGCGTCATCAGGACCGCGAGTTCGTCCTTGCGCTCGCCGAGCAGCTCCCACGTGCGGTACAGCATCCGGGAACGGGCGCGCGGACTCGTCGCGGCGAATGCGGCCTGCGCATCCACTGCCGCGTCGAGTGCGGACAGCGCGTCGTCGACGTTCGCGTCCGCGATCTTGCACAGCGGCGTGCCGGTCGACGGATCGAGCACGTCGAACGTCGCCTCGCCCGTCGCCTTCCGCCACTGCCCACCGATGAACAACTCCATCGGAGCAGCCGCGAGCGCTGCGCTCTCGGTAATGGTCGAGCTTGTCACTCCAGCCTCCTACTTGAGGTTCCGCACCCGTGTTGTGCGGATACTATGAATGCTACAGTCAAATGGTCAAACCAATGGATTCACGTTCATAATGTAGTCCGACAAGGAAGTGGAAGCAATGCGCCTGGCCGATAAGAAGATCATGATCACCGCGGCCGCGTCCGGCATGGGCCGAGCGGGAGTGGACCTGTTCACCAGGGAGGGGGCCACCGTCGCGGCCGTCGACCGAGACGGCCCCGCCCTGGAGAGACTCGTCGACGAGGTCACCGCCGCCGGCGGCAAGGTGGAAGCATTCGTCGCCGACCTCTCCGACGCCGCGGCCACCGGCGATGTCTTCGATCGGTCGGTCGAGTGGCTCGGCGGGCTCGACGGATTCTGGAGCCACGCGGGAATGCCGGGTCCGAGCGACGTCGAAGACTTCGATCTCGACCACTTCCGCACCGTCACCGATCTCAACATCACCCAGCACACCATCCTCTCGGGCCGTGCCGTGACGGCGATGAAGGAGAACGGCTCCGGATCGATCGTGTTCACCTCGTCCGCCGTCGCACTCGTGGGATCGCTGCAGAGCCCCGTCTACTCATCGGTGAAGGCCGCGCTCGTCGGCCTGACCAAGGGCCTCGCAGTTCGTTACGCCACGGACGGCATCCGGGTGAACTCCATCTGTCCGTCGATGGTCGCCACCCCGATGCTCTACAACGACTTCATGAAGTCCGACGGCCGGTTCACCAAAGAGGAGACCGAGGCGCGCTTCGTGTCGGCCATCCCGATGGGGCGCCCCGGCAGGCCCGAAGAGATCGCACACGCCGCGCTCTGGCTGCTCTCAGACGACGCGTCGTTCGTCACCGGCATCGCGATGCCAGTCGACGGCGGCCTGGTCGCTCGCTGAACCTGGTCCCGCGTCGACCGAGCCTCACCACTCGGTCGGCGCGGCGCCGCGGATGGTGATGGGGCCGTCATGCCGGGCAACACCCCGGAACGACGGCCCCATTACCACGGGTGCGCGCTGCCCTCGGTACCGAACTCACGCCCCGACATCCGCGGCGGTCGGACCATGACATTCGCCGACACTCAGCCCGCGAGTTCCTGCTCTCGCTCGCTGAGTTGTTCCTCCAGTCGCTTGAGATGGGCCGACATCTGCGTGATCGCGGCCTCCGCGTCTCGTTCCCGCAGACTGGCCACGAACTGTCGACGCATCTCCCCGACATTCGTCAACGGCCGCGGACTCACGCGTGTTATGCGCGCCTGCACGACGCTGGCGAGCGAGTTCATGAGCATGACGAGCACTTCGTTGTGCGTGGCCTCCGCGAGGAGCGTGTAGAAGTGCGTGATCCGGATCGTTCTAGTGCTGCCGACCTCTTCGATCGAGTCCGTGTACCGCTCCACCTTCGCGATGTCCTCGTCGAGCCGCACGAAGTCCTCCTCCGTCGCGCGCTCACAGACGAGACGAATCACATCGGAGGTCAAGAGGATTCGAGCTTCCAGAAGGCTCTCCGACGAGAGCGCCCCCAAGGACGCGAGGTCATTCACGGCGCGTGTGACGACGGCCGGGTCGCCGGGCCTGATGAACACACCGCCGTTGACACCCGGCCTGGACTCGACCATGCCGCTCATCTCGAGGCCACGGAGTGCTTCACGGACACCCTGCCGGCTGACTCCGAAGATCTCCGCCATGTCGCGCTCGGCGGGCAGCCGTCCACCCGGTTTGATCCGTCCCTCGGTGACGGCGGCCCGGATCTGCTCCGAGACGTGTTCGAACCCTCGACGCGGCTTCACTCGAGTGAAGAGCGGAGTGTCGTCACCGCTCAACGACTCGAACGAATCACCAGCGGACTGCACCTTATCGGCCATGTTCCCTCCCCAATCGGTAGTGGCCCGCCTCGGACACGGAGCGCTCATTGAGTTTCACGCCATCGTACCGCGAATAACCCTTTGGTCAAACCGTTGATCCACCCGGCGATATCATCATGAGGTCACAACCCGGACTCGCCCCGTCGTTCCTTTGGACAGACTGTCACGATTGGATTACGCTCACTCACCGAACGGGGGTCAGGGTCTTCGGGCCAAGACAAATCTCTCCCGCGGTCGCGCACGTGGCCGCCGACAGAAGGACATACGCATGCTCTCCAGCGCCCGCAAGCGCTTGACCGCTGGTGTCGTCGCGTTGGCTGCTGCCGTCGCGGGCACCGCCGTGGCAGTCGCACCCGCACCGCGGGCCCAGGCCGCAGGCGACGTCGAACAGGTCTACTCGGCCTCGATGCACCGCAACATCCCGGTGAAGATCGTCGACGGCGGGGGCCGGGGCGCCAAGCCGACCCTCTACATGCTCGACGGCCTGCGCGCCCCGAACAACACCAGCGGCTGGCTGCAGAACACCCGCGTCGACAGCTGGATGGTCGGCAAGGGCACCAACGTCGCCATCCCGTTCGGCGGCGCGGGCAGCTTCTACACCAACTGGGAGAAGCGCGACCCGAAGCTCGGCCTCAACAAGTGGGAGACGTTCCTGACCAAGGAACTCCCCGCTTACATGAAGAAGCGCCACAACAGCGACAACCGTCGCAACGGCATCGCCGGTCTGTCGATGTCCGGTACCGCGGCGCTGAACCTGGCCTCGCGTCACCCGAACTTCTACAAGGCCGTCGCGTCGTTCAGCGGTTACCCGACCGTCACGATGCCGGGCTTCGGCCAGGGCATCCAGGCGTCCGTCATGGAGATGGGCGGCAACCCGGTCAACATGTGGGGCATCTGGCCCGCCGGCGAGTGGGCCGCCAACGACCCGTTCCTGACCGCCGGCAACCTCGCGGGTCACCGCGTCTACGTCTCGTCCGGCACCGGCATGGGCTCCAAGTACGACTCGTCGATCACCCCGGGCAGCGGCAACTTCAACGCCACCAAGTTCGCGCAGATGGTTCCGCTCGAGGTCGCCGCATCGGCCAGCTCGCAGATGTACATCGCTCGCCTCGCCACCGTTCCCGGCGTCAAGGTGACCACTCACATCACGCCCGACGGCGCGCACTGGTGGGACTACTGGCAGGAGAACTTCAAGCACGCGTGGACGAGCACCTTCCGTCCGGCGTTCTTCTAGGGGTCTCGACTCCGGTCGACCAGCAGGCAGACACCGCGGTCGGTGTCCCGTTCCCGGGACACCGACCGCGGTTCTTTCTGTCCGATGCGCCACGTCCGCACACACCTTGTCACCACCCACGGCTACGCTGAGACGCGTGGGTACCGGACAGCACATTCTGACTCGTAAGACGCCGTCGGCGATGTTCCTCGTGATGACGATCGACGACGGCGGTGAGGACGCCGTCCGCGAGGCTCTCACCGGGCTGTCGGGCATTGTGACCACGGTGTCCTCACGTGTCCCCGAGGCCACGCTGTCGGCGGTCGTCGGCATCGGCTCGGCCGCATGGGACCGCCTGTTCTCCGGCCCCCGACCCGCCGAGCTGCATCCGTTCATCGAACTGACCGGCGAGGTCCACACGGCCCCGTCGACGCCGGGCGACATCCTCCTGCACATCAAATCCGACCGGCAGGATCTGGCCTTCGAGGTCGGCCGCCTGTGGACCGCGTCGCTCGGCGATGCCGTCACCACCGTCGACGAGGTCCACGGCTTCCGATACTTCGACATGCGCGACCTCATCGGGTTCGTCGACGGCACCGAGAATCCGACCGGCGACGACGCCGTCGCCGCGATCCTCGTCGACGCCGAAGACCCCGACTTCGCCGGCGGCAGCTACGTCGCGATCCAGCGGTACGTCACCGACTTCACATCGTGGAACGCCCTCCCGGTGCCCGATCAGGAGGCGGCGATCGGTCGCAGCAAGGTCGAGAACATCGAGTTCGACGACGATGTGAAGCCCACGAACTCGCACATCGCGCTCAACGTCATCGAGGACGCGAACGGCGAAGAGCTCGATATCGTGCGGGACAACATGCCCTACGGCGACATCGCGGGCGACCGCGAGAAAGGCACCCTCTTCATCGCGTACTCCAAGACACCCGCCATCACCGAGCAGATGCTGCGAAACATGTTCATCGGCGAGCCGGAGGGCAACCACGACCGACTCCTCGACTTCACCACCGCGGTGACCGGCACCCAGTTCTTCGCGCCGACCACCGAGTTCCTCGACGATCCGCCGCCGGCGCCCGACACGCAGATCCCGCAGACACCCGCTGCCACGGACACGTCCGACGGCTCCCTGGGCATCGGCCGCCTCCGTTGAGCGCCACGATCGAACTTCCCCCGACGAAAGGACATCGAAAATGAGTAATCTGCACCGCGACCTGGCTCCGATCTCGGCCGCCGCCTGGACCGAGATCGAAGAGGAGGCAGGACGCTCGTTCAAACGCAACGTCGCCGGACGTCGCATCGTCGACGTCAAGGGGCCGCTCGGCCTCGACACCGACTCGGTGACTGTCGGACACCGCACCAAGATCGACTCCCCCGCCGACGGCATCACCGCGTATCTGCGCACCGCACAGCCCCTCGTCGAGCTGAAGGTTCCGTTCACGGTGACCCGCGAATCGATCGACGACGTCGAACGCGGCGCCGCGGACGCCGACTGGGACCCCGTGGTCAAGGCCGCGCGCGAACTCGCACTCGCCGAAGACCGCGCGATCTTCGCCGGTTATCCGGCCGCGCAGATCACCGGACTCGGTGCGGGCGCGACCACTGTCGCCCTTCCCGAGGACATCCGCACCTACCCCGACGCGCTCAGCCAGGCCATGAACAAGCTGCGCCTGAACTCGGTCGACGGCCCGTACTCGCTGGCGCTGTCGGCGGATCTGTACGCGCGGGTCAATGAGACCTCCGACCACGGGTACCCGGTGCGCGAACACCTGCGCCGCATCCTCGGCGACGGCGAGATCGTCTGGGCCCCGGCGATCGACGGCGCCTACCTGGTGTCCACCCGCGGCGGCGACTTCGAGTTCACCATCGGCCAGGACGTGTCCATCGGCTACGACTCGCACGACGCCGACGTCGTCAACCTGTACTTCACCGAGTCGTTCACCTACCTCACGTACACGCCGGAGGCCGCCATCGCACTGCGCTGACGGCCGGGACGAAAACCGCTCGTCCCACCCGCCGCGGGACGTATAGAGTCGACGGAGTGCTCATCCGCCTGCTTCGTACGTACCTGGCCGGGTACAGACGATTCATCATCGCCGTCGTCGCGCTTCAACTGATCGCGACGGCGGCGATGCTGTATCTGCCGACCCTCAACGCCGACATCATCAACAACGGCGTCGCCACCGGCGACACCGGTTACATCCTGTCGACGGGCGGATGGATGCTGCTCGTCTCGCTGGCGCAGATCGTCTGCTCGGTCGCGGCCATGTACGCGGGCGCGCAGGCCTCCCTCGGCGCCGGGCGCGACATCCGCCACGACCTGGTGCATCGGGTCAACGAGTTCTCCGGACGTGAAGTCGGGAGGTTCGGCGCACCGTCGTTGATCACCCGGACCACCAACGACGTCCAGCAGGTTCAGCTGCTCGCGGTCATGTCGATCTCGATCCTGGTGACCGCACCGATCATGGGTGTCGGCGGCATCGTGATGGGCATGTACGAGGCGTTCTCGATCTCGTGGCTGCTGGCCGTGGCCGTGCCGGTCCTCGGCCTCACGATGGGTCTGATCATCGCCCGGATGATCCCCGCGTTCCGTTCCATGCAGACCCGCATCGACAGTGTGAACCGGGTGATGCGCGAGCAGATCACCGGCATCCGCGTGGTCCGCGCCTTCGTCCGCGAACGCCACGAGACGGCCCGCTTCGGCGTCGCCAACGACAGCCTCGCCGACGCCACTCTGCGCGTCGGGCGGATGATGGCCGTGATGTTCCCGGCCGTCATGCTCATCACCAACCTCACCCTGGTGGCCGTCCTCTGGTTCGGCGGGCACGCGGTCGGCGACGGCAGCGTCGAGATCGGCTCGCTGACCGCCATGATCAGCTACGTCATGCAGATCATGATGTCGGTGATGATGGCCTCGTTCCTGGCGATCATGGCCCCGCGCGCAGGTGTCTGCGCCGAACGCATCTGCGAGGTCCTCGACACCGAGTCGTCCGTGCACTCCCCCGCGGTCGCCGTCGCGCAGACCGACGATCCCGCGGTCATCGAGTTCGACGACGTCGAGTTCCGCTATCCGGGCGCCGACGACGCCGTCCTCAATCACATCTCGTTCGCCACCCGGCCGGGCACCACGACCGCCGTCGTCGGATCGACCGGATCGGGTAAGACCACCCTGGTCAACCTGATCCCGCGCCTGATCGACGCCACTGCGGGCACCCTGCGCATCGGCGGAGTCGACGTCCGCGACCAGGATCCCGATCGGCTGCGTGCGAGCATCGGTCTCGTCCCGCAGCGCCCCTACCTGTTCTCCGGAACCGTCGCCAGCAATCTCCGCCACGGCGATCCCGACGCGACGGACGAGCAGTTGTGGGAAGCTCTCGAGACCGCGCAGGCCGCCGACTTCGTGCGCGCCATGCCCGACGGCCTGGACACCGCGATCGCGCAGGGCGGCACCACGGTGTCCGGTGGACAGCGCCAGCGCCTGGCCATCGCTCGGGCACTCGTCCGCAGGCCCGCCGTCTACGTCTTCGACGACTCGTTCTCGGCGCTCGACCTGCAGACCGATGCGAGACTCCGCGCCGCACTGGTCCCGGCGACCCGAGACGCGGCGATGATCGTCGTCGCGCAGCGCATCTCCACCGTGACCTCCGCCGACCAGATCGTCGTCCTCGACCAGGGCACGATCGTCGGACTCGGCACTCACGAAGAACTCCTCGCCTCGTGCGAGACGTACGCCGAGATAGCCGAGTCCCAGCTGGCGATCGGAGCCGCGCAATGACCCGCCCGGGAGCACCCGGCGCGCCGGGCATGGAGAAGCCCCACTCCTTCGGGCCGTCGCTCAAACGGCTGATCCGCCAGCTCGGCGCGTACCGCGGCATGATGACCGTCGTCCTGATCACGATCGTGGGATCCGTCGCCCTCAACGCCTACACGCCGCGTGTTCTCGGCGACGCCACCAACGAGCTGTTCGACGGCGTCATCGGTTCGCAGTTGCCCGCGGGTCTCACCAAAGATCAAGCGGTTCAAGGCCTTCGCGACTCCGGCCACGGCACCTTCGCCGACATGGTCTCGGCGATGGACGTGACTCCCGGACAGGGCATCGACTTCTCCGCGGTCGGCCGCATCCTCGGGCTGGTCCTGATCCTGTACGTCGCCGCGGCACTTCTCGGCTGGCTCGGCGCCTTCCTGCTCAACAAGGTCGTCGTCGGGACCATCACCGGCCTGCGAGCCCGTATCGAGGGGAAGATCCACCGACTGCCGCTCAAGTTCTACGACGAGTCGGCCCGCGGCGATCTCCTCTCTCGCGTCACCAACGATCTCGACAATCTGTCGCAGTCGCTGCAGCAGACCATCAGTCAGTTCCTCAACTCGGTGCTCATGGTGATCGCGATCCTGATCATGATGTTCTCGATCTCACCGGTCCTCTCGCTGATCGCCATCGCCACCGTGCCGCTCGCCGCGATCGCCACCGGGCTCATCGCCAAGCGCTCCAAACCGCACTTCGTCGGACAGTGGTCGTCGACCGGGGCGCTCAACGCACAGATCGAGGAGGCGTTCACCGGCCACGAACTGGTCAAGGCGTTCGGGCGACGCAACGAGGTCGAGGCCGCCTTCGACGACCGCAACGAGAAGCTCTACGAATCGTCGTGGCGCGCCCAGTTCATCTCGGGCATCATCATGCCGACGATCATGTTCTTGGGGAACCTGAACTATGTCGCCGTCGCCGTGGTCGGCGGGCTCCGCGTCGCGTCCGGCAGCCTGTCCCTCGGCGAGGTCCAGGCGTTCATCCAGTACTCACGCCAGTTCACCCAGCCGCTCACCCAGATCGGCTCCATGTTCAACCTGATGCAGTCGGGCGTCGCCTCCGCCGAGCGCATCTTCGCCGTCCTCGACGAGGACGAGGAGTCGCCCGATCCGGTCGACGCGCAGACCCCCGCCACCGATTCCGGCCGCATCGTCTTCGACGACGTGTCGTTCCGCTACGTCGACGACGCGCCGCTCATCGAGAACCTCTCGCTGACCGCCGAGTCCGGCGACACCATCGCGATCGTCGGCCCCACCGGTGCGGGCAAGACCACCCTGGTCAACCTCATCCTGCGGTTCTACGAACTCGACGGGGGCACCATCTGGGTCGACGGCGTCGACGCCGCCGCGATGACGCGGGACGACCTCCGCGAACGCACCGGCATGGTGCTGCAGGACTCGTGGCTGTTCGGTGGCACGATCTACGACAACATCGCCTACGGCGACCCGGACGCCCCTCGCGAGGAGGTCCTCGAAGCGGCGAAGATCAGCCACGTCGACCACTTCGTCCGCACTCTCCCCGACGGCTACGAGACGGTGCTCGACGACGAGGGCGGCGGCGTCAGTGCAGGCGAGCGTCAGCTCATCACGATCGCCCGAGCGTTCCTCGCCAAACCGTCGATTCTCATCCTCGACGAGGCCACGAGTTCGGTCGACACCCGGACCGAACTCCTGATCGGGAAGGCCATGGCCAATCTGCGCGCCGATCGCACGAGCTTCGTCATCGCCCACCGTCTGTCGACCATCCGCGATGCGGACACCATCGTCGTCATGGAAGACGGACACATCGTCGAACAGGGCGATCACGATTCGCTGCTGGCGGCGAAGGGCGCGTACTTCCGGCTCTACAACGCCCAGTTCTCGGCCGCGGTGTCCTAGGCCGGAGGCCGGAACCGACTTCACGCCGCAGGCATGGGTTCACGCTCCGTGTCGGACGGAGGGCGCGAGCCCACGCCGCGGGCGTGTTCGGGCGTCTGCTCCGCCCCGACCTTCGCCTTGCGCGCGGCGTTCATCGTCGTCCCCACCGACGCCGCGATCACCGCGGCGATGGCGAGGGCGGGCAGCAGACCGATGGCCTGGTGCAGCAGCGCCAGTCCCGCGAGGGCCGCGATCGCCGGCTCCAGACTGAGCAGGACGCCGAAGACGTGTTCGGGGAGACGACGGAGGGCGCCCTGTTCCAGGGTGTACGGAATCACCGAGCCGAGCAGCGCCGTACCCGCACCGAGCGCGAGAAGACGCCAGTCGTGCATCGCGGGCAACGCCTGCCCCGTGCCGATCGGGAGCAGGACCACCGTCGCGACGACGAGCGCCACCGCCAGACCACCCGATCCCGGCACCGTCCGACTGACGCGAGCACCGGTCAGGATGTAGCCCGCCCAGAACAGTCCCGCGATCAACGCGCAGGCCACACCGACCATGTCGAGCGACGACGCACCGAGCACACTGTCGATGCCCAGCAGTGCCATGCCGACGAACGCCAGACCGACCCACAGCAGGTCACTGCGTCTGCGAGAGAGCACCGAGGACAGGACCAGCGGGCCGAGGAACTCGATCGCCACCGCCGTGCCCAACGGGATCCGCGAGATCGCCGTGTAGAAGAAGCCGTTCATCGCCGCCATCATCACGCCGAACGCGATGATCGCCGCCCACTGGCGTCGACCCCAGCCGCCGATCCGGGGACGAGCGACGACGACCAGCACCCCCGCCGAGATCGCGAGCCGCAGCAGGGTGACGCCCCACGTGCCCATCGCATCGAACAGACCCACCGCGAGGGCCGCGCCGAACTGCAACGACGTACACGAACCCACGATCATCGCCACCGCCGCGCCTGTCCGCCTGCCCTGCGTCGTCTCTGTCACGCGGTCCAGTCTCCGCCACGCGGTAAAGTCAGTCCAGCGAATCTTTCCTACGAATAATCATTAGACGAAGTGATGAATCGAGGCGGCGATGCTGAACGTCACACGGTTGCGCATCCTGCGTGAACTCCACATCCGCGGCACGCTCGCAGCGGTGGCGGACGCGCTCTCGTACACGCCGTCGGCCGTGTCTCAGCAACTGTCGCAGCTCGAACGAGAAGCCGGTGTGCCCCTATTGGAACGGGTCGGTCGCGGTGTCCGTCTCACCGCTCCCGCGGTCGGCCTCGTCGAACACGCCGATGCCGTCATCACTCGGCTCGAACTGGCCGAGGCCGAACTCGCCGCATCGCAGCCCGACGTCCACGGCACGTTATGTGTCGCACTCTTCCAGTCGGTGGTCCTCGAGCTCGCGCCGGCGACGCTCACTCTGCTCGCCGAGCGGCATCCGCGTCTGCGCGTGGAGATCATCCAACGCGACGAGGACCTGGCGACGAGCGGGATGCTGGCGCAGGAGTTCGACGTCGTGCTCGGCGAGGAGTTCCCCGGGCGCCCGCATCCGGTCCGGCCCGACGTCGACCGTCGAGACCTGCTCCGCGACCCGCTGATGCTCGCGCTGCCGTCGCACGGCAGGTGGGCGGATCTGCCGACGACCCTCACCGATCTCGCCGCCGCTCCGTGGGCGCTCGACCCCGCGACGACGGCGATGGGCGCGTGGTCGCGGGACATCTGCCGGAGCGCCGGATTCGAGCCGGACGTCCGCTTCGACACCCCCGATCCGCTGTTGCAGGCGCACCTCGTGCGGACCGGGCACGCCGTCGCGTTGATGCCGTCTCTGCTCGCCGACCGGCATCTGACCGGCACCCGCCTGGTCGCACTGCCCGACGACCCGCACCGCATGCTGTACACCGCCACGCGCCCCGGACGGACCGACCACCCGGCGGTACGCGCGTTCCGCGACGCCCTCGGCGAAGCCGCCGCGGCGATCAACGACCGTGCGGAACAATAGGGCTCGAGAAGGAGGTCCTCGTGCCCGCATCCCGCATCGTGTTGATCCGCGCCGTCAACGTCGGAGGCGCCAAACTCCCCATGGCCCGACTCCGAGAGATCGCCGCCGACCTCGGTGCGAGCGACGTGTCCACGTACATCGCGTCCGGCAACCTGCTCTGCACTCCGCCCGGCGACGCCGATCGCTTCGACCGATCGCTCGAACAGGCGATCGCCGACGAGTTCGGTTACATTCGGGAGGTGATCAGCAGGACGCCGGACGAGGTCGAGACCGCCGTCGCCGCGTTCCCGTTCGGGGAGTCCAGACACGGGCACGTGTACTTCCTCACCGGCACGCCCGACGCCGACGCGGCGGCCGCCTTCTGCGCCACCGACTTCGGGAACGGCGAACGTCTCGCCGTGATCGGCGACGATCTGCACATCGACTATCCCGAGGGAGCGGGCGCCAGCAAGCTCACCCCGGCCAAGATCGCACGCGGACTCGGTGTCACCGGGACCGGCCGCAACCTGCGGACCTGCCGCACCCTCGTCGAACGCGCCCGCGCATGAGCGAGCAGTCACCTCCCCCGGGCGCCGTCGACGCCCGGTTCACCCTGGCGGCCGAGCGCACCCTCCTGGCCTGGTTGCGGACCGCCCTCGGCCTGGTGGCCGCCGGCGTGGCCGTGCTGCACGTGGTCGGCGAGTTCGCCTCACCCGCGCTGCAGACCGCACTCGGAATCGTCCTGATCGTGCTCGGCATCGCATCGGCGGTGGTCGGATCGTGGCGGTGGTACCGCGTGACGCACTCCCTGGAGAACGGCGGACCCATGCCCGCCCCGATCGGGATCTGGCTCCTGATCGGCGGCCTCGTCGTCGTGTCGGTGGCATTCATCTTCGTCCGATGAGCTCCCGGTAACCTCTGAACCCATGAGTGATGCTCCCAAACCTGTCGAGATCTCCACCGACGGCGCCTGCCTCGGCAATCCCGGTCCCGGCGGATGGGGTGCGGTCCTGCGCTACGGCGACGTCGAGAAGGAGCTCTCCGGGGCCGAACCCGACACCACCAACAACCGGATGGAACTGATGGGCGCCATCCAGGCGCTGAACGCGCTGACCAGACCGTCGCACGTCATCCTGTACACGGACTCGAGCTACGTCCGCAACGGCATCACCAAGTGGGTCAACGGCTGGATCAAGAACGGGTGGAAGAACTCCAGCAAGCAGCCCGTCAAGAACATGGACCTGTGGCAGGAACTCCTCGAGGCCGAGAAGCGTCACACCGTCGACTGGCGCTGGGTCAAGGGCCATGCCGGAGACAAGTACAACGAGATCGCCGACACCCTCGCGACGACGGCGGCCCGCACGCTGAAGGGCTGAGCGCCCCGCCCCGTCACACCTCGATCGGCGGATACAGCTGGTCCATCGACATCTGTCGGTTCCGTCTGGCCGCCCACGAGCTGATCGCGACACTGACGACCAGGACTCCCGCAAGCACGATCACCGACGTCCACAATCGGTGATCGACGCCGCCCGAGATCAACTGCCGCAGGCCGGTCACCGCATAGCTCATCGGATCGTAGGGATGCACGATCTGCGCGAGCGTGGCCGTCGTCTCCACCGGGTAGATGCCGCCGGACGCGACGATCTGCACCATGAGGAACGCCAGCGACACCACTCGTCCGACCGCGACCCCGAACACCGCGTTGAACATCTGTATCAACGCCAGGAAGGCCCCGGACACGAGCAGCATGAAGCCGATCATGCCGATCGGATGCTTCGCGTCGAGCCCGACGGCGAAGTGCGCAACCAGGAACATGACCACGACCTGGGCCACCACCACGAGGATCGCGGGCAGATACGAGGCCAGCACCGTCCGGAGGCCACCGACACCGTCGAGCACCGGTCGGACCTGTAGCGGCTTGATCAGCATCCAGATGATGATGGTGCCGATGAACAGGGCCAACGGGATGAAGAACGGGGCGAAGCCCGCACCGAAGGTCGGTGCCTTATTGTGCGTCACCGAGCTCAGTTCGACGGGCTGGGACAGGTTGGCCGCGGTCTTCGTCCGCTGCTGAGCGTCGCCGAAGTCGGGAATCTGCTTCACACCGTCGGCGAGGCCGGTCGCCAGCTGGTCGGCGCCGGCCGCCAGCTTCGGGGTGCCGTCGGCGAGTTGCTGCGCGCCGTCGGCCAACTGCTCGCTGCCGTCGGTCAGCTGGATCAGTCCGGAGTGCAACTGGGTGGCGCCGGTCGAGAGCTGGTTCGCACCGTCGGCGAGCTCGGTGATCTTCCCGGTGAGCTGCCCGCTCTCGAGCATGGCGAGCATGCTGCGCAGACCCGAGTCCTTGTCGGCGAGCTGCGACGACAGCGACTTCGACTGCCGTGACAGTTCGGTGACGCGCGCGGTGGTCCCGGGGTCGACGCCCTGCGTGCGCAGAAAGTCCTGCACCGGTGCGAGCGACGATGCGAGTGCACGCGCGCTGGGATCGCCGCTGCGTCGCAGCTGGGCGACGACGCCGCTCAGCGCCTTCTCCGCCTGCGACTGCCCCTGACCGACGGCTCCGACGCCGTCGAGCACCGTCGACATGTCACGGGTCAACCGCGTCGCGTCACCGACGAACTCCGACGGCTTGAAGCCCGATTGGTCGAACTGTTTCAGAACCGCCATGAGCGGTCCCGTGGCCTGGCCGACGCCCGCCGCGAGTCGTCCGGCGCCGTCGGCGAGCTGTGCCGAGCCGTCGCGTGCGGTCACCATGTTGGTCGCGAGTTCGTCGGCTCCCGCCGACAACTGCTGGGCGCCGTCGTTCGCGGTGGTCAGACCGTCGGCGAGCTGTCCGGCACCGTCGGACGCAGTGACCAGACCGCTGCCCGCCGAGGTGAGTCCGATGAGGATCTGGTCGACGGCCTGCTGACCGATCGCGCCGTTCACGGCCTCCAGCACCTGCGCGGACGCGTTCTGCCCGATGATGCCCGCCAGATAACTGTTGGCATCGTTGTACTGGAACTCGATCGTAGCCTTGTGCGGATCGTCGGAGACCGCCGAGGCGATGGCGCTGGAGAAGTCTTTCGGGATGGTGATCGTGAAGTAGTAGCGTCCGTGCGCGAGACCGTCGGCGGCGTCGGCGGCATCGGTGGCGGTCAGATCGAGTTCTCCGGACTTGAGCAGCTGCTCCTGCACCTGGCTGCCCGCATCGAGCTTCTCACCCTGCGACATCGCACCGACGTCCTCGTTGACGACGGCCACGGAGACCTTGTTGACCTCGTCGAACGGGTTCCAGAAGACCCACAGGTACATGGCCCCGTACAGCAGCGGCATCAGAATGATGGTGACGAGCGCGATCTTGGGCATCGCGCCCTTGCCGTACCGCTTGAACTCGGTGCCGATCGAGGCTCCGGCGAGCATCAGTTGGTCCCTTCGTTGTGAATGAGATCGTTCGGAGTCAGACCGGGCGTCTCGAGTACGAGTCGTTGACCGACGTCGTCGACCGGATTGCTGGTCGCGGTGATCACCGTCTGTTCGCGGCCGAGCTCGACCAGCCGCGCGAGCGCCGTGTACTGGTCGGCGGTACTGCTCAGCTGGTCGACGGCGCCCGCCACCAGCAGCGGCGGACGTTTCGTGTTCGCCAGCGCCACGCGGAGCAGGAAGACGTCGAGCTCGCTCAGATCCTCGACGTACGCCTTCGGGTCCGGGACCGGCAGTGGTCCGAACACCGGTCGGCAGACGTCCTCGACCGACTGCGCGGACGAGACGATCAGGCGGTACCACGGGGCGTCCCAGCGACGTTTCTCGGTGACGAGTGCGCCGACAGTGACCGCGTCGTACACCGCGTCGAGGTCGTCGACGGCGCCGATCGCGGCCCGGGCGAAGATCCGCTTCGGTCTCGTCTCACCCATCACCGACAGGTCGCCGGACTTCGGCTTCATCCGCCCGGCGAGTGTGAGGAGCAGACAGGTGCGGCCCGACCCGGCCGGACCGGTGAGCACGGTGAGCCCGCCGACCGGGATGTCGAGGTCGAGCGGCCCGTACACGGACGTCTTCTCCAGACCTCGGGCGACGACGGCCCAGGTCTGCTGCGCACTGGTCATGGACTGTCACCCTAATCGGCCGAACGGACTACCACGAGTAGGCGAGCCGGTCCAGTGCCTGAACGAACGGTATCGGGAAACGAGTGGTCCGAGTCACCACTGTGAACGGCTCGGGTCCGTTGTAACGTGCGTCTCAGGGACCACGCCCATTGATTGTATATTCGGCAGTCGGAACGGATCTCACACCGAGGAGGACCATGTCACAGGTCAACGCCGACGACTTCGCCCAGATCGCGGCGGCCGTGCACGAGTTCATCCGGACTCGGGTCCTCCCGCGCGAACGGGAGATCGCCGACGGCGACGCGGTCCCCGACGACCTCGTCGCCGCGGCCAAGGAGATCGGCCTGTTCGGGTACGCGATCCCCCAGGAGTGGGGCGGCCTCGGCCTCGACCTGCAGCAGGACGTCGAACTGGCGCAGGAGTTCGGCTACACCGCACTCGCGCTGCGCTCGATGTTCGGCACCAACAACGGCATCGCCGGCCAGGTGCTGGTCAACTTCGGCACCGACGAGCAGAAGTCGACATGGCTCGAACGCATCGCCTCCGGCGACGTGGTCGCCTCGTTCGCGCTGACCGAACCGGGCGCGGGCTCCAACCCGTCGGGACTGCGCACCAAGGCCGTCGAGCAGCCGGACGGCTCGTGGATCATCGACGGCGGCAAGTGCTTCATCACCAATGCGCCCACCGCGAACCTGTTCGTGGTCTTCGCGCGCGTACGTCCCGCCGACGACGACGGCCCCGGCATCGCGGTGTTCCTCGTCCCGGCCGACGCACCGGGTGTGTCCGTCGCCGACCGCGACAAGAAGATGGGGCAGGAGGGCGCGTGGACCGCCGACGTCCACTTCGACGGCGTGCGCGTCGAGAAGTCGGCACTGGTCGGCGGCAGCGTCGACGTCGGCTACAAGGCCGCGATGGTGTCCCTGGCGCGCGGACGCGTCCACATCGCAGCGCTCGCGGTCGGATCCGCGCAGCGTGCACTCGACGAGTCGCTGCGCCACGTCGCCGTCACCACCCAGGGCGGCACTCCGATCGGCGACTTCCAGCTGGTCCAGGCACATATCGCCGATATGCAGACCGGAGTCATGGCGGGGCGGGCCCTGGTGCGCGACGCCGCCGCGAAATGGGTGTCGGAGGAGGATCGCCGCATCGCGCCGTCGGTGGCGAAACTGTTCTGCACCGAGATGGTCGGGCAGGTCGCCGACAAGGCCGTCCAGGTCCACGGCGGCTCCGGCTACATGCGCGACAGCGTCGTCGAACGCATCTACCGCGACGTCCGACTGCTGCGGCTCTACGAGGGCACCAGCGAGATCCAACGCCTGATCGTCGGCGGCGGACTCGTGCGGCAGGCCAAAAAGGAAGCGAAGGGGAAGTAAGTGCTGCTCGAAGGAAGGATCGCCGTCGTGACCGGCGCGGCGCAGGGAATCGGACTGGCGATCGCCGAGAGGTTCGTCGCCGAGGGCGCCCGTGTGCTGCTCGGCGACCTCGACGCCGACCAGGTGGCACAGTCCGCCGCATCCCTCGGCGACGATGCCCGAGGCGTCGCCTGCGATGTGACCTCGGGCGACGACGTGCAGCGCCTCGTCGACACCGCCGTCGCCGAATTCGGTGCCGTCGACGTCATGGTCAACAATGCGGGCATCACCCGCGATGCGACCATGCGGAAGATGACCGAGGACCAGTTCGACCAGGTCATCGACGTCCATCTGAAAGGCGTCTGGCACGGGACTCGCGCTGCCGCCGCACACATGCGCGAGCGCAAGACCGGCTCGATCATCAATCTGTCGTCGATCTCCGGCAAGGTGGGTCTAGCAGGCCAGACCAATTACTCCGCGGCCAAGGCCGGCATCGTCGGGCTGTCGAAAGCCGCGGCCAAAGAAGTCGCCTACCTCGGGGTACGCGTCAACTGCATCCAGCCCGGACTGATCCGCACCGCCATGACCGAGGCCATGCCCGAGCGGATCTGGGATCAGAAGATGGCCGAGATACCGATGGGCCGTGCCGGCGAGCCGAACGAGATCGCCGGTGTCGCGACGTTCCTCGCATCCGATCTGTCGTCGTACATGACCGGCACGGTGCTCGAGGTGACCGGCGGACGATACATGTGAGCCGGTCGCCGCGCACCGCCGTCACCGACGAGCCGACCGGGCCGTCGCCGGTGGCGGCGCTCGTCGCGATCTTCGACGACGGTCACCTTGGTCACACGCTGAGTCGTACGTCACCGAGCCGCGTATGATCTGTTCGCAGGATGGCATCACAGCCATGATGCGAACAGGAGATGCGGATGCTCGACACGGTCGAACTCGCCTACGACCAGCACGGCCCGACCGACCGGACGCCGATCGTCTTCCTCGGCTCGCTGGGCTCGGACCGGTCGATGTGGCGACCGCAGGTGGACGGGCTGGCCGACGAGCATCACGTCATCACCGTCGATCTACGCGGGCACGGGCAGTCGCCGGTGCCGGTCCGCACGTACACGGTGGAGGCGATCGCCGACGACGTCGCCGCACTCCTCACGCGCTTGGAGATCGCGCGGGCGCACATCGTCGGCCTGTCGCTGGGCGGCGCCACCGCCCAGCAGCTCGCCCTCACTCATCCCGATCGAGTCCGCTCGCTGACACTGCTGTGCACATCCGCTCGATTCGGCGATCCCGAGCCGTGGGTCGACCGCGCCCAGTCGGTCCGTGCGAACGGCACCGAATCCCTGGCCCAGGCAGTGGTCGGTCGATGGTTCACACCGATGTTCGCTTCACGGAACCCCGGTCTGGTCGCTCGTATGGAGGCCATGGTGTCCGCGACGTCCGACGAGGGCTATGCGGCGTCGTGCGAAGCGCTCGCGACGTTCGACTCACGTGCGGCACTGCCGAACATCGACGCACCGACGCTGGTCATCGGCGGCACCGATGATCCGGCGACGCCGCCCGCGCACCAGGAGTTCCTCGCCGATCGCATTCCGGGCGCGCACCTGAAGATCATCGACTACGCCGCACACCTCGCCTCGTACGAGCAGAGGTCCGTGGTGAACGCCGCCGTAGCCGAACACGTCGCCGGCGCCTGAGTATGGCCGAACCGTCGTCGGACTACGTCCAGTCGCTGGCCCGCGGCCTGTCGGTGATCCGCGTGTTCGGAGCCGACGCGCCGCGGCAGACCCTCACCGATGTCGCCAAGGCCACCGGACTGTCACGCGCCACCGCGCGCCGGTTCCTGTTGACGCTCGTCGAACTCGGCTACGTCGCCACCGACGGCTCGTTGTTCTGGCTCACCCCGCGCGTCCTGGAGCTCGGTTACAGCTATCTGTCGAGCCTGGATCTGTCCGAACTCGCCGGACCGCATCTGGAGACGTTGTCGGCCACCGTGCACGAGTCGAGCTCGGTGTCGATCCTCGACGGCGCCGACATCGTCTACATCGCGCGTGTGCCGGTCAGCCGGATCATGACCGTGTCGATCCGCATCGGCACCCGATTCCCGGCGCACGCGACGTCGATGGGACGGGTGCTGCTCGCCGGCCTGTCGCCCGCCGACCTCGACGCCCACCTGGTCGGCGCGTTGGAGCCGGTCACCGACCGGACCGTCGTCGACGTCGACACACTGCGCGCCCAGCTCGACGAAGTCCGCGAACAGGGATTCTGTCTGGTCGATCAGGAACTCGAGGAGGGGCTGCGCTCACTGGCCGCCCCGATCCGGAACCGGGCCGGGACCGTCGTCGCCGCGGTGAATCTGGCGACCCAGGCGAGCCGGTACACGACGTCGCAGATCCGCAAGAACCTCGTGCCGCCGCTGCTCGACGCGGCCGCCGCCATCTCCACCGACCTCACCCGAGCCGGTTGATCCGTCCCCTCTCGTCAAGGAGTCTCCTCATGCCCGAAGCCGTCATCTGCTCCCCGCTGCGCACCCCCGTCGGGCGTTTCGGCGGATCACTCGCCTCGGTCCCGGTCCAGCGACTGGCCGCGGACGTTCTACGCGCCCTGGCCGAGCGCACCGGTCTGGACACCCAGCGCATCGACGACGTGGTGTTCGGTCAGGCCTCCCCCAACGCCGAAGCACCCGCGCTGGGCCGCGTCGCCGCACTGGACGCCGGCTACGGCATCGAGGTGCCCGGCATGCAAGTGGACCGCCGCTGCGGCTCCGGCCTGCAGGCGATCGCCCTCGCCGCCATGCAGGTACAGACCGGCGTGGCCGACCTGCTGATCGCGGGCGGCGCCGAGTCGATGAGTCGGACCGAGTTCTACACGGACGCCATCCGTTTCGGCGTCAAGACGCCGTCGGTAGAACTCAACGATCGCCTCGCCCGCGGGCGCGTCACCGCGGGCGGCAAGGACTACCCGGTGCCCGGCGGCATGATCGAGACCGCCGAGAACCTGCGCGAGCAGTACTCGATCACCCGCGAGGCCCAGGACGAGATGGCCGTCGCCTCCCACCACCGCGCCGTCGCCGCGCGGGAGGCGGGCAAGTTCGCGAACGAGATCGTCCCGATCACGGTGACCGGCCGCAAGGGCGACACCGTCGTCGACATCGACGAGCATCCGCGCGCCGACACCTCCGTCGAGACCCTGTCGACGCTGCGGGCGATCCGCGCCAAGATCGATCCGGCGTCGACAGTCACCGCGGGCAACTCCAGCGGCCAGAACGACGGCGCCGCCGCCTGCATCGTCACCACTCCGGACATGGCCGAGAAGCTGGGACTGCGCCCGCTGGCCGCACTGCGCTCGTGGGCACTGGCCGGCGTCGCACCGAAGACCATGGGGATCGGCCCCGTTCCCGCGTCGGAGAAGGCGCTCGGTCGTGCCGGCCTGACCCTGGCCGACATGGGCGTCATCGAACTCAACGAGGCGTTCGCCGCACAGGCCCTCGCCGTCTTGCACGAATGGGGTCTGTCCGCCGACGACGACCGCCTCAACCCCAACGGCTCGGGAATCTCCCTCGGACACCCGGTCGGCGCCACCGGCGCGCGTATCGCCGCGACTCTGCTCAACGAGATGGACCGCCGCGAATCGCGCTACGGCCTGGAGACCATGTGCATCGGCGGCGGCCAGGGCATCGCCGCCGTGTTCGAGAGGCTGTGACGGAATCTCGCCTCTGACCTGCACGTTTTACAGGTCTTGATAACGTCGGCCGAGTCATCAAGACCTATGAAACGCCAGGTCACAACATCTCCGCTAACTAAGACTCACAACCTCTCAATCTCCAGCAACTAAGTAATTCCCTCCTCCTTATCGCGCTCGTAATGTGACTGACAACGCAGTCGCATCCGATTTGTGAAGGAGGCCGAGAGTGTTCGTCGCTCCCACCGACGTCGTCGTCGCGACCACCGTCGACGATCTCGACGCCGCCCGCCTGCAGGCGAGATCCTGGCGGTCGCCGGAGATGAGCATCGCCGATTCGGATCTGACCGACGCGGCGCTCGCGGATCTCAACAGAACCGCCGACGGCGCGGGGGCGCACTCGTTCGCACGCACCGTCGCGGCTGTTCAAGCCGCACGCAACGGCGAACAGCCGGTGATTCCGCACATCGATGCGGCGACGGAGATCTTCCGGACCTCTCTTCGCGACGATCTGATCGACGGCTGGCTGTACGTCCGCGAATCCGACGGCTATCTGCACCCGTACCTGGTCGTGTCGATCACCTTGGAGCAGGCCGACCGCACCCGCGGGGCGCGCATCAAGTTCACGATGGAGGCCGACAATCCGACGGTCAAGCGGCCCTCACGCGCGCCGCGCGTCCTCTACTTCGAGGAGACCGAGATCGCGGGTAAGACACCCACCGAGGTCCTCACCGCCGCGGGCGCTTACAAGGAGACAGCGCAGCTACGAGCCGAGTACGACGAGCGTCGAGCCGCCTTCGGCGAGATCATCGACGACGGCTTCGGCCGCCAGTACTCGTTCACCGGCCGCGCCATCCGCACCGACGACTACCGGGCGCCCAACAAGCGCGACGACCGCAAAGTGGTGCACGACGTCGCGCCGGCGGAGATCGCGGCACTGCGCGCGGTGGCTCCGTCGATCCTGCATCCCGGCGACGCCTTCGGCCCCGTCCCGGTGATCACCGCGGTCCGCGTCTTCGACCTCGGCGCGCAGGACTTCATCGACGTGAACACCGGCGACCTCACCCCGTACGCCTACGATCCTCACCTGGGCGACAAACTCGTCCTGCCCGACGACCAGCGGGAGCTTCTCGACATCCTGACCACCGACATCTCGGTGTTCACCGGCGACATCATCGACGGCAAATCCGCGGGCAATGTGGTCCTGGCCAAGGGCCGACCCGGTGTCGGGAAGACGTTGACCGCCGAGGTGTACGCCGAGGTCACCGGCCGTCCCCTGTACTCGATACACACCGGGTCGCTCGGCATCACCGCCGAACTGGTCCGCAAGAACCTCGAGGTGATCTTCGACCGCGCCAAGCGGTGGTACGCCGTCCTTCTCCTCGACGAGGCCGACGTCTTCGTCGCCGAACGCGGCTTCGACATGGAACAGAACGCGATCGTCGCCGAGTTCCTGCGCACCCTCGAATACTTCGACGGTCTGCTGTTTCTGACCACCAATCGGGTCGACGGCGTCGACGAGGCGATCCTCGCACGATGCGCTGCCGTCCTCGAGTACCGCGCACCCGGTCCCGACGACGCGCGCCGCGTGTGGCAGATCCTCGCCGAGGGAAACGACGTCGTCCTCGACGACCGCCTGCTCGACGACCTCGTCGCCGGCTATCCGGACATCACCCCGCGCGACATCAAGATGCTGCTGCGACTGGCCCTGCGCATGGCCGCGCACCGAGGGGTGCCGCTGTCCGCCGACGTCTTCGCCCGCAGCGGATCGTTCCGCGGCCTGCACTATGTGCCCGCCGACCGGCGCGCCTGAACCTCAGCCCGAACAAGCCCTCAGCCCGCATCGACAAGGAGTCATCATGACCGACACCAGTTACCAGACCGAGTCCACCGCTCGCGCAGCCGATTCCGGCGCCAACGCGTCGGCCCAGTTCCGTGAGCGCATGGCCTCCTCGGGTGGGCGGCCGGGTGTCGTCGACCACGAGCGCGTCAATCTCCTCGCGGGGAAGGCCGTCAAGGCGCTCAACGACCTCATCGTCGAGGAACAGGTGAGCTACACCGAGTACAACGCGCTCAAGGCGTGGCTGATCCGCGTCGGCGAAGACGGCGAATGGCCACTGTTCCTGGACGTCTGGCTCGAGCACTCCGTCGAAGAGGTCGCCAACGCACACCGCGAGGGCAGCAAGGGCACCATCGAGGGCCCGTACTACATCGGCGGATCGCCCGAGTTCGCGTCCGACGGAACCATTCCCATGCGCGACGGCGAGCCCGGAACCCCACTGGTCTTCGAGGGCCAGGTGCGCTCGGTCGACGGCAGCCCGCTGGCCGGCGCCAAGCTCGAACTGTGGCACGCCGACGACCTCGGCTTCTACTCGCAGTTCGCCCCCGACCTGCCCGAGTGGAACCTGCGCGGCACCTTCGTCGCCGACGACGACGGCCGCTACGCCTTCCACACCCTGCGCCCGGCCCCGTACCAGATCCCGACCGACGGCGCCTGCGGGCAGCTCATCGCCGCTGCGGGCTGGCACGCCTGGCGGCCGGCTCACCTGCACTTCAAGGTGAGCGCACCCGGCCACGAACTGATCACCACGCAGCTGTACTTCCCGGGCGATCCGCACAACGAGGACGACATCGCCTCCGCCGTCAAGCCCGAGCTGATGCTCGATCCGCGCGACAACCCGAACGCCGACGGCGAGATCGTCTCGTACGACTTCGTCATGGATCCCGAGCAGTAGCCTTCCTTCGTCTTCTCCGGCGCCGCGGTGCATCCGCCGATTCGCGGTGCCGAGAGACCCCATCTGATCTGATCGGAGACCTGTCGCCATGAGCGATCTGACGATCACCGCGGTCGAGGCGATCCCGTACCGCATCGCGTATCGCAAGCCGCTGCGCTTCGCATCCGGGGAGGTGACGCACGCCGACCACGTCCTGGTCCGCGTCCACACCGCCGACGGGCACGTCGGGACCGCCGACGCACCGCCGCGACCGTTCACCTACGGGGAGACCCAACGCGGCATGGTCGCGGTGATCGAGTCGGTGTTCGCACCGCAGCTCATCGGGCTCGACGCGTCCCGCCGCGAGGTGCTGCACCAGCGGATGCACCGCACCGTCGCGAATCCGGTGGCCAAAGCCGCGGTCGACATGGCCGTCTGGGACGTCCTCGGACAGGCGTGGAACATGCCCGTCACCCGGCTCCTCGGCGGCTACACCGACCGGATGCGGGTGAGCCACATGCTCGGCTTCGACTGTCCGGACGCGATGGTCGACGAAGCCGAGAGGATGCGCGACACGTACGGCATCACCACATTCAAGGTGAAGGTGGGCCGCCGACCGATCGACGACGACGTCGAAGTGGTCCGCGCACTGCGCACGTCGCTCGGCTCGAAAGCCGAACTGTACATCGACGGCAACCGCGGCTGGTCCGCGTCCGAGTCGGCACGCGCCCTGCGCGAACTCTCCGACGTCGGACTGACCCTCGCCGAGGAACTGTGTCCGGCCGACGACGTCCTCGGACGACGCTGGCTCGTCGCCCAGACCCCGGTACCGTTCGTCGCCGACGAGTCGGTGTCGACGCCCGCCGAGGTGACCCGCGAGATCCTCGGCGGCTCGGCGACCGCGATCTCCATCAAGACCGCCCGCACCGGATTCACCGGGTCGAACGAAGTCCTCTCTCTCGCAACGGGACTCGGTGTCGAGGTGGTGATGGGCAACCAGATCGACGGCCAGCTCGGCAGTGCCTGCACGCTGGCCTTCGGCTGCGCGAAGAAGGCCACCAGCGCCCGCGCCGGGGAGCTCTCCAACTTCCTCGACATGAGCGACGACCTGCTCACCGAACCGCTGCGGATCGTCGACGGGGAGATGCTCGCCCCGACCGACCCCGGCATCGGCGTACACGTCGACCCCGACAAACTCGCCCACTTCCGCCTCGACTGATGGGCCGCCGATCTCTGCTCCGCTCGATCAGCGGGAGGCACTCCGCTCGATCAACGGCTGACCACCACTAGAAAGGCCGACCATGTCCCTCTACGCCGTCCGTATGGACGTCGCCATTCCCGACGATCTCGACCCGCAGATCCGCGCCGAGACGATCGCCCGCGAGAAGGCCTACAGCCAGGATCTGCAGCGTTCGGGCGAGTGGGTGCACATCTGGCGGTGCGCCGGCCAGTACTCGAACATCTCGATCTTCGACGTCCCCGACAACGAACGCCTCCACGAGATCCTGTGGGGCCTGCCGCTGTTCAAATACATGACGATGGACGTGACGCCGCTGGCGACCCATCCGTCCGACATCCGGGCGTGAGCCGTTCCGAGGCACGGCACGCGCCGACGTTTGTAGGCTGAGCACGCTGCCCGTGTGTGGAGTACGGGAAGCAGAGAGGCCCCCATGGAGCTCCGCCATCTGCGGTACTACATCGCCGTCGCCGAGGAATGCCACTTCGGGCGGGCCGCAGAACGGCTGCACATCGCACAACCCCCATTGTCGCAACAGATCAAACAGCTCGAAGCAGAGCTGGGCGTCAAGCTTCTCGAGCGGTCCACTCGCAAGGTCGAACTCACCGATGCGGGCCTCGCCTACCTGCAGCGGGCTCGCGAGGTGGTGTCCGCGGTGGACGCCGCCGGCGATGAGGCCGTCCGCATCGCCGACGGCGAGGTGGGCCGTCTCGCCATCGGTTTCACCGGGTCGGCCACCTACGACCTGCTGCCGACGATGGCCCGCCGACTCCGCGCGAGCATGCCGGGCATCGAACTCGACCTTCGCGGCGAGATGCTGACGCCCGAGCAGACCACCGCTCTGCGCGAGGGCGTGATCGACCTCGGAATCCTGCGTCCACCGGTCAACGATCCGGAACTGGATCTGGAGGTGCTCCGCCACGAGGCGATGACCGCCGTCGTGCCGACCGACCATCGACTGGCGCAGCAGGACGCCGTTCACCTCTCCGATCTGGCCGACGAGCCGTTCATCTCCTACCCGTCGCACCTGCGCTCGGTCGTGATGCAGGTGGTGGTCGACTCCTGTCAGCAGGCCGGGTTCACCCCGGACATCCGCCATGAGGTCGGTGAGACGTCGACCCTGGTCTCCTTCGTCGCGGCCGAGCTCGGCGTGGCCATGGTGCCCGAGTCGGTCAAGCAGCTCCAGATCACCGGTGCCGTCTACGTCCCGATCGTCGACGCCCCGGAGGTCGCACTGGCGATCGCCACCCGCCACGGCGACGATTCGCCTCACCTGGCGCGCGTCCTACCGTTGGTCCGAGGCATCCTCACCGGCGACTGAGCCGGTACCGACCCCCGGAGAGCATCACTCGCCTCACCTCAGTCACTCTCGACATCAATAGTGATTCAACTCATATGACCTACGTCTCAATAGGCCGGAAATGAATACTTCACTCCTCCTACTGACTGCGGAAAGGTTCTCTACAGACGCAGTTACCCGACCGCGCCACCAGGAGGAGAACCACCATGACGCCGTTCATGTGGAGAGTGCAAGAGCTACTCGAAGGCGATGCCGGCCAGGCTCCCGACACCGAACCGTCCATCGAGGTCTCGGTCGCCGAGGGCACCGACACCCAGGTCATCGTCCGGTCGCTCGCCGAGCAGTTGGTCAGCGAGGCCAATGCGGTCCTCGCCTGGCACGCCGGTGAGAACCCCCGCGAAGTGACCCTCGTCGACGAGACCGGTCCGGGAACCCTCGCCTTCACTCTGGCCTGCGGCGACCGCAGCGCCCGCATCGAAACCCAGATCACGGGCCACACGGCCACCGCACAGCTGATCGACGACGACGCACCGGCCGCCGAGCCGCGCCGCCTGACCGACGAGGACCAACTCCAGTCGCTGGTCCTCGAACTCATCGCCGACTGACAACCAGCCCACACACGAGGAGGACGTCGATGCAGTACGAACTCAAATACAAGGTCATCGAGCCCAAGCGCCACACCTACCAGAACATCATCGATCGCTTCGGCGACCAGCCGGCCACCCGCTACCAGGAGGCCACGCTCGACATCGAGCCGCGGGAGAACTTCCACTACCGTCCCACCTGGGACTCCGAGCGCGAACTGTACGACGAGCGCTACTCCGCGCTGCGCCTGACCGATCCGTACACGTTCGCCGATCCGCGACAGTTCTACTACACGCCGTACGTGACCAACCGCGCCGCATTCCACGACGAGTTCGGCAAGACGGTCGCGTACTTGGAATCGCGCGATCTGCTGGCCAAGATGCCGCAGGGGTGGCAGACCGTGCTCGGCACCGTCGTCCTGCCGCTGCGTCATTACGAGTCGGGCGCGCAGTTGGTGAGCGTCGCCGGTGCACGATTCGCATACGGATCGTCGCTGTCACAGTGCGCGAGCTTCGCTGCGTTCGACCGGATCGGCAACGCGCAGATCCTCTCCCGCGTCGGGATCGCGCTCGGCAGCGGCACCGCCGACCGTCTGGGTCTGGCCAAGACCGAATGGCTCGAGGGCGCGCATCTGCAGCCACTGCGCAAGCTGATCGAGGAGATCATGGTCACGGACGACTGGGCCGAGGGACTCCTCGCCGTCGACGAGATCGACAAGCGCATCTACCCAGCCTTCTACTCCGGACTCGACGAGGCCGCTCTCCTCGGCGGTGCGGGCGCGTACAGCCTGTTCGCCCAGCACATGACCACGTGGTTCAAAGATCAGCGCAAGTGGCTCGACGCGCTGATCAAGACCTGGCGTGAGGACGCCACGCACGGCGAGGCCAACGCCGCCGTCCTCGACCGCGTCGAACGCGAATGGGGCGCCCGTGCGCAGGAGGCGGTCGATGCACTGCTCGCCGTCGCCGCGGACCACATCGATCTCGACTCGCTGGAGGAAGCATGACCAACACCCGCCCCGTCGGCATCGACATCCAGGAATCCGACGACAACCGGATGCTGGTGCACGCCATCGCCTCCGACAACCCGGACATGACCGTCCAGCAGCTCCCCGGCCTGATGAAGCTGTCCGCGCCGGGCCGCATCGAGATCAACCGCGAGACCATCGAAGACCGACTCGGGCGCGAATGGGAGACGGGCGAGTTCCAGCTCGCCATCGTCACCTACACCGGGAACTTCGCCGAATGGGACGACGACCAGATCATCGTCGCCTGGGACCACTGAGGAGCATCGTATGACCACCGCCAAGACCCCTCGCCGCGCCAAGAAGCTCCCCATGAAGCAGCGGTACTCGCTGCTCACCCGTGACCTCGACTGGGAACCGTCCTATGTCGAGCGCGAGGAGCTCTACCCGTACACCTCGTACGAGGGCATCAAGATCCACGACTGGGACGGCTGGGAGGACCCGTTCCGGCTGACCGTCGACGCCTATTTCAAGTACCAGGCCGAGAAGGACAAGCGTCTCTACGCCGTACTCGACTCGTTCGCGCAGAGCCAGGGGCACCTGAGTCTGTCGGACGCGTCGTATCTGAACGCGATCAAGCTGTTCATTCAGGGCGTCACCCCGCTCGAATACCAGGCACACCGCCACTTCGCGTACCTCGCGCGGTACCTCGAGGGTCCGGCGCCCCGGTTCGCCGCACTGTGTCAGAGCGTCGACGAGTTGCGTCACTGCCAGACACAGATCCACACCATCAGCAACTACAACAAGTATTACGACTGGTTCCACTCGTTCTCGCAGATGCACGACCGCGTCTGGTATCTGTCGGTGCCCAAGTCGTTGTTCGACGACGCCATGACCGCGGGTCCGTTCGAGTTCCTGATCTCGATCTCGTTCAGCTTCGAGTACCTGCTGACCAACCTGTTGTTCGTGCCGTTCATGTCGGGCGCCAGCTTCAACGGCGACATGCCGACGATGAGCTTCGGGTTCTCGGCGCAGTCGGACGAGAGCAGGCACATGACACTCGGCCTGGAGGCCATCAAGTTCCTGCTCGAGCAGGACGAGGACAACGTGCCGATCATCCAGGAGTGGGTCGACAAGTGGTTCTGGCGCGCGTACCGCATGTCGGCGCTGGTCGCCGGAATGATGGACTACATGCTTCCCAAGCCGGTGATGAGTTGGAAGGAGGCGTTCGAACTGTACTTCGAGCAGCAGATGCTCGGCGGTCTGTTCCCGGACCTGGAGTTCTACGGCATCAAGCCGCCGCGCCACGTCGCCGACGCCGTCGCCGAGAAGGACAAGCTCTCGCACGAAGTCTACAAGATCCTGCACAACTTCTCGTTCGCCGCATCGTTCACCACGCAGACCCCGACGCCGGAGAAGATGGCGTGGCTGTCCGAACAGTACGGCGAGGCGTTCGACGAGTTCTATGCGCCGACATGGGAGAAGCACCGTCGCATCGAGGACGAGGGCGGCCGCGTCTTCTTCCAGGGGTTGCCGCAGCTGTGCCAGGTGTGCCAGGTGTGCCAGGTGCCGATGGCGTTCACCGAATCCGACGATCCGACCAAGATCTCTTTCCGCACAAGCGAATTCAAGGAAGAGACCTACCACACCTGCAGCGACGGCTGCCAGTGGATCTTCGAGCGTGAGCCCGAGAAGTACATCCAGGCGTGGTTGCCCGTGCACCAGATCCTGCAGGGCAACTGCGGTGGCCCGACGGTGCCCGAGGTCCTCGACTGGTACGGCGTCCAGGAGGGCGACAACGGTGAGTACAAGGGCTCCCGCGATCACCAGTCGTGGTTGGAATGGCACGGCGAGACTACTGAGAAGGAGGCCTGAGCCATGGCTGTGAAGGCACTGTACGAGTACGACTACCCGGCCGCCGACCGCGCGGAGGTGTTCGGCGACGACCAGCTGGTCTACGTCCACTGGATCGGCAACCCGCTGTTCTGCTCGGCCGCCGCGGTCCGCGTCCCGAAGGACATGACGTGGTCGGCGTTCGTCGCCGACGTCGTCACGCCGTGGGCGCAGACCGACCCCGACTTCGACCCGTCGTCGATCACCGGTTGGAAGCTGTTCGACGACGACTTCGCCCCGGCCGACGACGCGTCGCTGACCGCCGCGGGAGTCGGGCACAAGTCGCTGGTCAAGTTCACGGTGTCGAACTGACATCAGGGTCGAACTGAGCGGAAGGAGCCAGATGATGACCGAGACGTTCACCGTGACGGTGGAGCCGTTGGGCACCGAGTTGACCTGTCGCGCAGACCAGTCCGTGCTCGACGCCTGTCTACGGAACGGGGTGTGGCTGCCGCACGCCTGCACGCACGGCACGTGTGGAACCTGCAAGGCGGAGGTCCTCGACGGTGAGGTCGACTTCGGCGACGCGTCGCCGTACGCGTTGGTCGACAGCGACCGCGACGACGGCTACGCGCTGATGTGCGTCGCGACGCCGAAAGAGGACATCGTCATCGAGGGCGACGTCGAACTGGAGGAGGGCATCGAGATCTATCCGGTGCGCGACTTCACCGGCACGATCGCGATCCTCGACGAGGCCGCGCCGAACGTCAAGCGGATGGTCATCGATCTCGACGAGCCGATGGACTTCAATCCGGGCCAGTACGTGCAGTTGAACATGCCCGACGGTGACGATCGACCGTACTCGATCGCGAGCAGCCCGAGCGAGCCGTCGCGCATCGAGCTGCACATCAAACGATCCGAGGGCGGTGCGGCCACCGACGGGTGGATCTTCAAGGATCTGAACGCGGGCGATCCGATCAGCCTGTCGGGACCGTACGGCCAGTTCTTCTTCCACCCGGCGAAGGACAAGCCGCTGATCCTGTTGGGGAGCGGCACCGGTTTGGCACCGCTCAAGTCGATCCTGCGGCATGTCGCCGAACTCGACGACGAGGGCGAGTGGGAGCACGAGGTGGTCTTGTTCCACGGCGTCGCCACGGGCGACGACCTGTACGAACACGAGTGGCTCAGTGAGTTCGCGGACGACCGCGAGTGGTTCACGTACCAGCCGGCGGTGTCGCGGGAGGAGTTCGACGGCAGACAGGGCCGCGTGCCCGTCCTGCTGACCGAGGACTTCCCGCGCGCCGGCGGCAACTCCGCGTACATCTGCGGCAACCCCGCCATGGTCGAGGACACGATGAAGGCGCTGATGCAGGCGCGCCTGTTCCCCCGCGACATCTACCGCGAGGACTTCTTCGACTCCGCCGATCGAGCCGCAGGCGGTCACGTGGTGAGGAGCCCGCTGATCAAGCGGTAGGCGCCGCTTGCGGGCGAGCATCGACGCTGCGGGGCGTGCGCGCACCATGACGCGTCCAGACCAGCGGGGTCGGCTCGTCCCCTAGACCACCGGGACCGGCGTCCCCTGGAACGCCAACAGCAGCCACTCCCCGTCCACCTGTTTCCACACCGCCAGGCTCGCGTTCCGCATCGATTTGTCGACGCCGTTCGCGGTGATGTCGGCGTTCATCTCGCCGATCACCAGGGCGACGTCGTCGACGATGCGGATATCGTGGATCGGGTGGTCGACGCGGTGGTACACGTAGAAGCCCTCGCGCACTTTGGCGAGGTACTCGTCGAGCGTGTCGGTGACACCGGAGGAGTGCGTGTACACCAGGTCCGGATGGCAGAGTCGCGCGAAGGCGTCGACGTCGCCGTCGATCATCGCCTGGAAGCGAGCGTCTTCACCGGTTGCGACGATCCTCGCCGCATCGTTCATCGGATCGGGTTCTTGTACCGGTCGAGGTAGGTGATCTCCTCGACGGGCGGACGCTGTGCCGATCGGAACGAGGTGCCGGTCGTGTAGGCGACGGGGATGAGTCCGGCCTGTGTCATATGCGGCGGGATGCCGAGGACGTCGGCGGCCGCGGCCTCCTCGTTGAGGTGCAGCGTCGTGTAACAGCTGCCGAGTCCACGGCTGCGCAGCGCGAGCTGGAAGGTCCATGTCGCGGGGAGGATCGACCCCATCAGACCGGCCGCGGCCGCCGTGTTCGGCGAGTCGCTGACCTGATCGAGACGTCCGATGATCAGTGGAATCACCAGTACCGGGACCTCACCGAGATGTTCGGCGAGGTAGTTGGCGCTGGTCGCGACGCGGCCGGACTGGGTGCCCTCCTCAGCGTTGGCGGCTCCATTGGCGAGGTACTCGCCGCCGCCGCGCCGGTAGATCTCTGCGAGCTTCTCCTTGGTGTCGGCATCACGGACCACCAGCCACCGCCAGCCCTGGTTGTTGGAGCCGGTCGGCGACTGCACCGCGAGCCGCAGGCACTCGAGGACGACGTCGTCGGGGACCTCGCGGGTCAGATCGAGTCGCTTTCGGACCGACCGCGTCGTCGACAGGAGGGCGTCGGTCTGGGTCAGGTCGAAGTCGTCGGAATCGAAGCGCTCTACGAGGGTCATACTCCGATCGTAACGACCATCGCGCACCACAGAGACGTCGTCGGATCAGTGTTCGGGGTGAACACCGATCCAACGACGTCTCATGCGAGCGGCCGAATGCGATCTATGCGGCCTTCGATTCCGTCTGTGCTTGTTCCAGCGCCTGCGCGACGATCTCGGCGACGTCGACCATCGGCTTCACCTCGAGTGCGTCGAGGACCTCCGCCGGGACGTCGTCGAGATCGGGCTCGTTGCGCTGCGGGATGAAGACGGTCTTCAGCCCGTTGCGTTGCGCGGCGAGCAGCTTCTGTTTGACGCCGCCGATCGGGAGGACACGCCCGTTGAGCGTCACCTCGCCGGTCATGCCGACGTCGCTGCGAACTCGTCGCCCGGTGAGCATCGACACCAGCGCGGTGACCATCGTGACACCCGCCGACGGTCCATCCTTGGGAACGGCGCCCGCCGGGAAGTGGATGTGCACCGTGCCGTCGAGTGCGGCCGGGTCGATCCCGAAGTCGGCCGCGTGCGCCTGCACGTAGCTCAGCGCGATCTGCGCCGACTCCTTCATCACGTCGCCGAGCTGCCCGGTCAGCTTGAGCTGCGGGCCGCGCCCGTCTGCTGATCGAGCGCCGCCTTCTGCTGATCGAGCGGAGTCGATGCCCCCGGCCGACAACGCTTCGATGAACAGCACATCGCCACCCATTCCGGTCACGGCCAGTCCGGTCGCGACACCGGGGACTTCGGTCCGCTCGGCCGTCTCCGGCGTGAAGCGGGGCCGCCCCAGGTAGTCGACGAGATCGTCGACGTCGACGGTGATCGCACCCGGCTCGGTCGACTCCTTGACCGCCACCTTGCGCAGTGCCTTGGCGAGGAGTCGCTCGAACTGCCGCACTCCCGGTTCTCGGGTGTAGTTCGCGGCGACCTCGCGCAGCGCGTCGTCGGTGATCGTCACTTCGTCGGCGGTGAGCGCGGCGCGTTCCATCTGGCGCGGGACCAGGTAGTCCCGGGCGATGGCGACCTTGTCGTCCTCGGTGTAACCGTCGATGGTGACGAGCTCCATGCGGTCGAGCAGAGCCGACGGGATGTTCTCGACGACGTTGGCGGTCGCGAGGAACACGACGTCGCTCAGATCCAGGTCGAGGTCCAGGTAGTGGTCGCGGAACGTGTGGTTCTGCGCCGGGTCCAAGACTTCGAGCAGGGCGGCCGCCGGGTCGCCCCGGTAGTCCGAACCGACCTTGTCGATCTCGTCGAGCAGGACGACGGGATTCATCGATCCCGCCTCGCCGATCGCGCGGACGATGCGTCCGGGCAGCGCGCCGACATACGTGCGGCGGTGTCCGCGGATCTCCGCCTCGTCGCGCACGCCGCCGAGGGCCACGCGCACGAACTTGCGCCCGAGCGCCCGGGCGACCGATTCGCCGAGCGAGGTCTTGCCGACTCCGGGAGGACCGGCGAGCACCATCACGGCGCCCGACCCGCGTCCGCCGACGACGGACATGCCGCGCTGCGCGCGACGGCTCCGAACCGCCAGGTATTCCACGATCCGATCCTTGACGTCGTCGAGCCCGTGGTGGTCGGCGTCGAGGATCTCCCGTGCGCCCGCCAGGTCGACGGAGTCGTCGGTGGTGACGTTCCACGGCAGGTCGAGGACGGTGTCGAGCCAGGTACGGATCCAGCCCGCTTCCGGGCTCTGGTCGGTCGACCGTTCGAGCTTGCCGACTTCCCGCAGCGCCGCCTCGCGGACCTTGTCGGGGAGATCCGCGGCCTCGACGCGACCACGGTAGTCGTCGGCGCCGTCGGGCTCGTCCTCGCCGAGCTCCTTGCGAATCGCGTTGAGCTGTTGGCGCAGGAGGAACTCCTTCTGCGTCTTCTCCATGCCGTCCCGGACGTCGGATGCGATCTTGTCGCTGACCTCGGTTTCGGCGAGATGCTCGCCCGTCCACTCGATGAGCAGCCGCAACCGCGCGTCGATGTCGCCGGTCTCGAGGAGTTCCCTCTTCTGCTCGTTCGTGAGCCACGACGAGTACCCGGACGTGTCGGCCAGCGCCGACGGGTCGGTGAGCTTGTTGACCGCGTCGATGACCTGCCACGCCTCACGACGTTGCAGCATCGCCAGAACCACCTTGCGGTATTCGGCCGCGAGCTCCTTGGTCTGCTCGGTGACGGGCGTCTCGTCGACGAGGTCGACCTGCACCCACAGTGCCGCGCCCGGACCGGTGGTTCCGGTTCCGATGTGAGCGCGTTGTTCGCCGCGGACCACCGCGACGTGCTGTTCCTGTCCCGGGACGCGGCCGACCTGCACGATCGACGCGATCACGCCGTGCGTCGGGTAGCGATCGTCCAGTCGCGGTGCGATCAGGATCTTGTTCTCGTCTCCCGAGCGCGCCGCGTCGACCGCGGCCTGCGCCGTCTCGTCCAGCGGCACCGGGACCACCATCCCGGGGAGCACCACCAGATCGGGAACGAACAGCACGGGAACGGAAATGTTGTCAGACATGGACACCTCCAAAGTTCAGTCTGATCGACTCAACATTGGTCGCGACCGCTTTGTTCCCGACGGTATGCCCGGCCGACTCCCGAGCCCCGGCACAGTCGGGCTCATGCGACGTTCTCGGTGTGATGCCGCACTGAGGTCCGGGCGGTTCGGGCGGAACCCGCCCCGGACGAGCACGGGTTGTCGCCGGAGGGCGCCCCCTCGGCGCGACCGTCGTCCACACCGCTTGACTATTAGTAACCATTAGGTTACCAATATTCTATGGACGCGTTCGATGCACTCGCCGACCCGGTGCGACGGCAACTGCTGCAGCGACTCGCTGCCGGGTCGGCGCGGGTCGTCGATCTCGCCGCCGAGTATCCGATCAGCCGTCCGGCCGTCAGCAGACATCTGCGCATATTGTCCGAAGCATCGCTCGTCACCGTGACGCCCCAGGGCCGTGAACGGCACTACGCGATCGCCTATGACGGCCTCGAATCGGTGCGCGACTACCTCGCCACACTTCGCGGCAGGCCACCCGTTCCCGAACGGGCACTCGACGCCCTTGAACTCGAGGTACGTCGAACCACTCGTGAGCGTGATTCCAGTTCGGGACGAGCAGAGAACCACGACGACGACCACAGCAAGGAGCACAGCGCATGAACGCTCCGACCCCGACCGGTCGCCGCCGCGATCACGGCGGCGAAACCTACTGCGAGTGGCAACGCACCTTCCACGCACCGATAGACGACGTCTGGGCCGCCGTCACCGAACCCGAACGGCTCGCCCGCTGGATCGGCACGTGGACCGGAGATCCCGCCGACGACCACGTGAAGTTTCAGATGCTTTTCGAGGGCGACGACATGCCTTCGGAGCGCTTCCGCATCGACGAGTGCGATCGCCCTCGACGACTTCGGATCACCACGTCGATGCCCTACGACGGCGACGATCCCGAACACTGGCTACTGCGACTCGACCTCGAAGAGTCCGACGGCATCACAACTCTGACGTTCGCGCAGAACGTCCCGGATCCGAAGATGGCCGAGGGCGTCGGACCTGGCTGGGACTACTACCTCGACCGAATGGCGGCCGCCGAGACCGGTGCCGACGTCACCGCGGTCGACTTCGCCCGCTACTCACCCGAGATGTCGGGATACTACGTGGCGGAATTCGGCGACTGACCATAGTTCGGTGAGTAGCGGAGCGATCAGCGCTTCCGTTTCCGCGGCTGCCACACGACCAACGCATTGGTGTGCGGCACCGGAACGAGTTCGGCCCCCGGCCGTCCCGTCCGACGCACCGTGTCGAGCTCGTCCTGCAGCTCGACGACGTGGGCCCGCAGGGCGTCGACCTGGTCGGTCAACTCGATGATGCGTTTCACGCCCGCGAGGTTGACGCCCTCGTCCTGCGAGAGACGCTGCACTTCGCGGAGCAGTTCCACGTCACGCGAGGAGTAGCGTCGCCCGCCGCCGCTGGTGCGCTGCGGCGTGACGATGCCGAGTCGGTCGTACGTGCGCAGAGTCTGCGCATGCATGCCCGCCAACTCGGCGGCCACCGAGATCAGATAGGTCGCGGCCGCCTCCGCCGGGTTACCGCCGGGCTTCTCCGTAGCCATCGTGCATCACCGCGCCCATCCGTCTCGTGGGTCGAACCCGCTGGCCTTCTCTGCTTCGGCGTACGCCTTCAACGCGTCGGTGGCGGCGTCGTCGAGCTTGCCCGGCACCGACACCTTCACGGTGACCAGGAGGTCACCCGCGCCACCCGAGCGCTTCGGGACGCCGCGGCCCTTCAGCCGCAGGGTACGCCCGTCCGACGTACCCGCGGGGATCTTCACGCCGACACTGTTGTCCAAAGTGGGCACCGACACCGTCGCACCGAGCACCAGCTCGGAGAACGACACCGGGAGTTCCACCTTCAGGTCGTTGCCGCTGCGTGTGAAGACCTTGTCGGCCATCACGTGAACGGTCACGTACAGGTCGCCCGACGGGGCGCCACGTCGCCCGGCCTCGCCTTGACCGGCGAGTCGGATGCGCTGCCCGTCCTCGACGCCCTGCGGGACGCGGACGTTGATCGTGCGCGGTCGGACCTGCACACCCGAGCCGGAGCAGTCCGGGCACGGATCGTCGATCTTGGAACCGGTTCCCTGGCAGTCCGAGCACGGCTCGGAGAACCCGAAGTGGCCCTGGTTCCGACTGACGAATCCGGAGCCCGAGCAGGTCGGGCAGGTCCGCGGGCTGGTGCCCGCCTTGGCTCCGGAGCCGTGGCAGCTGGTGCACGGCGACGGGCTCGTGACCCGCAACTGCACGGTCGTGCCCTGCACGGCGTCACGGAATGCGAGCGTCGTCTCGGTCTCGAGATCGTTGCCACGGCGTTGGCGGGGGCTCGTCGACGCTCCGCGGCCGCGGCCGCCGCCTCCGAAGAGGCCGCCGAACATGTCGCCGAGGTCGGCGCCGCCTCCGCCACCGCCGAACAGGTCACCGATGTCGAAGCCACCGGCTCCGCCACCGCCGCTGAAACCGCCGGGGAATCCCCCGCCGCCTGCGCCGTCCGCACGGAATCGGCCGCTGGCCATGAGATTCCGCATCTCGTCGTACTCTTTGCGCTTCTCGTCGTCGGCGAGCACGCTGTGGGCTTCCGACACTCGTTTGAAGCGCTCCTCGGCGGCAGTGTCTCCGGGGTTCGCGTCGGGGTGCAGTTCGCGGGCCAGCTTCCGATAGGCCTTCTTGATCTGCTCCGCCGTGGCGTCGGAAGAAACGCCGAGGTCTGCGTAGAAATCGCGTTCCAGCCATTCACGCTGTGGTGCCATCAGACGTCACCTCCTGAATAAAAGTCTGTGTGGTCTCGGCTCCGCTCGACCAGCAGTAGGCAGGTCGCGGAGTGTGTCCGCTGATCGAGCGGAGTCGAGATCTCGACTCCGCTCGACCGGCGTATGTCTATGCCGGGTCAGTGACCGTCACCATGGCGGTGCGGACCACCTTGTCGCCGAGCTTGTAGCCGGCGCGGTAGACCTGGCCGAGGACCGGCGTGTCGCCGCTGCCCTCGTTCTGAATCGCTTCGTGGACTTCCGGGTCGAACACGTCGCCCGGTTCGCCGAACTTCACCAGGTTCTCGCCCGTGAGGACGTCGCCCAGTTTGTCCGACAGTGCGCGCAACGGCCCCTCTTCAAGGTCGCCGTGCTCGCGTGCGCGGTCGAGATCGTCCAGGATCGGCAGCAGCTTCTCGACGAGGACCTGCTTGCCGCGGGCCACCGACTGCAGAGCCTCCTCGGCGCTGCGCCGACGGAAGTTGGCGAACTGCGCCCGCTCCCGCTGCAGAGCCTCGGTCAGCTCGGTGACCTGCACGTCGCCGGGGGCGTCGGCCGGGGCCGCCGCATCGTCTGCGACGGCCTCGTCGCCCGTGGCCTCGTCGGCGGGCGCCTCGGTGGCGGCCTCATCGGCCGTCACCTCGTCCACCTCTTCGACGACCTCGTCCGGTTCCAGGGAGGTCTCGGGGTTGGTCACTTGTTGTCACCTTCCGCGGGGTCGTCCACGACCTCGGCGTCGACGACGTCGTCGGCACCGTCGGCGGCGGCGCCAGCGGTTTCGCCCTCGGCCTGAGCGTTGGCGTAGATCGCCTGACCCATGGCCTGCGACTCCTCCGACAGCTTCTCGATCGCACTGCGGATGGCAGCGGAATCGGTGCCCTTCAGCGCCTCGTTGGCGTCGGCGACGGCGGCCTCGACCTTGGTCTTGACGTCGGCCGGGACCTTGTCCTCGTTCTCCTTGAGGAACTTCTCGGTCTGGTTGACCAGCGACTCCGCCTGGTTGCGGGTCTCGGCCTCCTCGCGGCGAGCGCGGTCCTCTTCGGCGTGAGCCTCGGCGTCCTTGACCATGCGGTCGATCTCGTCCTTCGACAGACCCGAACCGTCCTGGATGCGGATGCTGTTCTCGGTGCCGGTGCCCTTGTCCTTCGCGGTGACGTGCACGATGCCGTTGGCGTCGATGTCGAAGGTCACCTCGATCTGCGGGACGCCCTGCGGCGCCGGAGCGATGCCGCCCAGCTCGAACGAACCCAGGAGCTTGTTGTGCGAAGCGATCTCGCGCTCACCCTGGAACACCTGGATCTGCACGGACGGCTGGTTGTCCTCAGCGGTCGTGTAGGTCTCCGAGCGCTTGGTCGGGATCGTGGTGTTGCGCTCGATCAGCTTGTGCATCACGCCGCCCTTGGTCTCGATGCCCAGCGACAGCGGGGTCACGTCGAGCAGCAGCACGTCCTTGACCTCACCGCGGAGCACACCGGCCTGCAGTGCGGCGCCGACGGCGACGACCTCGTCCGGGTTCACGCCCTTGTTGGGGTCCTGACCACCGGTCAGTTCCTTGACCAGTTCGGTCACGGCGGGCATACGGGTGGAGCCACCGACGAGCACGACGTGGTCGATGTCGCCGACCGAGATGCCTGCGTCCTTGATGACCGCCTGGAACGGAGTGCGCGTGCGCTCAAGCAGATCGCTCGTGATCTTCTCGAACTCGCTGCGCGAGAGCTGCTCGTCGAGGAACAGCGGGTTCTTGTCGGCGTCCACCGTGATGTACGGCAGGTTGATCGACGTGCTCTGCGACGAGGACAGTTCGATCTTGGCCTTCTCGGCAGCCTCACGGAGGCGCTGGTTGGCCATCTTGTCCTTGGTCAGGTCGATGCCGTTGACCGACTTGAACTTGTCGACCAGCCACTCGACGATGCGCTCGTCCCAGTCGTCGCCACCGAGGTTGTTGTCACCGGAGGTGGCGCGGACCTCGACGACACCGTCGCCGATCTCCAGCAGCGAGACGTCGAACGTACCGCCACCGAGGTCGAAGACCAGGATGGTCTGTTCCTTCTCGCCCTTGTCCAGACCGTAGGCCAGAGCGGCTGCGGTCGGCTCGTTGACGATGCGCAGGACGTTGAGGCCCGCGATCTGGCCGGCTTCCTTGGTCGCCTGGCGCTGCGCGTCGTTGAAGTAGGCGGGGACCGTGATGACGGCGTCGGCGACGTCCTCACCCAGGTACGCCTCGGCGTCGCGCTTGAGCTTCATCAGCGTGCGGGCGCTGATCTCCTGCGGGGTGTACTTCTTGTCGTCGATCTCGACGGTCCAGTCGCCTTCGCCCATGTGGCGCTTGACGGAGCGGATGGTCCGGTCGACGTTGGTGACCGCCTGGTTCTTGGCGGGCTGTCCGACGAGGACTTCGCCGTTACGGGCGAAGGCGACGACGGACGGGGTGGTGCGGGAGCCTTCGGCGTTCGCGATGACGGTGGGCTCGCCGCCTTCGAGAACGGACACCACGGAGTTGGTGGTGCCGAGGTCGATTCCGACAGCACGGGACATATGTGTTCCTCCTTGTAGGCGGCTTGCGGGGAAGCCGGTTGGTTTATGGGCCTGCTGGCCTGTTGGTGTTGTCTATCCCCGCCGGGTCGGGCGGAGACGAAACCTCAGTGCCTTCGGCTCAGGTCTACCGGTCCGACTTCGTCGAGTCAACCTTCTTGAGTCTCTGTCACTCAGGTTTCTTGCTCCGTTCAACTGCATGGAGGCGCGGTTCATTCCCACAAGTTGAGCGCTATCCACTCAATATGAGTATGAGTTGAGTCACTTCAGTCAACCCCGGTTTCGACCTCGCGGCGACCATCGCGAACTTCACCGTCGCTTGAGCGATCGACGCGCAGCCTCGGTCATATACCGTCATTTCATGGGCGATGTCAGCTATGAGGTCCGCGACCAGGTGGCGCATGTCCGCCTCAACCGGCCGGACAAGCACAACGGCCTCACGCTCGACATGCTCGACGACCTCGCCGCGGCCGCCGACCGCGCATCGAAGGACCGGAGCCTACGAGCCGTCGTACTGGCCGGCGAAGGCGAATCATTCTGCTCAGGACTGGATTTCGCGTCAGCGGGCAAGCAGCGGAGTCGCATCATGCGCAACCTGATCCCGAAGCGGGCATCGGCGGCCAACAACTTTCAGAACGCCGGATGGTCCTGGCGCAACGTGCCCGTCCCGGTGATCGCAGTGCTGCACGGGCACTGTTACGGAGGCGGCCTGCAGATCGCCCTCGGCGCCGACTTCCGGTACGCCGCGACGGGAACGGACCTGTCGATCCTCGAGGCCAAATGGGGTCTGATCCCCGACATGTCGTTATCGGCGAGCATCGCGCAACTCACCACCATCGACGTCGCCAAACGCCTCACCATGACCGGCGAGGTGTTCGACGCGCAGCAGGCCCTCGATTGGGGCCTGGTCAGCGGCGTGTCCGACGACCCGTTCGCCGACGCCGACGAGCTGATCGAACAGATCAGACAGCGTTCGCCGGACGCCGTCGCCGCGTCGAAGTCGCTGTTCGAGAACACCTGGTACAACGGCTCACGTCTCTCCTTCCCCGTGGAACAGACATTGCAGGTGCGTCTGCTGCGTGGCCGGAACTCGGCGATCGCCCGCACGGCGGGACTGGCCGGCGAGAACCCTCAGTTCACCGAACGACAGTTCTGAGCTCGCCGTGCGCACCCGACCACTGGTCGCCACCTGGCGGGAGATCCACGACCGCGATCCCGTCGGTCCGCTGTGGCGCGCAGCGCAGATCTTCCGTCTGCTCTCGTTCGTCTACGCGCTCGGCTTCCAGATCGCGATCAACGGCGATCTGACCCACGGCGGCACCACCTGGACCTTGTTCGCGATCCTCACCGTCGCGAATATCTGTTGGGCGACAGGGTATCTCGTCGGATTCGGCCGAAGACCGCGGTTCGTCGCCGTCGAGGTGATCGTGTCGATGGGAATGATGCTGTCGACGTCGCTGGTGACCGACAACCAGTGGATCTCGCACAACCAGACGTGGCCGACCACGCTGTGGATGACCAACGCGGCCCTCTCGGCGGCCATCATCGGCGGCTCCCTCTGGGGCGCCGCCGCCGCGCTGGCGATCGCGGGTGCCAACTATTACGTCAAAGGCCACATCGACGTGAACTTCGGCCGCAACGCGACCACCATCCTCCTGGTCTCGGCCGCGGCGGCCGTCGGGATGGCCGCGACACGAGCGCGAACAGTTCATGACGAACTCACCGCGGCGATCGGACTCGCCGCCCGATCGGAGGAACGCGAACGGCTCGCCCGGGAGGTGCACGACGGTGTACTCCAGGTCCTCGCCCTCATCGCCAAACGAGGGCGCGAGATCGGCGGGGAGACGGCCGAACTCGCCGAACTGTCGGCCGAACAGGAACGCCGTCTGCGTGCGCTGATCGCCGACCGCCCGGACGCGACGTCACCGCTGACGCCCGCTTCGCGCGACCTTGCCTCCGCTCTTCGCTCCTTTGTGGGCACCCGCGCTCAGGTCAGCGCCCCCGCCGATCCGGTGACCGTCGACGCACACATCGCCGACGAACTGCTCGCCGCCGTCGACAACGTCCTCGACAATGTCGCCCATCACGCGGGGCCGGGAGCCCAGGCGTTCATCCTTCTCGAAGATCTCGGCGACGAAGTGATCGTCTCCGTGCGCGACGACGGCGTCGGCATCCCCGACGGCCGCCTCGCCGAGGCCGAATCCGAAGGTCGCATGGGGATCTCGGCGTCGATCATCGGCCGGGTGGAGGCGGTCGGCGGCCGAGCTCGCCTGGAGTCGGCCCCCGGCGCCGGGACAGAATGGGAACTGTCCGCACCCCGACGGCAGGAGGGCCCATCGTGAGCGCAGTGCGAGTGATGGTGGTCGACGACCATCCGATGTGGCGCGACGGCGTCGCACGGGACCTCGCCGACAACGGGTTCGACGTCGTCGCCACAGCGGACAGCGTCGCATCGGCCACGGCTCGCGCCGGCGCCGTGCTGCCCGACGTGGTCCTGATGGACATGAACCTCCCCGACGGCACCGGAGCCCAAGCCACCGCCGGTGTCCTCACCGCGCACCCCGGCGCGCGCGTACTGATCCTGTCGGCGTCGGACGAGCGCGACGACGTCCTCGACGCCATCAAGGCGGGCGCCACCGGGTACCTGGTCAAGAGCGCACAGCAGGCCGAGTTGATCGCCGCCGTCAACGCCACCGCCGACGGCCAGACCGTGTTCACTCCCGGCCTGGCCGGTCTGGTGCTCGGCGAGTACCGTCGCATGTCGCAGACTCCCCAGGACGACTCCCCGGTCCTCACCGCCCGCGAGACCGAGGTCCTCCGCCACGTCGCGAAGGGCCTCTCGTCGCGACAGATAGCGACACGACTGGAGATCAGCCCGCGCACCGTCGAGAACCACGTCGGATCGTCCTTGCGCAAACTCCAGTTGGGCAACCGGGTGGAGCTCGCTCGCTACGCGATCGAACACGGACTCGACGAGTAGTCGCACGGCGTGTGAGCCCTCGCGCGCAAGTCCTCACGTGCACTGGGTAGTTCCACGCATGTCTTCGCTCCGCCGCAGGTCGAGAGTGGAGTTCATGAATCAGACACCGCAGAACCAGCCGCCCGCGGGCACCGGCCCGACACCCGTCGACCGCCTCACGCCTCCGCTTCCACCCACGTATCCCGTCCCCGGACAGCCGCACGTGCAGTACCAGTCCGGCAACTACACCCCGTTCGCTCCGCCAGTCCCCGGACCGCCGCCGCCCACCGTCTCGCAACGCCTGGCCAAGGCGGCCGAGAACGGCCTGATCGGCAAGATCCTCGCAGGCATCGGTGTCGCCATCACACTCTCCGGCATCGTCATGCTGCTCGTCTTGGCCGCGCAGGCCGGACTCCTGCGCCCCGAACTCCGCGTCGCAGGCGGCGCCGTCCTCGCCGCAGGCCTCGTCGGACTCGGGATCTGGGTCGGCCGCACCCCGCAGCGGCGTCCCGGCGCCGTGGCCCTCGTCGCGACCGGCATCGCCGGGCTGCTGTTCGATGTCCTGGCCGCGGGCGCCTTCTATCACTGGCTCCCCGGAGTCGCCGCCCTGGCGGTGGCCGGCCTCGTCGCCGGTGTCGGGCTCGGCGTCGCGCACCGTTGGAACAGCCAGACCCTCACGTTGATGGTGTCGATCCCGATGCTGATCCTCGCGCCGGTCGTCACCGGCGGCGTCGACGAGACTCTCGTCGGATCGATGTTGATCTACGCGGCCGTCACCCTGTGGGTTCAGGTGGGCCGCAACTGGTTGAGTGTGTTCATCGTCAACACCGCGGCGGTGATGATCCCGTCGCTGATCTTCGCCCTCACCTCCGACGACGCCTGGCTCGCCAGCGGTTTCGGGCTGGCGGGCATCGCGATCGCCGTCGGATCATCGGTCCTCCTGGTCCGCAGCACCGGTATCCCGGAGATCATCGCCGTGACCTCGGCGTTCGCCGCCATTCCACTCATGTTCGGGGCACAGCGGATCGACGTCGTCGCATCGGCCGCGCTGGTGATCGGTGCTCTCGCGTACCTCGCCGCAGCCTTCACGACCACTCGTTTCGTGAATCGCGGCGTCCGCAGCATCTGGTTGGTGGCGGCGGTCGTCCAGCTTCTCGCCGCACTCGGCTATCTGCTCGACGCCGATTACCGTCCGTCCGGATTCATCGTCGTCGGACTCCTGCTGGCGGTCGCAGCACCCGCGGCCCGCGACCTCGCTCTCCCGGTCCGTATCTCCGGCACCTCCTTCACCGGCATCGGAATCCTCGTCATGATCGGCGACGGCGCCGCACGGCTGCTGTTCGCCGATCACCTGCTGCCGACCGACGCGAGCCACACGTCATTGCTGATCGGTTCGCTGATGGGGCTGGCCGCCACCGGCCTGATCACCTGGTCGTGGGCCGACAGCTACCCGGCCGCCGCACATCGACTCACCGTCGCAGGAGGCATGGTGGGACTCTGGCTCGTGAGCACCGCGGTTCTGAGCATCGCCCATCTGATCACCGACGACGCCGCAGCCGCCTTCCGCGCCGGGCACTCGACGGCCACCATCGTCTGGGGCGTCACCGCGGCAGCCGCACTGTTGTGGGCCCGCAGGCTCGACGGCGCCGACCGCGCCACCGTCCTGAGCGCCGGGCTCGCCGTGATGGCCGCGGCCGTCGCGAAACTGTTCCTCTTCGATCTGTCGGCCCTCGACGGCGTGTTCCGCGTCCTGGCGTTCATCGTCGTCGGACTGATCCTCCTCGGTCTCGGCGTCGCCTACGCCCAGAAGCTCACCGACCACGACACCACGGCGCCCGCCGCGTGAGGACAGACGAGCATCGGGCCGACTCCACTCGGAGTCGGCCCGATTTCGCCTGTGCGGCATGGCAGCCGACGGTAGCGTCGAAGTACGAGAACCGAAGACCTGATCGGAGCATCGATGTACCGCTTGACCGTCCTGTACAACCAGCCCACCGACCCCGCAGCATTCGACGAGTACTACGCGAACACCCACATGCCGCTGGCGGCGAAGCTGCCCGGTCTGCGCAGCGCCGCGGTCTCCAAGGGAGACACCCTCGACGGCAGTACCCCGGACGTGTACCAGGTGTCCGAGCTGTACTTCGACTCCAAGACCGATCTCGTCGCCGCTCTCACCTCAGAACAGGGGCAGGCGGTCTCCGCCGACGTCGCGAACTTCGCCACCACGGGCGCATCCATGGTGTTCACCGAGGTGACCGAGGTGTCGCTGTAGGTCCGGTCTCGGTACGGCTCCCTCGCTCCGCTCCCGCCTACTCGATCAGCGAGCGCATCGCTTACCAGTCGGCCTCGTCGAACACGATCATGCCGCGGATGTTGGCGCCCTCGAGCATGTCGTCGTAGGCCTTGTTGATGTCCTCGAGACGATAGGTCTGGGTGACCAGATCGGAGAGGTTCAACAGGCCGGAGCGGTACTCGTTGAGGAGCTTCGGGACCTGGGTTCGTGGGCCCGCACCGCCGAAGATCGCGCCTTGGACGCGCTTCTGCAGGAGCGTCAGCTCGAACAGATTGAGCGAGACCTCCATCGACGCGAAGTCGCCCATTCCGACGACGACCACCTGACCGCCCTTCGCGGTCAACGCGGCGGCGGGAGCGATGTACTCGCCCTTCATCTCGCCGATCGTCAGGACGACGGTGTGCGCGAGCTTGCCCCACGTCAGCTCGCCGACGGGCTCCAACGCCTGTTCCATGCTCTCGAACACGTGGGTCGCGCCGAGCTTCTCGGCCATGTCGCGTTTGAACTTCACCGGGTCGATCGCGATCACGTGCCGCGCACCCGCCGCCTTGGCTCCCTGCACCGCGTTGATGCCGACGCCGCCGATGCCCACGATGACGACTGTGTCGCCGGGACGCGTCCCGCCGATCTCGGTGGCCGACCCCCACCCGGTCGCGACGCCGCAGCCGAGCAGCGCGGCCTCCTTCAGCGGGATGTCGTCCTCGATCTTGACCAGCGACGCCTCGTTCACCGTGATGTACGGCGAGAACGTCCCGAGCAGGCACATCTGGGTGAGACCCTCGTCGCCTTGCGTCACGCGGTGCGTCTTATCGGAGATCGACAGCCCGGTCAGCAGTCCGGCTCCCTCGTCGCACAGGTTCTGCGCGCCGCGCGAACACGGCTCGCACACACCGCATGCGGGGATGAACGCGGTCACGACGTGGTCTCCCTCGGCGAATCGGGTGACGCCCGGTCCGACCTTGGTGACGACGCCAGCACCCTCATGACCGCCGACGACGGGGAACGGCACCGGCGACTGCCCGGTCCGCAGATGATGGTCCGAATGGCAGAGACCGGACGAGACCAGTTTCACCTGGACCTCGCCGGCGACGGGGTCGCCGAGTTCGACCTCCTCTATCTGCCATTGCTCGTCGACGCCGTGCAGGACTGCGGCTTTCGTCTTCATCAAAGACCACGCTCTCTCGTCTAGGAGTTCTCGGCACACCGGGATGTGACACAAGGTGTGACCGCAGTCTCATCCTGCCCGCATCCGGGCTCAGGCGTGACGAATCTCGCCGAATCGGCGTCGACCTGCAGGTACCGACGGGCCGACCATCGCAGCCCGTGTCGCGGAAATGGAAATCGAGCGGGATGTGCACGTAGCATCCGGGCTGTGACGAAAGCCGGAGCGATCAGTGGACCACCGTCGCCCTCGACCCCGAACGAGGACGCCGCGGCCGGCACCAACTCGGGATACCGGCTCGACCTCGACGGTCTGCGCGGTATCGCGATCTTCCTGGTCGCCGTGTTCCACGTGTGGTTCGGTCGGGTGTCCGGCGGTGTCGACGTCTTCCTGACGCTGTCCGGCTACTTCTTCGTCGCGTCGCTGCTCAAACACGTCATCCGCACCAACCCGTCGTCGCAGAGCTGGTCGGTGGCGATCAACCCGTGGCCGCGTCTGTCCCGGATGCTGCGCCGACTCGTGCCCGCATTGTTCCTGGTATTGGCCGGCATCACCGCGCTCACCTGGTGGCTGATGCCCACCACCCGGTGGGGTCCGCTCGGCAAAGAACTCGTCGCCTCGGCGTTCTACTACCAGAACTATCACCTGGCGTTCGCCTCCCAGGACTACGGTGCCGCCGACTCCGCGGTGAGCCCGATGCAGCACCTGTGGTCGATGGCGATGCAGGGCCAGTTCTTCCTCATCACCATCTTGTGCGCGCTGGCCCTCGGCGGACTCCTCAAACTCGGGGCGCTGAAATGGCCGGTGTTCGGCCGCCCGAAGGTGATCACCGGGATCGTCGGCGGCAGCCTCGCCGCCGTCGCGCTCGTCTCGTTCGCATGGGCCAATTACCGGCACGGCATCAACCAGCCGTTCAACTACTACGACACCGTCGCCCGCCTGTGGGAGCCGATCACCGGCGGTCTCCTCGCGATCTGGGCTCCGCGTCTGGCGATGCCGAACTGGCTGCGGTCGCTGCTGAGCGCGGCTGCGATCGCACTGATCGCCACGTCGGGCTTCTGGATCGCAGGCGTCCAGGAGTATCCGGCCGCCATGGCGCTCGTCCCGGCCGGATCCACGCTGCTGCTGATCTGGCTCGGGTCGTCGGCGACGGCGCCCGTCGAGATCCCCGGCAACGACCTCTCCCCCGTCGGGCGCCTGCTGGCGCACCCGTGGATCGTGTGGCTCGGCTCGATCGCCTACGCCCTCTACCTGTGGCACTGGCCGCTATTGATCTTCTATATGAGTCACCGGCTCGAAGACGACGTGTCCGTCCTGGAGGGCGCGGCGATCCTGCTCGTCTCGGTCCTCATCGCCTGGATCACCACCAAGTTCGTCGAGGCGCCGCTGCGGGCAGGCCGGGGCACGGGCTTCTCGAAGCGCTACCGCACGATCCTCGCACTCGGTCTGGTGATCGTGAGCGTGTTCGCGTTGGCCAGCGCGGGCTACTGGCAGTACCGCGCCAAGCACCAGTACGTCGACACCACCAACCTGAATCCGCGCGACTATCCCGGCGCCCGAGCCTTCCTGCTCGACGCTCCGACGCCGGCCATCCCGGCGGTCCCGAATCCCGAGGCCGCGGCGGGCGACTGGCCCCTCAACCACATCGGCTACTTCTCCAACTTCGGCGACCCGTCGATCCGGGTCGGCGTCTTCGGCGACCCGAAGGCCGACCGCACGATGGCCGTCGTCGGCGGATCGCACTCCGAGCACTGGATGACCGCGCTGGACGCGATCGGCAAGAAGCGGGGATTCCGAGTCACCACCTATATGAAGGCGGGCTGCGCGCTGAGCACTGAAGCCGCGGTCGAGTTCCAGGGCGAGTTGCTCACCGAGTGCAACGACTGGTCCCATCGCGTCGCCGACCGGCTCGACGAGGACGAGCCCGACGTCGTGTTCACCACCGCGTCGCGTCCCGCCGACGATGGTCCGGGCGATGTGACGCCCAAGGGGTACCTGGACTATTTCGAGTTGTTCCGCGACCGCGGGCAGAACGTGATCGCCGTGCGCGACACCCCGTGGACGCACGGTCCGATGATTCCGCGTGACTGCATCGCGGCGGGCCGCAAGCCCGAGGTGTGCGGGGTCTCCCGTCAGCGCGCGCTCGCGGAGGTGAGCCCGATCGACGCGATCGCCGACGACTTCCCGAACATGACGTTCTTGGACTACAGCGACGCGTTCTGCCGGGACGGGTACTGCCCCGCCGTCGTCGGGAACATCCTCGTCTGGCACGACTCGCATCATCTGACGACCGCTTTCGTGCGCAGCCTCATCCCGTTCCTGGACGCCGACATCGGCCGCGCCACCGACTGGTGGCCGCCGCAGCCACCGATGTTCAGATAGGCGGCCCGGCCCTGTGGGACATCTCTCGGCCCGACGACCAGTGAACTCACAGCGACGCCTGTTAGCGTGTCCGTTTGACGCGGTGCGAACCGTTCATCGCGCGCTGTAACGTATGTGAATTTCAGAGGTCCCATGTCGCTCGACGCCGAGACAAGCGCAGCACCGGCTGCGCCGATTCGACGACGACGCCCCTATCTGTACGAATTGGATCTGATCCGGTCGACGACGTTCGCGCTCGTCATCTTCACCCACGTCTTGGCGGCCACCACCGACCAGTGGGGCAGTCACGGCGTCAACGCGACGAATCTGCTGTTCCACGCCACCCGGAACATCTTCTTCGCGCTCACCGGGTTCGTGTTGATGTACCAGAACCTCGACCGCGACGACTTCTCCGCGGTCGACTTCTGGCGTCGACGCATCAAACTCGTCATCGTTCCGTACGCGATCTGGTCGGCGATCTACTGGATGGTGATCGGGATGTGGTCGAACGGCCGAGGCGGGCAGATCCCGACGAGCCTCGGCGAGTTCTGGGGTCAGCTGTCGTGGGGAACGGCCGCATTCCACCTGTACTTCCTGTTCGTGATGCTGCAGGTGTATCTGCTGTTCCCGCTGCTTCGACTCCTCGTCGCCAAGACGCGCGGACATCACGGACTGGTGTTGGCGGGGAGTCTGCTGCTGCAGGTCGGAGTCGTCTGCGCCATCTCGTACTGGGAGGCGCCTGCCGCGTGGGGGCCGTGGAGTCGCGCGTACGCGACGTTCATCCCCTACCAGCTGTTCATCGTCGCCGGGGCGATCGCCGCGGACCACCGTGAACAACTCGCCGCGATGGTCCGCGGTCGCGGAAGGTGGCTGGCGGTCGCCCTGGTCGGGACCGGTGCGCTCGCCATCGGCTCGTACTTCCATCGCGTCCTGGACAACGGTGCGCCGACCAACGATCCGAACAGTGCGTTCGAGCCGACGGTGCTGCCGTTCGTGATGGTCGCCGTCGTCTCGATCTATGCGATGGGGCTGCATTGGTCGACGCACTATCGCGAGGGTTCGCCGCGGCTCGCCACCGCGGTGTCGTACGCGGCGAACAGGTCGTTCCCGGTGTTCCTGGTACACGTGATGGTGATGTTCTGGATCCTGCGCGCCACGACCGACTCCGGGCAACCGGTGATCCTCGCGCACGTTCCCCAGCCCTTCGGCACGATCGTCGTCTACCTGCTGGTGGTGGCGGGTTCGCTGGCCGTGACCGAGATCCTGCGCCGCCTGCCCGGCTCCCTGTATCTGACGGGCCGCCCGCGCCTGCCGCTGCGCTTCATGATCTGAGCGGGCGCCGCACCGTTCTCACCGCTTGGCGAGCAGACACCTCACCGACGCGACCGGCGTGTTCTCCCCCGCCGCGACGAGCACCACGTCGAGGTGGCCGGACGCCCGAGCGTCGAGCAGACCCCGGATCGGCGACGCCGAGCGCAGGACGTACGGCGGAGTCCGACCGGTGCGGGCCTGATCGAACTCCATCGTCGCCAGTGGTGACTCCCCTCCGGTCACCACGATCGACGCCGTCGCGCCGTCCGGCTCGGCGACGGTGATGAGCACGCTGCCCGACGCGTCGAGCAGCGATCCGCCGACCGCCAGCGCGACGATCACCCCGGTCGCGCCGCCGTCGACGTCGAAGGTCCGCCCGCAGCGCGCGCCGAGTCCGTCGCGTACGGCCGCCGACACCGGAGCCGGGGAGCCGTGTCCGACGTGAATCACGGCACCCAGGTCGGATACGGAGATCCGCGCATCGTGCAGGGCCGCGTAGGCTGCGCGCATCGGGAGCAGCGCCGGACCGGCGCCGTCGCCGGCCACCGCGATTCCCGCCACGTGCAATCCGGGCGTTCCGGTCGTACCCATACGGCAACGCTATTCCCCGCCGGATACCGCGCTATTCGACTGAATGACGACTATGCACGCACCGAGTCCCAGACCGCTCGCGGACGCGATCCGAGGGATTCTCGCAGGTGATTGCGGATCATGCTGAGAGTGCTGCAGTGTCCGCACGGGGCGATCACCCCGGTCGCATCGATCCCGTAGGCCTCGCACAGCATGACCGCACGCCCGACGTGGAAGTTCTGGGTCACGATCAGCGCGGCGTCGACGTGGTACACCCGAGCCGCCCGACGGCAGGTGGCGGCGGTGTTGAGGCCGATCGGGTCGTCGACGATCACCTCGGCGGGCACCCCTCGCGACTGCAGGTACGCGCGCATCACCTGAACCTCGTTGCCGGCACCGTCGGCGTCGTTCCCGGAGTCGAGGATGCGATCGACCCGACCTGCTCGGTACAGCTCGACGACCACGTCGAGGCGGGCGCGGAGATAGTCGCCGGGTTCGCCGTCGGCGGCCTTCGCGCCGAGCACGATCACCGTGCGGGGCGCATCGTCGGGGACGTCGGCCGCGTCGGTGACACGGCCGCGCGACGCCAGCGCCACCCACGACGAGGTGACGGCGACGAGCAGTTCAACAGCGACGACGAACAGCACGAACGCATGCCGGAGGCGACGAGGTGTGAGCACCTGTTCACGGTAGTTTCTCCCGCTCACGGCCGGATGATCGCGGTGCCCAGGGCGGCGAAAAGTCTGATTGTGCATCGTGTCACAATTGCTCGACGATGCGTGATGGCGCGCCTCGATTGTCGCAGGAGGGGGAAGCCGATGCAGTACATGCCGGTGACTGATTCGATGTTCTTGATCGGCGAGACGCGCGACCAGCCGATGCACGTCGGCGGCTTGCAGCTGTTCGTCCCGCGGGAGGGACAGTCGCCCGAGGAACTGGCCGAGGAGATGGCCGAGAAGTTCCATGTGCCCACCGGCGACGTATCGAAGCTGTTCTTGAAACGCCCGGCGACGCCGGCCCAGATCGCGGGCTATGCGGCGTGGTCGTACGACGACGACATCGACTTCGACTACCACGTGCGACGCACCGTCCTCCCCCGTCCGGGAGCCGTCCGCGACCTGCTCCGGTACGTCTCGCTCAATCACGGGAATCTGCTGGATCGTCGTCGCCCGATGTGGGAGGCGCACATCGTCGAGGGTCTCGCCGACGGGCGCGTCGCCGTCTACACCAAGGCCCACCATTCGGTGATCGACGGGGTGAGCGCTCTGCGGCTTCTACAGCGAATGCTCTCGACCGATCCCGACGATCGTTCGGGTACTGCGGCGTGGGACGCGCGCCCGGCCCGCGCACGGGCGAAGAGCAAGCCGAAGCCCGAGCGGAAGGGGTTGCTCGGAACGCTCACGAGCGCTGTGGGGCAGGTCGCCGAGATCGCCGACCAGGTGGTGGGTCTGGGCCCTGCCGCGGCGAAGATCGCGATCGCCGGTCTCACCGACAAGGACTACATCGCGCCCCTGCACCAGGCGCCGAGCACCATTCTGAACGTGCCGATCGGATCGGCGCGACGGTTCGCCGCGCAGGACTGGCCCCTCGAACGACTCCGGGCCGTCGGCAAGGCGCAGGGCATGACCTTGAACGACGTCATGGTCGCGATGTGCTCGGGCGCGCTGCGCACGTACCTGTCCGATCAGGATGCGCTGCCCGACGAGTCGCTGATCGCGGTGATGCCGGTGTCACTGCACAGCGACGGCGATGCGACCGGCAACGCGATCACCGCGATCTCGGTCCGCCTGGCCACCGATCAGGCCGACGCCGCCGACCGGGTGGCCTCGATCACGGCGTCGACCAAGGCCGCGAAGGCGGCCGTGCGAGGACTGCGCCCACTGCAGGCGCTGGCGCTCGGCGCCGCCATCGCGTGGCCGCTCGCGTTCACCACCATCCCCGGCTTCGTCGAATACACGCCGACGGGCTTCAACCTCATGATCTCGAGCGTCCCCGGCCCCGAGGAGACGCTGTACTGGAACGGTGCACGGCTGGACGGCTGCTACCCGGTGTCGATTCCGGTGGAGGGACTCGCGCTCAACATCACGATCACGACGGTCTCCGGCAAGGCCAACTTCGGCATCACCGGTGCTCGCGCCGAACTGCCCAGCCTGCAGCGGCTGTTGGACCATCTCGATACCGCCCTCGAAGACCTGGAGGCGCTGCCGCCGAAGGCGTGAGGTCGGGCAAATGGCGGCCTCCGGCCTATCGATCGAAGTCGAGACTCCTTCCCGTCCCGGCCGAATGCCAGGTGCACGTGACAATTCATCCCCTGCGGTGGAGACCACAGGGGATGAATCACGTCAGGGACAACCGATCACATCACGGTTCAGCGCGGTGTCGACCGATGTACTCGGTGCCGGTGCCGTCGTCGGTGCTCGACGGCTCAGCACTCGCTGTAGTCGAAGGCTCGACGGTGTTCGACGGCTCCGTGGCCGTCGGCTCGGGTGTCGGAGTCGAGTCTTCAACGGGGTCCTCCGATTCAGCGACCGGGGGCTCATCCTGTCCACTGGGGGCGTCGTCCTGTCCCTGCGCCCCTGCGTCCGATGCCTGAGTCTGCGCGGTGTCGTCCGCCCCGGCGGTGATCTCCAGTGGGGCCTCGATGGTCGCCGGAGCGTCCTTCGACTCGACCTCACCCTGGTCGAACACTGTGTCGGCGGCGTTCGGGAGCCGGTATGCGGCGGCGTCGGTGTTCTCGGCAGTGGTCGTAACGCTTGCCAAGGTCTTCGCCGGATTCAGTAGGGCGAACAGATCCTTGAGGTCGTCGAAGATGTCTGTCTCGAACCTCGGGCCGTCGTCCGTCATGACGATACGGATCAGGTCGGACGTGAACTCGGGTTGGAAGCCCAGGTCGAACAGGCCGACGACCTCATCGGGGAGCAGTCCCTCGGGCAGGATCCCGTCCACCGCGCCGACGACGTTCTGCAGTCCGGTCAGCGGCGAGGTGAAGCGAAGCGAGAACGGATTCTTGATCGAGTAGTTGACCGGTCCATCACCCTGCTGTGACTGCTGGAACAGGAACAGAACGCTGGTGCACGACGAGACGTTGCTGCCGTCGAGGTTCGTCAGTGAGGCGGTTCCGTACAGCGCGGTGCAGACGGTGCCCTTGTTCGCCAGACCTTCGACAGGGAATGATGTGCCGACCGCCGACGAGTAGCCGCCAAGAGCTGTCGCTGAGCCGTTGTAGCCGACGTTGAAGACCAGTGCGACGCCGCCGGGGAGCGCGTTGGCAGATCCGTGGTAGACCTTGCCACCCAGCAAGTCCAGGACGTCGATAGGGTCCTCCGGCAGCCCGGCCATGCCGACTGCCAACGCGAGACCTCCGAATGACGCCGTCGCGGTCTCGTCGGCTCGCGGCCCGGCGATCGCCACTGCACCGCTCAGGTACCAGTCCGCTGTAGCGCGTGCGTCTCCGAAGAGTGCCAGAGCTGACGTATACCCGTTGCCGGCGATCGTGGCGCTCGCCGGGACTCCGATGACCAGACCGTCCTGCAGCACGACGGGAATCGGCGGAATCGTAATTGCGCCACCTACCGCGGTCGCACCATTGAGACTGGTGAGAAGATCGACGGGCAGGCCCGGAAGGAACAGTCCGATGATGGCGTCCCCTACCTTCGCCACGACCGAGGGATCCGCCGCAGTGCAATCCGCGCTCGCGCCAAGACCGTTCGCAACCACGTCGTCTTCGCCGGCCACACAGTTCGGGGCGATACCGTCGAGTGCACCCCCGAGCACGTCGCCCAGCACGCCCGCCTGCGCCGGGGGCGGAGCGACGAGTGTGCCTGCTCCGATGGTTGCCGCCGCGGCCGCGACGGCGGCCCCGCGGCGGAAAGTCGACTTCTTCATGTGAGTTTCCTCTGGTCTGCCCGACTGACGTAGCCGTCGATCCGCCCGGAGTGGGTCGAATCGCCCGTAACCGCAGAAGTTAATTCTTCGGTCATCTATCAATATCAGGCGGAGAGCCGGTACACCCGCTGAACGGACGAGCACCGGAGGGTTCGGAGGACATCTCCGCCTCGGATCGTCCGATCGATGGACAGAGGGCGCCGGTGCATCTCCAGCATCAAGAGAAGCGGAGCCGAACCCGGTGAGGGGTTCGGCTCCGCTCTCCGTTCGCGAAGTGTCGATACGGCTCAGGCCGCGGCCGGAGCATCTTCGGTGGACGATGCGTCCGACGGGTCGGTGTCGGCGGCCGGAGCATCGGCGGCCAGAGCGTCGTCGACGGAAGCGACCTGGTCGGTGTCCTCCGCGGGGGCGTCAGCAGTCGGGGCCGGATCGATCTCCGTCTCCGGAGCCTGAGCCTGATCAGCTGCGTCGTCGCCGGTCGAGGTGTCGACGGCGGGAGACTCGGTCGTGTTCGGCTCGACGGCGGGAGTGACGGTCGACTGCTTGGCGACGACGGCCGTGTCGGCGACGCCGGAGGTCTCCGGGTCGGCCTTCTGTCCGAAGACGTCCGAACCGAACTGGATGCCGCCGTCGTTGTCGACCGAGACACGGATCAGGTCTTCGGACAACTGCGGGACGAACCTGCCACCGAGCAGGTCGGTGATCGACGACGGGACGGGCAGCTCGAGTCCGAGGAGCCCGGCCAACTCGGTCACCTTGTCCAGCTGGCCGAATGGCGCAGTCAATGCGACGGCGAACGGGTTCTTGATCGAGTAGACGACGGGCCCGTCGCCCTGCTGCGACCGCTGGAAGATGAACAGAATGCTCGTGCACGAGGAGAGGTTCCCGCCCGTCAGGCTCGTGACCGATGCCGCGCCGTAGAGCGCGGTGCACACCGTCGTCGGCACCGGGTCATCGCCGAGCGCCGCCGAGCCGTTCGCGGAGGCGAAGCCACCGAGGGCCGTCGCGGACGCGTTCATGCCGACACCGAACGCGGTGGCGATGCCAAGCGGGAGTGCGTGCGCCTGCGCCGTACCGGTCATACCGCCGAGAGCCAGAGAGATGCCGCCGAACGTGGAGTCGGCCGTGCCGGAGCCGCCTGCGACGCCGATCGAGATCGCACCGCTGAGAACGCCGCCGGCGTTCGCGGTCGCGTCGCCGCCCACGCCTATCGCGGTCGTGAATCCGTCGCCGGACACCGAAGCCGCACCCGGCATGCCCAACAGTGCGATACCGAGCGCCGTCGCACCGTTGAGATCGCTGAGCGAGACACCCGGAAGGAACAGACCCGCGATGGCGTCACCGACCTCGCCGATGATCGACGGGCTCGAGGCAGAGCAGTCCACCGTGTTGCCGAGGACGTCCGCATACGTCCCTTGTTCTCCTGCGGCGCATGCGGCGATCGGCCGAAGCTCGGGCGCGGCAGCATGGGCCGGTGCCGGCGCGAGGCTGCCTGCGCCGACCGCGGCGGCAGCGGTCGCGGCGAACAGCGCGCGACGCAATGTCGACTTCTTCACGTCAACTCGTTTCTGTGCTGGTCTCGGAGAGCGAGACATCGTGCGTCACAGCTGAATCGAACTGCGACTTACCGAACAGTAAGGCGCGACGGAAAGCTTAGTACGCACATGCCGGTTTGCCGGATTCCTTGGCACTCGTTCGACCGAAGACGATCGATTCAGAGACACCCGTGGGCTGCGTTTCCACCGTCGGCGCCTCCACCCTCGGTTCGGTCGATCGCATGGTGCGTGCGTCGGACCCGGCGTCGCGCCGGACGAGTCGCACCCCTCCCGAACTGCATAGACGCCGACGCCTCCACAACGCCCGCATTCCGGTTCCGGAGATCGACGATCCAACACGTGACAACGCCTGCGCCGAGAGTCAGAGAATCGTCACCGAATGGCATGTCCGACACGACGAGAAGTCAGCCGAGTGCGACACGAGTTCACACAGCCACGAAACAGCCCTCTGATCAGCCGAAGGAATCACAGCGCGTACGACTTGGACTCAATGGTTACTCACGAGTAACATATCGATGGCAGACCTGGAACACGCTGCAACCAGCGAAGTTAGGTAGACCTTGGCAGCGGTGGCAAGGGCCTAAGCCTTACGGTTACCAGGAGAAAACGTCGACTTGGGCGCGAGCATCGGCCGCCCGCGCCCGGTCTGGTACGACCTGAAGAAAGGCCGGTACTCGAATGACGACCGCCACGATCACGATCGGATGGATCGCCGCAGCGATCAGCCTTGTGTGTTGGGCCCTGTTCCTGCGCGGTGTGTTCACCATGGTGCGCAGCATCGCCCAAGGCCAGAAGGTTGACTCCCAACGCTTCGCCTACCCGGGCAAGCGCCTGGCCACGATGATCAAGGAGTTCGTCGCGCACACGCGTATGGCGAAGTTCCGCACCGTCGGCTGGGCGCACTGGTTGGTGATGTTCGGCTTCCTGATCGGCGCGATCTTCTGGTTCGAAGCCTATGGACAGATCTTCGATCCGGAGTTCCACTGGCCGGTGATCGGCGCGTGGAAGATCTACATCTTCGCCGACGAGGTCTTGGGGCTGGGCACGGTCATCGGCATCGTCGCGCTGATGATCATCCGCCAGCTCAACCACCCGCGACTGCCCAAGCGTCTCTCGCGCTTCTCGGGTTCGCGCTTCGGGGCGGCCTACTTCGTCGAGCTCGTCGTCCTCATCGAGGGCCTCGGCATGATCTTCGTGAAGACCTTCAAGATCGCATCGGATATCGAGGATCCGCCGATCTGGACGTCGTTCTTCACCCACTACTTCGCGCAGTTGTTCGAGGGCTGCTCGGTGTACTGGGTGACGGCCGCGGCCGTGATCAAGCTGATGTCGGGCATGGTCTGGTTGGCCGTGGTCGGCCTGAACATCGACTGGGGTGTGGCCTGGCACCGCTTCGCCGCATTCCCCAACATCTTCTTCAAGCGGGAGTCCGACGGCGGCGTCGCCCTGGGTGCGGCCAAGCCGATGATGAGTCAGGGCAAGATCCTGGACATGGAGACGGCCGACCCCGACGTCGACGCGTTCGGCGCGGGCAAGATCGAGGACTTCTCGTGGAAGGGGTGGCTGGACTTCACCACCTGCACGGAGTGTGGTCGTTGCCAGAGCCAGTGCCCGGCGTGGAACACCGGTAAGCCGCTGTCGCCGAAGCTGATGATCATGTCGCTGCGCGATCACGGTCAGGCCAAGGCTCCGTACCTGTTCGCCGGTGGCGCCAAGGACATGGGCGGCGACGAGATCGGCATCGTCGACAAGGACGGAAACGTCGACGACGACAAGCTCGCGAAGGTCCCCGAGGCGGCGCGTCTGGAGGCCGAGCGCAAGCTGGTCGGCGACTCGTTGGGCGGCGATCCGGCCGGTGCCGTCATCGACGCCGAAGCCCTGTGGTCGTGCACCACCTGTGGTGCGTGTGTCGAGCAGTGCCCGGTCGACATCGAGCACGTCGACCACTTCATCGATATGCGCCGGTACCAGGTCCTCATCGAGTCGGACTTCCCGACCGAGCTCGCCGGCATGTTCAAGAACCTCGAGAACAAGGGCAACCCGTGGGGCCAGAACTCCTCACAGCGCACCGCCTGGATCGACGAGATGGACATCGACATCCCGGTCTACGGCAAGGACGTCGAGTCGTTCGAGGGCTACGAGTACCTGTTCTGGGTCGGCTGCGCCGGCGCCTACGAGGACCGCGCGAAGAAGACGACCAAGGCCGTCGCCGAGCTCCTGGACATCGCGGCCGTGGACTTCCTCGTCCTCGGTGAGGGCGAGACCTGTACCGGCGACTCCGCGCGCCGTGCGGGCAACGAGTTCCTGTTCCAGATGCTCGCGCAGCAGAACATCGAGACGTTCAACGAGCTGTTCGCGACGGCCCCGACGCAGCGCAAGAAGATCGTCGTGACCTGCGCGCACTGTTTCAACGCGCTCGGCAACGAATACCCGCAGGTCGGCGGCGAGTACGAGGTGGTCCACCACACGCAGCTGCTGAACCGTCTGGTCCGGGAGAAGCGTCTGGTGCCGGTCGCCCCGGTCGGCGGTCAGGCCATCACCTACCACGACCCGTGCTACCTGGGCCGCCACAACAAGGTCTACGACGCTCCGCGCGAGCTCATGGACGCGGCGGGCGGTCAGTTGACCGAGATGCCGCGGCACGGCGAGCGCTCGATGTGCTGTGGCGCAGGCGGCGCCCGCATGTGGATGGAAGAGCAGATCGGTAAGCGCATCAACGTCGACCGCGTCGACGAGGCCCTCGACACGCTCGCTCCGACCCAGGCCCCCTCGGGAGAGGGCGCGACCAAGAAGATCGCGACCGGCTGCCCGTTCTGCCGAGTGATGCTCACCGACGGCGTCACCGCGCAGACCTCCGGCACCGAACAGGAGGGCAAGGTCGAGGTCATCGACGTCGCCCAGATGATCCTGGAAGGCGTCCAGCGCGGTCGGCAGAAGGTGGAGCGCGGTGGCAAGTTCCTGCACCCGATCCAGTCCGAACTCGCTCCGGCTCCCGAGCCCGAGCCCGTCGCAGCGACCCCGACGCCCGCCGCAGCACCCGCTGCCGCGGCTCCGGCCGAGGCCAAGCCCGCTGTAGGCCTGGCGCCCAAGGGCGGCGGCCTGAAGAAGCCGGGCGGTCTGAAGAAGCCCGGCGGCGCTCCCAAGCCCGGCGGTGCCAGCGCTCCGGCTGCTCCGGCCGCCGAGACCACCGAGGCCGCACCGGCCAAGGGGTTGGCGATGGGCGGCGGTCTGAAGAAGCCCGGCGGCTTGAAGAAGCCCGGCGGCGCTCCCAAGCCCGGCGGCTCGGCCGCCGCGACCGCTCCGGCGGCCGAGACCGAGGCTGCGTCGACCGAGGCTGTCTCAACGGAGGCTGTCTCAACGGAGTCGGCGGCAACGGAGGCCACCGCCGGTAAGGCCAAGGGATTCGGCATGGCCGGCGGACTCAAGAAGCCCGGCGCCAAGAAGCCCGGCGCTCCCAAGCCCGCCGCGGCTCCGGCTGCGGAGGCACCGGCTGCGGAGGCACCGGTCGCTGACGCACCCGTCGCTGCTGAAGCTTCGGCTGCAGCCGAAGCTCCGGCCGAGGCCGCGGTGACCGAGGGGACCGAGGGCAAGGCCAAGGGATTCGGCATGGCCGGCGGACTCAAGAAGCCCGGCGCCAAGAAACCTGGCGCTCCCAAGCCCGCCGCCGCGGCTCCAGCCGCACCGGTGGAGGGCGAGCCCGTTGAGGAAGCACCGGCCGATGTCGAGGCGCCTGCCACCGAGTCCGCCGAGACCGAGGCCCCCGAGACCGAGTCCGCTGAGACCGAGGCTCCTGCGGCCGAGGCTCCCGAGACCGAAGCCTCCGAGGCAGAGACACCCGCGGCTCCCGCCGCGGACTCCCGCACCATCGCCGAGACGGGCGTCTCCAAGGCGAAGGGGTTCGGTCTGGCAGCAGGCAAGAAGCGCCCCGGCGCCAAGTAGGTTCCGCTCCATCACGGACGGCGCACGAGAGGGTCCCCCGGACCCCTTCGTGCGCCGTTGTCGTCTCATGGCCGCGCTCCGCGTCGATCACGTCGACGAGGGTCGCGAATCACCTGGTCAGGACGCCCTCTGGTCTCGGTCATCCGATGCTCGACCGACAGATGCGGCGTGCGACCGTTCTCAGCGGCGGAGCGCCCTGGTGGCGTCGAAGGCCTCTTCGCGCTGACCGAGGTGCCATGCGTGCCAGCGGCGCCAGCTGCGCATCGAGATCGACTGCTGGGCGCGGTCGACGGCGGGGAACACGCGCCGGAGGATCTCGATGGCGGCGATGAACGGTGCGCGGGCCACCAGCATCGCCAACCCAGGCAGGCCACTGGGCAGCCGGTACTTCCGACGGTTCCACGGCAGCATGAACAGCCTGGTGTAGCCGGCCTGCAGTTGCAGGTGCAACCGGGCTCGGGAACGCGCCGATCCACGGACCGTGGGCGCGGGCTGGAACGACGGCACGAAACCCTCCACCAACTCCGGTCCCAGCGGTCCCGAGTCGTGTTTGCGAGTCGCGTCGAAGTAGTAGAGCAGACGCACGCCGTCGGCCGTGGTCTCCGGGAACATCTCACCGACATTGCAACCGACCAGATGTCCCAGGTATCGGTTGAAGTGCAGAACGGCGCGCAGTTCGCTCGGCGATGTGAGGAAGCCGAGCGCGTACAGGCCCAGCCCCGGGCCGACGCTGCCGCCCAGAAGCGTCAGCATCATCTCGCTCTGGCTGATCGGCAGACCGTGCTCGACGGCGTTCCACTCCGGGTGCTCGGCGACGCGAGCACGCACCGACACGTGCATCACGCGGACCTTCAACGAGACCTCGCGGGCCCGCGACCCCGGCGTCAGCACGGCGCCCGGCTCGCACACCTCCAGCCACCAGCGGCTCGTCTCCAGGTAGCGGTGAAGTGCGGAGGCGCCGGCATAGCCACCCGAGAGCGACAACGGCACCGCCAGCGACGCCTCCGTATAGGTGTCCATGGTCCCCGCATTGCCGACCGCGCCCAGGCTGTAACCCCACCTCCGCCAGACGGCCGCGCCCTGTTCGATCAGCTCCGGATCCACCCAGTCGGGAATCGTCTCGAACTCGGCGAACAGTTCGCGCATCGACTCCGGCGCATCCGGAACTCCGGCGACGCCGACGCGCAGCGCCTCGTCGAGCAGTTCCGCGGCCCGCTTCCCGCCCATCTCTCCGTGGTACGTCTGCGCGACGAAGCGTTCGGCCACCGGGTCGCCCGCGGTGTGTCCGGCAGCGAACGACGCCTGAATCTCCGGCGTCGGTAGCAAGTCGAATCGCGTCAGACGACGCACCGTATCCCGGACTCGCTGATGCTGCGGCGACACCGTCAGTTCCACACCCATAGGCTGACTGTAGGCCGAACACGAGTGAGACGCCAGAGTGAAACCGTCTCACAATCGATAGGGAGTGCACATGCAGGTCAGCGTCGTCTGGACGATCAATGCGAAGAACCTGTCCATGGACAGTGCGATCGCGAACCTCACCGAGATCCGCGACGAGGGATTCTCCCGCGTGTGGACCACCCAGATGCCGACGGAACCGGACGCATTGACCGTCATCGCCGTCGCAGGAGCCGCCGTGCCCGGCATCGAGTTCGGCACCAGTGTGCTTCCGATCCAGTCGCAGCATCCGCTCAAGCTCGCGCAGCAGGCGATGACCGTCAATCAGATCCTTGGCGGGCGCCTCAACCTGGGACTGGGCCTGAGCCACAAGGTCGTCACCGAAGGCATGTGGGGTGTGCCGTACGCGCGGCCCGTCGCACGCACCGAACAGTACCTCGACGGACTGCTTCCCCTTCTGAACGGCGAGAAGGCCGACTCGGCAGGCGATCTCGTCACCACCCGCGGCGTCATCACACTGCGCGACACGCCTGCGCCGCCGGTGTACTTCGCCGCGCTCGGACCCAAGATGCTCGGGCTGGCCGGACGGCGTACCGCGGGCACCGTCACCTGGATGACCGGACCGAAGACCCTGCGCGACCACATCGTCCCGACTCTGCACCAGGCCGCGGCCGACGCCGGGCGACCCGACGGATCGGTCCGCACGGTCGCGATGCTCCCGGTCAGCGTGACCGACGACGCCGACGCCGCCCGCGCCGAGGCCGGCCGTCAGTTCGCGATGTACGACGGCCTGCCCTCCTACAAGGCCATGCTCGACCGCGAGGGCTTCACCGGTCCCGCCGACGCCGCGATCGTCGGCGACGAGGCCGCCGTCGCCGATCGGATCCGCGAGTTGGGTTCGTTCGGGGTCGACGAATACGTCGGAATCCTCTTCGATCCCGATCCGGAGGTCCGCGCACGGACGCGAGCACTCCTGCGGACCCTGGAGAAGTGATGTCGACCGCCTTGATCACCGTCGACGACCTGGCCGAGGCCATGCTCTCGTCCCGACCGCCCGCCGTCCTGGACGTGCGCTGGCAGCTCGGGCGCGACGACGGCCGCGAGCAGTACGCGCAGGGGCATCTGCCGGGGGCGGTATATGTCGACCTCGACACCGAGCTCGCTGCTCCCGCCGACCCCGCACTGGGACGCCACCCGCTTCCCGACCTCGCCGATCTCCAGTCGGCGGCGCGAGAATGGGGGGTGGACGCACTCGCCCCGGTAGTGGTCTACGACGACAACGGCGGGATGTCCGCGGCCCGCGCGTGGTGGCTGCTGCGATGGGGCGGCGTCGCCGACGTGAAGATCCTCGACGGCGGACTCGGCGCCTGGCGGGAGGCCGGCATGCGACTGTCCCAGGGCGACGCCCGGCCGCGCACCGGCACCGTGATCCTCACCGGCGACGGCCTGCCGACCGTCGACATCGACCAGGTGGCCGCGACCGATGCGCTGCTGCTCGACGCTCGCGCCGGCGAGCGGTACCGCGGCGAGACCGAGCCCGTCGACCCCCGACCCGGCCACATTCCCGGTGCGGTCAGCGCACCGACGGCAGACAACCTCGTCGACGGACGATTCCGCTCCGCCGAGGATCTGCGCGCCCGGTTCGGCGGCCTCGGCGTCGACGGCGAGCGCGAGGTGATCGTCTACTGCGGATCCGGTGTCACCGCCGCCCACCAGATCGCGGCCCTCGAACACGCCGGTCTCACGGCGACGCTGTATCCGGGTTCCTACTCGCAGTGGTCGTCGGATCCGGCGAAGGAAGTGGATCTGTAGCGCGCAGCGGGTCTCGACTTCCCTCGTCCAGCAGAAGGCGAAGCGCCCAAGCAGGAGTCGAGGCTCCCAAGCAGGAGTCGAGGCCCCAAGCAGAAGTCGAAGGCTCAGTCCCGCTCCAGCAGGAAGAAGTACGGCCGAGGCGAGTCGCGCAGATCCATCGCTCCGAGGACGGCGTCGTCGTCGAGACGGCGGAAGTGGTCGATGATCGGCAGCTGGTCGTACACCATGGCCGCACTGACCGTCCCGCGGTAGTCGACGCGACGCAGGCGGGCACGGTACCGAGTGGTCTTGACGGCCTTGAACGCCGTGGTGACACCGGGGATCTTCGGGCGCGGCATGCGCGTGCCGAGAGAGTTGAGCAAACCCATCGGGACCGCGCCGGGGTTCACCGGATACAGGTCGCCGGGCGTGCCGAACAGCAGCGGGTGCACTTCGTCGGGACCATCGAACCGCTTGCCGTACCAACCCGACACGGCGAGCAGTCCGTCGAGCGGGTGACCGGTCGGCGCCTCGGAACCGTGCCACTGGCCGATCATGAAGTCCGCGGTCACCGGCTCGAGCGAGTCGAAGAGTCGGCAGGCGGCGTCGGAGGTGAGTCCGGACTGCAATTGGGGAACCGTGAGACTCATGCGTCCACCTTCTCCTCGACCGCGCTCAGGTGTTTCACCGGGCACCCGGTCGGGAAGGTGCCCATCTTCTCGATCTCGTATCCGTCCGGGTAGGTCTTCATACGGTGGCTGTCTCCGAATCCCTTGACTCTCCGACGCGGCGGCAGCACTCGCACCACACGGCCGCGGGCCCGCAGCGCACGACGACTCAGCGAGGTCACCGGGGGTGACGGCTTCTTGTACCGGAATGCGGCGAGCAGGGCGTCGTCCATCAGGGCGCGCGAGAACACCCGCACTGCCGGGCGCACGAGCTTCGGATAGAACGTGGTCAGCAGTTCGAAGGTCATGTCGGCGACGCGACGCCCGCCGGCGTCGTAGGCGAAGTGCTCGGCCTCATACGAGTCCAGCAACTTCTCGAACTCGTCGTACGTCCCCGGTATGTCCTTGATGTTCATGTGACGGCCGAGTTCGCGGTAGTAGTTCGTCGCGGCGACCACCTCGTCGTAAGTGAACCGCCGCCAACCGTAGTCGTCGATCCACCGTTTCGGCACGACGACGAATGTGGCCAGGACGTAGAGCATGTCGTCGTTGGTGATGTCGTACGAGCGGTGCATCTGATTGATGCGACGCAGTGCCGACTTCGCCTCGGGCGCGGAGAATCCCTGCCGCAGCGGCACTTCCAACAGCAACCCGGTGTCGTCGTATCGCTTCTGCGTGTCGTCGAAGCCCTGTGAGTCCGAGAGCACTCGGCCGACGCTCGGCACCGCGTACGTGCGGAACAGCGCGAAGCTCAGCGCCTGGTTGACATCCCACGGAAAGTCGAGCAACGACATGTTCCGATAGATCTCCACGAAGTCGTGGTGCGGGTCGAGACCCGCGTTGCGATCAGGATTGAACATGGCCGCCTCCTCGTATGCGGTAGGTCACAACATAGCCAGCATAAGTCAACTTATGTGAAACGGCAAGGAGCCGCCCCCGCCGACATGGCACAATCCGTTCATGGATTCCGACGCCGAACCCGACAAGCTGCGCGGCAGATTTCTGCACGCGGGGATGACTGTCCTTGCACGCGATGGTTATTCGGGATTCAAACAGGCCTCGGTGTGCACCGAGGCAGGCGTGACGACGGGTGCGTTCTACCACTCGTTCCGCAACTGGAAGGCCTTCGAGACCGAACTCATCGCACACTGGCGCGTCGAGGCCACGGACCGGCTCGTCGACGCGGCGCGCAGCGTGACCGATCCGCGCGACCGCATCGACGCACTGACCACCATCGCGCTGAACCTCCCCCACGGCACCGAACGCGCCATCCGCAGTTGGGCGGCCGTCGACTCCTCCGTGCACGATGCCCTCACCGAGGTGGAGAACGCACGGCGAGCGGCGATCGCCGATATGGGAGTCGAACTCTTCGGCACCGAACTCTCGCAGCGTCTGGCCGCCACCGCGATGATGCTGCTGACCGGTTTCGAGAACGCGGCCAACCCGTCGATCGACGACTTCGAGTGGGCCATCCGCACCGTCACCGACACGGCGCTCGCCTTCGTCGACGCCCGTCAGGAGTAGTCGGCCACCTGTCCGCGACTCGGCGCCCGCCACATGGTCCAGGCCATCCTCGGCAGGAGGCGACCGGGCAGCCGCGACGGCCAGTCGTTCGGACGCAGAAGCGCTTCGGTTCCGCCGTCGACGGTCACAACCGAGCCGACCATGAAATCGGCGGCCGGAGACAGCATCGTCATGACCCACTCGGCGAGTTGGTCCGGACGGCCGCTTTCGCGGATCGGGACCGGGAACGAGCGCACCGGCGAACGCGGATTCGCCAACTGCCCCTGCAGCAGCGGTGTCATCACCGGGCCGGGCGAGATCACGTTCATCCGAATCCCCGCACCGGCCCACGCCTCGGTCACCGCCTGCCTGCGCGCCCACCGCGCCACCGCGATCTTCGACGCCGCGTAGGCCGCCGGTCCCGACAGCGCGCCGGGCCGACGACGCAGGATCCGCGCGGCGGCCTCGGCGTCGCCGTCGAGGAGTCGTCGGATCGCGGCGCGCGGCACGAGAGGGGTGGCCGTCGACGAATTGGATCCGAACACCACGACCTTCGCATTCCGCGCCGCCGCCAGACGCGGACGCAGGGCTGTCGCCAGTTCGACGACGCCGAGGCAGTTCACCTCGGCGAGCATCCGCTCTCGGCCTCGCCGGGGGCCGATCCCCGCCGCGAAGACCGCCCCGTGCAGCGGGCCGTCGATGCGTTCGGTCAATGCGTCGACGGCCCCTCGGCGACCCTCGACCGTCGACAGGTCGGCGATCACCGCCGCATCGGCGAGGTCGACGCCGATTACCTCGTGCCCGTCGTCGGTCAGCCGTGCGGCGACGGACGCTCCCATTCCCGACGCCGATCCGGTCACCACGTACACACCCATGACAGCTACTAGAACACGTTTCAGGACGCTGGTGCAGTCAACACGGGAAACCCAGACGCCGACGGAGGACGGCGAGGTCCGCGGGACCGTCTCGCACCACGAATGAGGCGAGGTCCACCGAATGCCTTAATCACGAGCTGCTCGCTAGACACTGTGTCAGCGATATAACTATTCTGGTAGCAGGCTTTGGGGTGGAGTTGCCGGAGACGGCAGCGACCGGAGGACGGGCTCACGCACGGCGACGGGGCGGGAGCGTCGCCGTGCGTGGCCGGATCTCAGCCGATTCGATAGATCCGCTTCGCGTTCTCGGCGAACAGGTGGGCAAGCAGGTGATCGCCGCGATCGCCGACGATGTCGAGTAGCGCGCCGACCACCACGTCGATGCCCGCGTTAGGGCGGTCGACCGGCATGTCGGACCCGAACACGATGCGCTCGGGTCCGAACTTGTCGACTATGTGGAGTACGAGCGGCCCCATCATCTCGGCGAGGATGTCGCGGCCACCGATGTTGCCCGAGGTCTCCCGTCCGTAGCCGAGTGGTCCGAGCGCCAGGCCGGACACCTTCACGACCACGTTGGGACGTGCCGCCAGCATCGCCGTCCGTTCGCGCCACAGCTTCCAGATCTCGGCACGCGCCGCCGCCGTCGCTCCGGTGTCCGAACCGACCGGACCGAACACGCCGATGGGCAGTCCCAGATGTTCGACCACGATCGTCGTGTCCGGGAACTGGCGCGCGAGCAGATCGAGCTCACCGAGTTGGTGAGAGTAGGCGAACGAACTGAACACCAATCCGCGCGAGGCGATCTCCTCGAAGCCCCGGAGGAATTCCGAGGTCCGCAGCACCCCCGCGGTCTTACGCCACATGCCGATCTGCGCATCCGGATGCGCGGCCCACTTGTAGCGGACCCCGCGCACCAGTCCGGTGTAGCGCAGCTGCGCGTCGAGGCTCGCACCGAACTGGGGATCGGTCGGATCACCCGCGATCACCACACCGCCGAGCTTCGGCAGCCGCGGCCGCCCGAACGGCAGACCGGTGAGGTATCTGGTCTCGGCGAACGACGACTCCCCCGATGCAGGCGTGCCCCGCCAGTGCGACTCCATGGCGACTACGGAGTCGATGCCGACGCCGGCGACACGTCGCACGGCGGACGCCTCCGCGCTGTACTCACGCACCTCGTACGGGGTGCGGACGATACTCGGATCGATCATCAGCCGCGTCTCGGACCGGTGTGCGGCCAGGCCGGACAGCCACAGCGCGGGTCGGGGGAAGCTCTTGATCACCGGCATGTGCGCCACACGCGCGAACCGGGACAACGCCCACGTCGACCGCATCGGATCGAAGAAGTGAACGTGCGCGTCGACGATGCCGGGGATCACTCCGCTCAACGTCACGGTGTCAGCGTGCCATATGTGAGGCGGGTGAGTCTCGTGATGCGTGCGCGAACACACAACGTGGACACGAGGCGAAATTTCAGGTGCCCTCAGACAGGGGTACTACCCTCGGGTAACACACTTTCCGTTCCCGAGGAGGACGTCGCCGGTGACATCGCCCGCCCAGCCAGTACTGGCCGACCTCCGCGACCAGATCTCCGCCGACCCGGACCGCTTCTCGTCCAGCCTGTTCACCCGCCTGTTCGCCGCGACGCCGTCGTTACGGGACCTGTTCCCGGTCGAGATGGCTCCGATGCGCACAACGTTCGCGCAGGTAGTCGAGCATCTGCTGAACGGCATCCTCGCCGAAGACGGGCACGCCGATCTCGTCGAGTTCCTCGCGCAACTGGGACGCGACCACCGCAAGTACGGGGTCACCAGCGAGCACTACTGGGTGATGTACGACGCTCTGATGGCCGAGTTCGCACAGATGCTCGCCGACCGGTGGACGCAGGAGAGCTACGACGCGGTCTCGCATGCGATGATGCTGGTGACCGGGGTGATGCGCGGCGCCGCCGAGAGCGTCGCCGGCCCTCCGGTGTGGCATGCGCGGGTGGTGCAGAAGTTCACGATCAACCGGGAGCGAGCCGTCGTACGTCTGGTGGCCGAGCCGAATGCACCCGTCTACCGCGCGGGTCAGTACACCGAAGTGCAGATCCCGCAGTGGCCGCACGCATGGCGCAACCTCTCGCTCGCTACTCCGCCGAGTCCACGCCGCGAGCTGGAGTTCCATGTGCACGCGATTCCGGGCGGGCACGTCAGCGGCACCATCGTGCGGTCGACAGAGCCCGGTGACGTGTGGACGTTCGGGCAGCAGCACGGCACGATGGCCGTCGACGGCGACCGCCCGGTCTTGATGGTGGCGGGCGGCTCCGGCCTGGCACCGCTGCGCGCGCTCCTACTCGACATGGCCCGCTACGCGGACAACCCGGAGACGCACCTGTTCTACGGGACACGGCATCCGGGCGAGCTGTACGAACTCGGTGTGCTCCAACAACTGGCTCGGACAAATCCGTGGCTGCACGTGACCGCCGTCGCCGAGACCGAGGACGATCCGTGGTGGATCGACGGCGCCCCCGATCCACGCCAGTGGGGTTTCGACCTGCGCTTCGGCCGGGTCGGCGAGGTGGCGGTCGACTACCCGAACACGCTCTCGCGCCATTCCCTCGAACCGCGCGACTGGCGCGACCACCAGATCCTGCTCTCCGGTCCTGCTCCGATGGTGTTCCACACTCAGCTGCGCCTGCGCGCCGCGGGCGTCGACCCGTCGCAGATCTCCCACGACCCGCTGAACTGAGTTGCGAGACAGCGCCGTAGAGGCTGGAACTCTCCCACGGTGGTGATCGGTTCCCACTCCCCTCGCGGAGGGAGTGGGAACGGGTTGCCACCGTGGGAGTCTCGACTTCGCTCGACCAGCAGGCGCGACTTCGCTAGAGGCGCTCGCCCGTCTCCGGGTGGAACAGGTGCACCGCACTGCCGGACTGGCGCAGGCGGATGCCGTCGCCCAGGCGCGCGGGCGAGCGGGTCGCGCTACGCGCGACCATCATCATCGGCTCGCCGTCGAGGTTCCGGACCGACTCGTCGGTGAGGTTCGCGTACACATAGGTCTCGCTGCCGAGTTCCTCCATGAGGGCGACGTCGGCATTGATGCCCTCGCCGTCGCCGAGCGTGAGGTGCTCGGGGCGGATGCCGACGATCACGCTCGACAGCCCCGAACCGCGCAGGAGCGCCGCGCTCTCCTCATCGATCGAGATCGGGGCGCCGGCCACGGTGATCTCGCCGTCGCACACCGGCGCGGTGAACAGGTTCATGCCGGGCGAGCCGATGAAACCGGCGACGAAGGCGTTCACCGGACGGTCGTACAGCTCGGTGGGCGACGAGAACTGCTGCAGCACACCGTGCTTGAGAACGGCGACACGGTCGCCCATGGTCATGGCCTCGACCTGGTCGTGCGTCACGTAGACGGTGGTGGTGCCCAGTCGACGTTGCAGGGCCGCGATCTGTGTGCGGGTCTGCACGCGCAGCTTGGCGTCGAGGTTCGACAGCGGCTCGTCCATGCAGAACACCTGCGGCTCACGGACGATGGCACGCCCCATCGCGACGCGCTGACGCTGACCGCCCGACAGCTTGGCCGGTTTGCGGTCCAGGAAGTCGGTGAGGTCGAGGAGTTTGGCGGCCTCGGCCACCTTCTGCTTGCGCTCGGCCAGCGGGACACCGCGCATCTTGAGTGCGAAGCCCATGTTCTCGCCGACGGTCTTGTTCGGATACAGCGCGTAGTTCTGGAAGACCATGGCGATGTCGCGTTCCTTCGGGGCGACGCCGACCATGTTCTTGCCGCCGATGCGGATCTCGCCGGAGTCGATGTCTTCGAGCCCGGCCAGCATGCGCAGGGCGGTCGACTTGCCGGAGCCGGACGGTCCGACGAGGACGATGAACTCGCCGTCGTCGATGTCGAGGTCGAGGGAGTCGACGGCCAGTTTGTCCGCACCGGGGTAGACGCAGCAGGCCTTGTCGTAGGTGATGGAAGCCATGAGTGGTTTCTCCTGGAGTGTTTACGGTGGTGGGGACTACTTGATGGCGCCGAACGACAGGCCGCGCACGAGCTTGTTCTGCGCGACCCAGCCGGCGAGGACGACCGGCAGTGCGGCCAGGACGGAGGCGGCCGACAGCTGGGCCCAGTACAGGCCCTGGCCGGACATGAAGCTCGTGAGGAACACGGGCATCGTCTGACCGTCGACCGCCGTCATGTTGACGGCGAAGAAGAACTCGTTCCACGAGAAGATCACGCAGATCAGCGCCGTGGCGGCGATGCCGGGAGAGATCAGCGGCAGAATCACCTCGCGCACCGAGGTCCACAGGCTCGCGCCGTCGATGCTCGCGGCCTCCAGGAGTTCACCGGGGACCTCCAGGAAGAACGAGCGCATCATCCACACCGCGATCGGCAGGTTCATCGCCGTGTACAGGATGACCAGCGTCCACACGTTGTCGAGCATGCCGATCTTGCCGACGATCACGTACAGCGGGATGATCGCGGCGACGATCGGCAGCATCTTGGTGCTCAGGAAGAAGAACAGCGCGTCGCTCGTCTTGCGGACCGGGCGCAACGACAGCGCGAACGCCGCGGGCACGCCGAGCAGCAGAACGAACAGCGTCGAGACGACCGTGGCGAAGACCGAGTTCAGCAGCGGGGTGCCGATCCCGGCGTCGAACACGCCCTTGAACTGTTCGAGGGTCGGGCTGAAGAAGAACGTCGGCGGGTCGGTGGCCGCATCGGTCTCCTTCTTGAACGCCTGCAACACCATCCACAGCACTGGGAAGAAGAACCCGAGGGCTAGGATCCAGGTGAGCGTGGTCAGCAGACCCGCCTTGGGGTTGCGCTTACGCTTCAACGACGAGACGTCGGGACCGGTCGCATCGGAAATGGGCACAGCACTCATCACGCGGCCTCCTCTGACCCGGAGAACGATTTGAAGATCAGTCTCAGCGCCAGGGTCGCGACGATCATCGTGCCGATCACCGTGACGACGCCCATCGCCGCGGCCTGACCGATGTCGAAGCCGAGGAAGGCGCGCTGATAGATGTAGAACGGCAGGTTGGCGCTGGAGACGCCCGGTCCGCCGGAGGTCATCATGTAGACCGCGTCGAACGTGTTGACCAGGTAGATCGCGCCGAGCACCGAGCCCAGCTCGATGAACCGTCGCAGGTGCGGCAGCGTCAGTTCACGGAACAGCCGGAAGCTGGTGGCGCCGTCGACGCGGGCCGCCTCCTGAATGTCCTTGGGCATCGACTGCAGACCGGCGAGGATCAGCAGCATCATGAACGGCGTCCACTGCCAGACCAGTTCGGCCATGACGCTCATCAGCGGGAAGTCGCTGAGCCAGTCGGTGTGGACGCCGAGCGGGCTCAGCGCCCAGTTCACCAGGCCGTTGGTCGGCGAGAGCAGGCTCGTCTTCCACAGCAGCGCTGCGGCGACCGGGGTCACCAGGAACGGCGTGATCAGCAGGGTGCGGACGATGCCGCGGCCCAGGAACTTGCGGTCGAGCAGCAGAGCGAACAGCAGTCCGAGGACCACCGAGATCAGTACGGTGCCGACGATCAGGAGGATCGTGTTGAGCGCGACCTGCCAGAACTGGCTGTCTTTGAACACGTCGACGTAGTTCGACAGTCCCACGAAGTGCCGCGAACCCGGGCGCACCAGGTTCCACGATTGCGTCGAGTAATAGAGCGTGAAGACGAACGGGACCTGGGTGACGACGAGCAGGAAGATCAGCGCGGGCAGCAGCGGGCCGCGCCGACGCCAGCCCTCGGCCCGTGAGATCTGATCCTTGCCCGAGGTGATGTCCGACGGCGTGCCCGCCGACATCCTCCCTCCCGTGGGCGTAGAGACTGCGGTAGTCATCGCTGCTCCTCCTGGTAGGCCTTGCCGACGACCTCGGCGTACTTCTGCGACTGGTCGAGTGCCTCGTCGACGCTGATCTGTCCGGCGATGGCCGCCGAGATCTGCTGGCTGACACGGGTTCCCAGGTCCTGGAACTCAGGGATCGCCAGGAACTGGACGCCCTCGTACGGGACCGGCTTGAGCGTGGCGTGCTTCTGGTCGGCGGCCTTCATCGCCGACAGCATCTGCTCGGCGTATGGTGCGGCGACCTTCTTGACCTCGGGAAGCTCGTAGGTCGACAGCCGACTGCCCGGCGGGACGCTCTCCGGCCCCTTCTTCTGCACGACGTACTTGATGTACTCCTTGCTGGTCATCCAGGAGATGAACTTCCATGCGTCGTCGCGTTTGTCGCTGGACGTGGGGATGCCCAGGGCCCAGGTGTACAGCCAGCCGTTACCGTCCTTGGCCATGGTCGGGGCCTGTGCGTAACCGACATCGCCAGCGATGGATGAGGAGTCCTTGTTCTCCAGCACCGAGACGGCGCTCGTCGCGTCGTACCACATGGCGGTCTGGCCCTGGGCCAACTGGTTGCTGCACTCCTGGAAGCCGGACGACGCCGCGCCCGGCTCGCCGGACTCGCGGACCGTGTCGACGTAGAACTTCACCGCGTCGCGGACCTCGGGGGTGTTGAACTGAGCGTTCCAGTCCTCGTCGTACCAGCGACCGCCGTACGCGTTGATCACCGTGTCGAGCGGTGCGAGGAGCTCGCCCCAGCCCGGCTTGCCGCGCAGGCAGATGCCGGAGACCTTGTCGGTCTTCAGCTCGGCCGCGGCCTCGGCGACCTCGGGCCACGTCGGGTTCTCCGGCAGGGACACCCCGCGATCGGCGAACATGCGCTTGTTGTACATGAGGAACGACGATTCGCCGTAGAACGGCGCCGCGTACATCTGACCGTCGTACGAGAGCGCGGTCTTGAGGGTCGGGATGAAGTCGTCGGGGTCGTAGCCCGGGGTGGCGTCCATGTACGGGGTGAGGTCGACGAGCCAGCCGTACTTACCCCACATGGGCGTCTCGTAGTTGCTGATCATGACGACGTCGAACTCGCCGCCACCGGTCGCGACGGATGCGGTGATCTTGGCGCGAGCCTCGTTCTCCGACAGGGTCACGAACTTGACGTCGATGCCGGTCTCCTCGGTGAACTGCGAGGACAGCTCGACGGCGTCCTGCATCTGCGAGTTCGACACCATCGCCACGGTGATCTGGCGGTCGGAGTCGCCGAACAACGCACCCGCGCCGGAGCATCCGGTCGCGACCAACGCGACGGCCACCGCGCAGGCGCCCGCCGCAAGCGCTCGCCTGCGCCCGGCGGTACGCCAGCGGTGCACCGATCCTTGTCCTGGGAACCTCACTGCTGGCCTTTCTGTTGTGACACGAGCCATCGGGCCGTCGCCGCATCGGTGACGACGATGGTTGCGTACCCGCCGCGCAGTGCGCCGAGCACGGCTTCCTGGCGGTGCGGACCGCCGGAGATGAGGATCGACGTGGGGCACGCCCGCAACGTCTCGAGAGACACCGACACGGTCCGTTCGACGAGGGACGAGGAGACGGCGACGCCGTTCACGTCGTAGAAGCGGCCGCCGATCTCCCCGACCGCGCCGAGCGCGAGCAGTTCGTCGAGGACGACGGAGTCGATGAACGCGCCCTCGAAGAGGGTCGTCGACGTGGATGCGGAGCCGACGCCGTAGAGCGCGATCTGCGCGTCGCGAGCGGCATCCAGCGACTGGGAGATCAGTGAGTCACGGCGCAGCGCCTCAACGGTGCCCGCATCGACGTACAGCGGGGCGATGAGTCGGATCGGCTGTGCGCTCAGGCATTCGGCGAAGCGCATCAGGGTGTGGTCGAGACCCGTGGAGTAGTCGGCCGAGGTCATCGAACCGTCCATCTGCACAACGCGCGCGCACGAGGCCGTCCCACGCATCGCGTCGGCGACGGCGATCTGTTCGGGCCCCCAGGTGAAGCCGAAGGTGTCGCCGGTCTGGATGCGACGGGTCAGGACGGAGGCGCCTGCTCGGCCGAGCGCCGCGTTGCCGGTCGCCGTGCCGTCCGCCGTCTCGTCGATGACCAGCACCTCGTCGAGTCCGAAAAGGTCCTCCAGCTCGCTCTCGAGGTCGGTGTGAATGCTCGCCGCGAGGTGCGGGGGCGCGGAGACCGTCACCTGCACCAACCCTTGAGCACGGGCTCGTGCGATGAGGCGGCCAGCGGTGGGACGCGACACGCCGAGGCGGCGGGCGATCTCGGCTTGAGTGCGGCCGTCGAGGTGGTACATGGCGGCCGCACGGACCAGCAGCCGCAGGTCGTGCCCGGAATCCGACGACGAGCGGTGCGACGACGAACGCGGCGATGGGCCCCCGTGGCCGTTCGCCTGTTCGGCTGCTGTCTCGTCGTACGTCATGTGTGCGTTGCTCTCATCATCGCCGTGAGCATATGCTCACAGACCGTGAATGTGTTCAGTAGGGTAACATCGAACTGTGACGCACGCAACATCCTGGTGAATAGACCGTACCCACCACAGCAGACCCGAAAGGTTCCTTGATGAGCATTCCGTTGAGCTCTGCGACGCTATCGCAGATCGTCGGCGCGACGACTCCCGAATACGACCGCTCCGGCGTGACGGTCGGCATCGTGCACTTCGGCGTCGGCGGGTTCCATCGCGCACACCAGGCGATGTACCTCGACAGACTGCTCGCGACCGATCCCGACGCGAAGACCTGGGGGATCTGCGGCGTCGGGGTGCGCGAAGCCGATGCCGCCATGCGCGACGCCCTGGTCCCGCAGGACTGCCTGTACTCGCTGACGCTCAAGCATCCGGACGGGGCGGTCGAGACCTCCGTGATCGGGTCGATCGTCGACTACCTGTTCGCCCCGGACGATCCGGAGGCCGTTGTCGAGCGTCTGGCCGACCCCGCCACGCGAATCGTCTCGTTGACGGTCACCGAGGGCGGCTACAACTTCTCGCCGGCGACCGGCGAGTTCGATGCGACCGATCCCGACGTCGTCGCCGATCTCTCGGGCACCACACCGCTGCGCACCGTGTTCGGCCTGGTCACCGAGGCGCTTGCACGACGCCGCGACCGCGGTGTGCCCGCGTTCACCGTGATGTCGTGCGACAACGTGCAGGGCAACGGCGACATGGCGCGTACGACGTTCCTGGCATTCGCGCAGTTGCGCGACCCGGAACTGGCCACGTGGATCGCCGACAACGCCCGCTTCCCGAACTCGATGGTCGACCGGATCACGCCCGCGACTCCGCCGGAACTGGCGGCCGAGGTCGCCGAGCGCGTCGGCGTCGCCGACAACTGGCCGGTCGTCGCCGAACCGTTCACGCAGTGGGTCCTCGAAGACGATTTCGCGATGGGTCGTCCCGCCTTCGAGAAGGTCGGTGTGCAGGTGGTCGACGATGTGACCCCGTACGAGCACATGAAGCTTCGACTCCTGAACTCCGGGCACCAGGCGTGCTGCTACTTCGGTTACCTGCTCGGTTACCGGTACGTGCACGACGCGTGCTCGGATCCCGACATCGTCGCCCTCCTGCGCCGCTACATGACCGAGGAGGGCAAGCCGACGCTGGCTCCGTTGCCCGGGGTGGACGTCGACGCCTACATCGCCACGCTGCTGGAGCGTTTCGCGAATCCGGCGATCGCCGACACCGTCGCGCGACTGTGCCAGGACTCGTCCGACCGCATCCCCAAATGGCTGGTGCCGGTGATCCGCGACCGCATCGCCTCCGGCGACGGGATGCCGCTGGCCGCCGCGATCGTCGCGAGCTGGACACGGTACGCCGAAGGCGTCGACGAGCAGGGCGAGCCGATCGACGTGGTCGATCCCCTTGCGGCACGGCTGGTTCCGCTCGCTCGTCAATCCAGAACAGATCCGTTGGCGTTCGTGCGCGACGAGGACCTGTTCGGCGACCTGGCCGACCACGGACTGTTCGCCGAGCCCTATCTGCGCGCGTTGAATCTGCTGCGCACGGTGGGTGCCCGCAAGACCCTGGAGGCAGTGCTCGCATGACGCTCGTCGCCGGCGTCGACTCGTCGACCCAATCGTGCAAGGTGCTGATCTGCGACGCCGAGACCGGTGCGATCGTCCGGACCGGCGCCGCGGTTCACCCGAGCGGGACGCAGGTGTCGCCGGAACACTGGTGGACCGCACTCACCGCCGCGATCGACGCCGCGGGCGGGTTCGACGACGTCGCCGCCGTGTCGGTGGGCGGTCAGCAGCACGGGATGGTCTGCCTCGACGCCGACGGCGGCCTGGTGCGAGATGCGGTGCTGTGGAACGACACTCGGTCCGCGCAGGCCGCCGCGGATCTCGTCGGCGAACTCGGCGGCGCCGACGAGTGGGCGAAGGCTGTCGGCGTCGTTCCGCTGGCCGCGATCACCGTGTCCAAGCTGCGGTGGCTCGCCGATCGCGAGCCGGAGAACGCGGACCGGACGGCCGCCGTGTGCCTGCCGCACGACTGGCTGACCTGGAAGCTGCGCGGCTTCTCGGATCTGCGCGAGCTGACGACCGATCGCAGCGACGCCTCCGGCACCGGCTATTTCTCCGCCGCGACCGGTGAGTACCGCTACGACCTGCTCGAGCTCGCATTCGGTGGGCGGCAGCCCCTGCTCCCTCGTGTCATCGGACCCGCCGAGCGTGCGGGTGTCACCGCAGTCGGCGCCGTGGTCGGCGCGGGCGCGGGGGACAACGCCGCAGCCGCGCTCGGCCTGCACGCCGGCCCCGGCGACGCCGTCGTCTCCATGGGCACTTCGGGTGTGGTCAGCGCCGTGACCGACGTCCCGCCGTGCGACGCCTCGGGTCTGGTCGCCGGTTTCGCCGATGCGACCGGACGCCACCTCCCGCTGGTGTGCACACTCAACGGCGCACCCGTGCTGGCGTCGACGGCGAAGATGCTCGGCGTCGACCTCGACGAGTTCTCCCGCCTCGCGCTCGCAGCCCCCGCCGGCGCGGACGGGATCACTCTGATTCCCTACTTCGCGGGCGAACGCTCCCCCAATCTGCCCGACGCGACCGGTTCGATCAGCGGGATCACCGCCGCGAACTTCTCACCCGCGAACATCGCCCGCGCCGCCGTCGAAGGCCTGCTCGGCTCTCTGGTGTTCTGCCGCGAGCGCATCGAAGCCGAGGGCATCGGCGTCCGACACATCACGCTGACCGGCGGGGGGTCCAAATCTCCCGCCGTGCAACAGGTCGCCGCGTCGCTGTTCGGTGGCGAGGTGACCATGCCCGACGACGCCGAGTACGTCGCCCTCGGCGCGGCCCGGCAGGCCGCGTGGGCGTTGACCGGCGAGCTGCCGGTGTGGACTGTCGGGTCCCGTTCAGTGTCCGGCGAGGCGACGCCGGAAGTGTACGAGCAGTATCGGATGGCGGCGGAGGGTGTGGCGCGGTAGGGAACACGCTCTCCGAGGAAGGGAACGTCGATAGGGGGCACCTTCGCCGGAGCGTGTTCGGTAACGTCAACGCATGATCGCCGATCCAGTGTCCGAGCCGACCGTCGTTGACCTGGACCGGTGCGACGAACCACCGAGCCCCTTCGACTTCTACGGCCCTCCCGTAATCGGAATCGCTACGGCCGCACCGGCACCGGGCACCGCCGCACACACCTGGGCCGACCGCGCGACGGTCAGCATCACCGAATCCCCGACCGACGACGTCCGCATCGTTCATGTGGACTCGATCGACATGGCCCTCGCCGACATCCGGGCGACGATCGTCGCCAACCCGATCGCCGCCGCCGTGTGCGACGACGTCCTCCGCGCCAACAGCCCCGGCACCGACACCCGGCAAGGACTGACCACCGAATCACTCGGGTACTCGACTCTTCAGGCCGGACCCGAATTCGCCCGGTGGCTCGCCGAGCAGAAACCGCGCACACTCCACGAACAGGACGACGCCGTGGTCCTCGACCGGACCGGCGACACCCTCACCATCACCTTCAACCGACCCGACCGCCACAACGCCTTCAGCAACGCACTGCGCGCCGGCCTGATCGACGGACTCCACGCGGCGATCGCCGACCCGACGATCACCGACATCGTCTTCACCGGCAACGGTCGATCCTTCTGCAGCGGAGGCGATCTCCGCGAGTTCGGGCTGTTCGACGACCCGTCTGCCTCGCACCTGGCACGGACCCGATACAGCCCGGCTATCCTCCTCGACGCCGTCCGCGAACGCCTCGGAACACGACTGCGCGCCGATGTCCACGGCGCCGTCCTCGGCAGCGGACTGGAGATGGCCTCCTACTGCGGGCGCGTCGTCGCCCGTCCCGACGCGGTCTTCGGTCTGCCCGAACTCGGCCTCGGCCTCATTCCCGGAGCGGGCGGCACTGTGAGCGTCCCCCGCCGGATCGGACGATGGCGCACCGCGTACCTCGCCGCATCGAATCGTCAGATCGATGCCGACACCGCCCTGGCCTGGGGACTTGTCGATGAGATCACCTCGTCGGACGCCGCTCGATGAGCGACGTCGCGCAGCAATGGGCGCTGAACCGATCGATCCAGCCGCTCTCTGAGGTATCAGGAATGATAACGACGGTGCCGTTAGGATCCGCAATGGCATCTCGCAGGACGCAACTGCCCGGCTTTCGCTTCAACCGACATTGACGGTCGAAGTCCCGTCTAGTGAGTCCGGCAGCGTTGCCACGGTGTGCGCCAGGCAGGTTCGCCGCGATCGCTCGACGATCCCGGCATGAGTATCGCCGGTCACCAGACGAACCCCAGTCAGGTCACGAGCGACCAGGTCAGCGAAGAACGTGTTCCGCCGGCGGCTACCTGCAGGCCTAGGACCTCGTGGCGGCGTCAAGCGCTGACCCCGGTCGCTACCAGCAGCACCGCTTTGACTACGCGTCCGCCTTCAGGACCCGTATCCCAGGTGCCGGTGCCGAAACTGCTCGACGTGCTCCTCGAGGTCCGCTGCAATGCGGGAGACTTGTGACTTAGACACGGCGTTGATACCGAGGGTCTTGACGAGTATGTCCATGCAGCAGGTGGAGACGCCGGCGAGGTACCAGTCAACAACCACGGTGATGAACGCCGACTCAAGCTGCGGACGCGAAGCAAGCTTCCCCGAGGCATGATCGATGAACACCTCATCGCAACCCGCCGCCGTCAGCGCATAACGCTGGAGCCTCAGGCACCCCCGTACCCCACTCACATTACACAGACCGTAACGCAAACGGGCAGACACATGACCTCGTTGCGGACACGAGTCGCGTTACACACCCGACCTGGGAGAACACACCCGCCTCCCGGGTGTCTTATGAACGATCGTTGGTCTCACTAGTGTCGCGTGTCGTTAATTAGTTTAGGGTTGTTGGGTTGAGAGAATTGGTTATGGCTAATACTCCAGCCCCGGCCCTGGAACTGCGTGATGGTGATGCGGACGAGCTCGATCAGTTGTTGAGGTCGACCACGACGTCGGCTGGTCTGGCGCGTCGGGCGCGGATCGTCGTGCTTGCTGCCGATGGGATGGCTAATACGCGAATCAGTGAGGCCGTCGGGACGTCGGTACCGACGGTCCTCAAGTGGCGTTCACGGTATCTCCAGGACGGACTCGATGGTCTGCTCGACGCTGAAAGGACCGGTCGCCCAAGGTATCTCAATCACGCCGATGTCGTGTCGGCGACGTTGATGCCGCCACCGAGAAAGTACGGGGTCACGCATTGGTCCTCGCGGCTGCTGGCCGGGCACCTCGGAATCGGGCGTGTCAGATGGTTTGTGTAAGCGGTGAGGTTCAACCCTGAAGGGAACCGCTGTAGTGACTGTCAATCATGATGTGAGCGTGGATGATTCGCGTGCAGAGAAACGCCGTCGGCAGACCGAGATGGCCAACGAACTGATCGCCTCGGGAGCACTCGACGACGTGTTCGCTCGGATCGATGCCGGAGAACCGGTCGGCGGGCAGGACGGCCTGCTGAACTCGCTACTCAAAGCGACCCTCGAACGAGGCCTGAACACCGAGCTGACCGAGCACCTCGGCTACGAGGCCGGGGACCCGGATGCAGCGTCGTTTCCGAACTCCCGCAACGGATACGCCGCCAAAACCGTGGCGACCGAGATCGGCGATGTGGCGTTGTCGGTCCCGCGGGACCGCGACGGCAGCTTCACCCCGATGCTGGTCCGCAAGGGCCAACGCCGCCTCGACGGCCTCGATGCGATGATCGTCTCGCTCTACGCCGGCGCCATGACGATCCGCGACATCCAACATCATCTCGCGTCGACGATCGGCACCGACCTGTCGCACGAGACGATCTCGAAGATCACCGAGGAAGTCGCCGACGAGGTCGCCAAATGGCAGACCCGCGACCTCGAAGCGCTGTATCCGGTGATCTACCTCGATGCGATCATCGTCAAGATCCGCGATGGCGGACACGTGCGCAACAAGGCCGCCCACCTCGCCGTCGGCGTCGATATGGAGGGCGTTAAGCACGTCCTAGGGATCTGGATTCAGCAGACCGAGGGCGCCAAATTCTGGGCCGCCGTATGCGCCGAACTACGCAATCGCGGGGTCGAGGACGTCTTGATCGTGTGCTGCGACGGCCTGACCGGGTTCGCCGAGGCCGTAGAGGCGACCTGGCCGCAGGCGACCGTTCAGACATGTGTGGTGCACCTGATCCGGGCATCGATGCGGTTCGTCGGCTACGGCGACCGCAAAGCCGTCGCCGCATTACTCAAGCCGATCTACCAGGCCTCGACCGAACAGGCCGCTGCCGATGCGTTGGATGCGTTCGCCGACTCCGACCTCGGTCGCAAGTACCCCTCGGCGGTCAAGACCTTCCGGGACGCGTGGGAGCGGTTCATTCCGTTCCTGGCGTTCCCGCCAGAGCTGCGGCGGGTCATCTACACCACCAACAGCATCGAATCGTTGAACTACCAGCTGCGCAAGGTCACCAAGAACCGTGGGCACTTCCCGAACGATCAAGCCGCGATGAAGCTGCTGTGGATGGCGATCTGCAACATCGAAGACAAACGCGCCCGCGACCGCGCCAAGGAACGCGGCCTGCCCGCCGCCCAACGCCGAGCCTCCGGACGACTCGTCGAAGGCGCGGTCACGACCAACTGGAAACGCGCCCTCGAGCAACTCTCACTCGCGTATCCAGACCGTATCAACCATCACTTGTAGATCGAATACCTAATCGACTTACACAGAAAAGTTGACAAGCTCTCGGAATCGGGAACGCCACGGTCGCCCGCGCCTGGCGTGAGTACGGCGTTCAGCCGTGGCGATCGGGAACATTCAAGTTCTCCACCGATCCGCAGCTGATCGCCAAGGTCACCGATGTCGTCGGCCTGTACCTGGAACCACCGGAGAACGCGATCGTGTTGTGCGTGGACGAGAAATCGCAGATCCAGGCCCTCGATCGCACGGCCCCGATGCTGCCGACACAGCCAGGGCAGATCGAACGCCGCACCCACGACTACAAACGCCACGGCACCACCACCTTGTTCGCGGCCCTGCAGATCGCCACCGGGCAAGTCACCGCCGCGGTCAAACCGCGACATCGCCACCAGGAGTTCCTGGCGTTTCTACGGCAGATCGACCGCGCCTACCCCGGCCAGGAACTGCATCTGGTCATGGACAACTACGCCACCCACAAGAAGGCCGAAGTCCGCGACTGGCTCGCCCAGCACCCGAACATCACAGCCCACTTCACCCCGACCTCCGGGTCATGGCTCAACCTCGTCGAGGTCTGGTTCGGCATCATCGACCGACAAGCCATCCGCCGAGGTGTCTTCACCTCAGTCAAAGACCTCAACGCGAAGATCCGGGCATTCATCAACGGCTGGAACGACCGCAAACACCCCTTCGTATGGACCAAAACCGCCGAGGACATTCTGAAGAAAGCCCAACCGAAAACTAATTAACGACACGCGACACTAGGAGCTGTCTGATTCCATCCCGCTGGCAGACGGCTGTGACGAATTTGCTGCGATAGCCAGACCAGAAACTCCTCGTAGCCGACTAAATCATACTTCCAGTCCCAATCTCCGCCATCCGCACAGGAAATCTCCGCACCTGCTGGGCTTACACCGAGATAAATCTTCGGAAGATTCATTCCACCAAGCGCCCTGTGGATAGAATGACATATTTGGTACCCCACCATCACATCCGCAGCGGCCGCGAGGATGTCTACACTGCCAGTAATCTCCTCAATCCGAGGCAGTACCGCAAGAACTCTCGCATATCCAGCCGCTATGCTTTCCCCCTCCTTCAGATCAAAAGGAGGAAGCTCTGTGGATATACGGACAGCGTTGTTTAAAATCCACTCAATGAGACGATCGACTTCCATCGACTCATGCAGAATGTCCACCTCTTTACCCGTAGCGTCCTCTACCAAGAAGATCCTCGTCACCGGGTAGTCAATGCTATCCTGAGATCCATTCGGAGCCGCCTTCTCCATCCTTAAACGATAGCCCACTCTATTTTCCGCCCTTCTCAATAGCTAGTTCGAGATCCTTGGGAGTTTGCTTGAGCATCTTCTTGATATTAAGATCCGGGTTCCGCTCTCTGAGATCCTTCAGCCTCGTCCGAGTAAGCACAGACACACAGGAAACCCGACGACAGCACGACGCCCTCGACCCGATCTGCATCACCGTGTTCGAAGAGAAAGTCTCCGGCACGCTCAGCGTGGACAAACGCCCCGGCCTCCTCCGAGCGTTGGGCTACCTACGCCCCGACGACCTACTGACCGTGCTCGAAGTCGACCGCCTCGGCCGCAACCTCCTCGAGGGCCTATTCGTACTCAACGAGCTATTCGAACGCGGCGTCGGCGTCAAAGTACTCACCGGCATCGCAGCAGGCGAACACACCGAACGCAGCCTCATCCTCGATCTCGCCCTAGCCCTGGCCGAAGACCGCCGACGCGACATCAGCCGCAAAACCCGCAACGGCCTGGAAGCAGCACGCCGACGCGGCACAACCGGCGGACGCCCCACCGTGGTCGACCCCGACAAACGCGCCGCAATCCTCGCCCGACACACCACCGGCCAATCAATACGCGAGATAGCCCGAGGCGTCGGAATATCAGTCGGCGCCGTCCACCGCATCATCACCGAAAACCGAAACCAACCACCCCATACCCGACAAGCCCACGACAACACTGGCCCAAACGACACACCGACGAGTGATCATCCGCAACCAGGAACCCACAACACTGGTGCGGACACGAATCGCACCACACGCCCGACCTTGTAGAACGCACCCGCACCCCGGATGTCTGATTCCATTTCTACTGCATCGCAATGCCCTCGATCCGCAGCATTAGAGCATCCGTGAGCAGCTGATGAGCGGCCGCCCCAACCGAGTACATCGAACGTTACAGACCCGCGCCGGCATCCATCCCTTCAGGCAGGCGTCCTTGACGAATTTCCTGCGATAGCCAGACCAGAAACTCCTCGTAGCCGACTAAATCATACTTCCAGTCCCACTCTCCGCCATCCGCACAGGAAATCTCCGCACCTGCCGGGCTTACACCAAGATAAATCTCAGGAAAGTTCATTCCACCAAGCGCCCTGTCGATAGAATGAGATAGTTGGTACCCCACCATCACATCCGCAGCAGCCGCGAGGATGTCTACACTGCCAGTAATCTCCTCAATTTGAGGCAGTACCGCAAGAACTCTCGCATACCCAGCCGCTATGCTTTCCCCCTCCTTCAGATCAAAAGGAGGAAGCTCTGTGGATATACGGACAGCGTTTTTTAGAATCCACTCGTTGAGTCGGCCGATTTCTAGTGGTTCATGCAGAATATCCACCTCCTTCCCCGTAGCATCCTCTACCAAGAAGAGCCTTATTGTCGGATAGTAAATACTATCCTGATACCCATTCGGAGCCGTCTTCTCCATCCTTAAACGATAGACCACTCTATTTTCCGCCCTTCTCAATAGCTCGTTCGAGATCCTTGGGAGTTTGCTTGAGCATCTTCTTGATATTAATATCCGGGTTCCGCTCTCTGAGATCCTTCAGCACCTTACCGGGAACCCTGCTTCCAGGCACGGGGTATCCATGCCAACCTCCAGTTTGATCCGGCTGAAACTCATACACTCGACCATCCTTGTACCCATACCTTTTATCGCCCGAAGAAATCGAGTCATCGAGAATCCTCTGGGCTTCAGGAGGCGACTGGTCCATAAGTGTACCCTGCCTGCCGTGGTGGGGCATACTCTTCTGATGCTTGTCCGTGGGCTTGTATTTAGGTGCATCTTCGGGAGGGTTATCAGCAAAGAACTTTGCAATTACACTCGCGATCGCAGAAGCAGGATTACTAATGAAGTCTGGGAGCTTTTCTGTAAGCAGGCTCGGTATCTTATCGCGATGATCGTACAGCCATTTAATGCCGTACTCGGCAATTAGTGCGGCCATTGCCGCCGTCACGAACGCCGTTATTACTGAGCCAACGAGAAAATCGTCGATTCCGAATAGTATCGGTCGTACTCCAAAAGTGTTGTTCTCCGATTCAGGCTGCTGACCCAACTCCAACCCCGGGTCGATTTCACGATCCGGTGCTGGCTGCGGTGTGCCTGTGCCTGGTCCTTGGCCGGGCCCGTCCCCTGATCCGGTTCCACCGCTGATACCCCCAGAAGGTCCTTGAGGCTGGGGTTGCGGTGCCGGTTCGGGTTGCGGTGCAGGAGCCGGTTCGGGTTGCGGTGCAGGAGCCGGTTCGGGTTGCGGTGCAGGAGCCGGTTCGGGTTGCGGCTGCGGGGCAGGAGCAGGTCCCGGCTGCGGATCGGGTTCGGGCGGCGGTGCAGCCTGCTGCTGAGCATCGGGTATCCCGTCGCCGTTGAGATCTTCCGGGGTGCACGGGTGGATCGTCTGCGGCGGTAGAACCGCAGGGTCGGCCAGGATCGGGTACAGCGCGTTCTCAGCGGGTTCGACGTGCTGGATGAGATCACCGTTCTCATCCACGGTGTACCAGGTCTTCTGCGGCCGCCCTGCCGCGTCGAAGGCCCACGGCCGCGCGATCTGGCGTACCACGTTTCCGTCTTTGTCGTAGATGGTGGCTGATCCATCCGGGTTGACCTCGGTGTGCCCGCCCGGGGGAACGTTCATCGCGAACCGGTAGGTGTTCGGGGAGGTTTCGTCGTGGATCAACACCATCCGGGATGGTCCGACCTCGGCCCTGGTCGACCCGCCACGCGAGAGGAGTGAACGAGCCCGAGGGCTCGCTGCGGCGACCGCGGCCGCGCCGGCGATCGCCCACACCGGCAACGGAATCGACCCACCACCATCACCACCATCACCACCATCGGATGGTGTCAAGAGCGCACGATCAGAGGCGTCGTCGGGTTCGGGTTGCCCAGCCGGTACCTGTGCCGGCGCGCTCGTCCGCCCGGGACGCGGTTCGACACCGTCTCGATCAGTCCCACGAGTACCGCTCGAGTTCGGGCCGATGGTGGTCGGCGCTGGCGCCTGAGTTCGACCGCCACTGCCGCTGTTGTTCGGCGTGGTGTGGCCGGGCTGGTTCGGGGTGGGGGTGCCGCCGATGATGGGTGTGCCGTTGCCCTGCCCGGGTCCGGGGCCTGGGTCGCCGCCGATGACCGGTCCGTTCCCCGAAGGAGCACCCGGCGCGTTCGGCGCGCTCGGCTGCGTCGGCATGGTCGGTGGTGGGGTGTAGGTCGGAACGCTGATGCAGGGCCAGTTCGGCCCGTATTGGGCGCGCATCTGATCACACAATGCATCCGCACCAGCTGCCCCGCTACCGGTGAGTCCGGCGACCAACAGTGTCCCGGTGAACCCGAGGACCCCTACGCCTGCTGCGAGTGCTGCACCACGACGACCGCCCTGACCACTACGGCGTGTGTTCCCACGTGTGGTGCTCATGGTTGGTCCTTGCCGCGTACCGCACTCCAGATGGCATCGACACCGCCCCAGAACCAGCGGCCGCCGATCGACATCACCATGAAGAACGCGAGGAACACCAGGACGGTCCCGTAATCATCTCCCCAGCGGGCCAGGTTCGGCAGATTCCATGCCGCGATCACCAGAATCGCGCACCCGGCAATGAACAACAGCATCGTCCACACCGATACCGACCGATCCCCATCCGGTGAGCCATCAACACTGTCTGTCGGCGGCACCGCTGAGTTGGTCGCCGACGAGGCAACGCTGGACCCCAGGTCCTCCTGTGCCCTCAGGTCCTCCTGTGCCTGGCGTGCATGCTTAGGCCGTTCCTGCGTGGGCTGCTGGTCTATTAGTGGTTGCGTGCTGGTGTTGATGCTCATGGTCAGTTCCCCGTTTCTGGATATCAAAGCGATCCGGCGCGCGTTGCTGACCATCGAGCCCGTGTCATCTGGTCGCAATCGCCGTTGAGAGACAGTCGCGGCTACAGCAGGTGGGGTTTGCCGTACAGGTTGAAGGTGTTGTCGTTCGCTTTAGTGGTCATCGCGACCCGCACGTAGGCACGTACAGCCGGGCGGGCCCCGACGCATCCGGAAATCTCCACCCGAACACCCTCTAGGCGCACCCCGGCCGAGGGTCCTTGCAGGGGTTTCTGCCCGAACGGAACATCAACGGACACACCGTTCTTCAAGGTGGTTGAGATGTTGGGCATCACCTGTGCACCGAGCACGATCGCGGGCGGATACGAGATCGACATCTGCGCGGTCGGGCCACCAGCGACACCGACATTGACCCCGTCCATCTGCCATTGACACGACACCTGAAAACCCGTCGACACCACCGCCGCATCGACCGGAACCCTCCCGGCACCGTGTGCGGCCCCGCGCAACGACAGGAACGCCTCATACGAGCCATGACCACGACTCAGGGCTGGCACGCTGCGGATCTTCTCCCCCGACCTCGACAACGTCACCGTCCAGCCATCATCGGAATGCCGGGTCACTGTCTTGTCAGCAAACGATCGCGTCGGCGCCGCCGACGCTCCGCCAGCAGTGACCACTCCCGCGAGGGTCAGTATGATCGTGCCGATCAGACTGACCGCAATAATGTGTCGCAGTCTCGTCATCGACCGTGTCCCACCCGTTTCTCTCACGCATATGTGCAGGCCAGTGAGCAGAAGCGATACACGATCCCCTCAGGTGTCGACCAGAACGGTGACACCCGTTCGAGAGCACAATGACCGATCCCCCACAGGAACACCCAGGCAAACGATTCCCCGAAACCGTCCCAACTGAGTACATCGAACGCTACAGCTCGACACCACCATCCAGTTACCTCAGAGCTACTATTGTGACGCAGATCATCCAGGTGGTGCGGAAGATCCCGCGCCCGGTAAGTCACCGCTCAAGGACTCACCGCTATTGCTGTGGCTGGTGATCACAGCGCGTGACGGGTTCAAGGGGCATGCCACCGGGGGGCGGTGAGTTGGTACCCGTCAGGTCCCAGTGGCTGTAGGTGGTGATGCCGTGGCGACGTCGTGCGGTTTCGGCTGCTCTGAAGTCGTCGTAGTAGGCGGATCGATCCTGGTAGTCGCCATGCTTTTCAGCAGCCGCCGGACCAGCCGGATGGCCTGGTCGAGGTCAGCGGCCAAGTATCCGCCGGCGCGACGTGGTCGGTCAGGAGTTGTGGACCAGCCTTCGGGGGATGTGGTCGCCGTACCCATGCCGGTGTTCGAGCGTCCGCGCGCCACCTGGCGGCCAGGATGGCCCCCTGTGGGTCTACTCGCCGTCGCCGCGCCCGTTTGTCGTGGCTGTGGTCGCGCGCGGAGCGCGTCCGTTCTTCCCGACATCGTCGGGCCCATCGTTTAGTGAGTACGCCGTATCTGGAGCTTCGCTCCCTACGGGACCACTTCGCAGACGGAGTGTCACCATCAACAGAATGGCTCGGTCACGGGGTGGGTGTAGTGCGCATTCGGAGGCCCAGCCGCGTGCTACGTCTCCGCTACGCCAGGATGCGTGGCGTTCGGTGAGGGTACGTTGGTGGCCGCGAACGACCTCGGCGGCTAGGCCGGTCAGGCGCAGGAACAAGGTGTCGCGTTGGGCCACGCGGCGGCTGACTTTCGCCACGCGGGCCGAGAGATCGATGCCAGGGCGGCGTTTGCGGCCGTGCGGTAATCGGCCAACGCGGCACGGACAGGTGCTACGCGCAGAGTGTCATTGGATAGTCTCCCCCTGCCCCGGTTGTCGCAGAAGCAACCGGAACCCGTAGGTGCAGTCTCCAAGAGTCCTCTGTACCGTCACGTCATGACCGACACCGTTCACACGTCGTCGGACGTCGCGCGATGAGCGACGTCGCGCAGCAGTGGGCGGCCAGTGGGCTCGCCTATCTGACCGGCGATCCGAACGGCCCCCCGGACTTCTCCCGCGCGCGAATACTGACCCACGCGGCGAGCCTCGCCGAACCCCTTGGTCACGACGCCGCCGCACTGCTCGCCGGCCGCGCCTCGATGATGCGGGTGCGACGACGCGGCACCGTCTCCGCGGGAGAGGGCAGCCGTCTCATGCGGGCACGCGACGGCTGGGTCACCGCCACTCTCTCGCGCGAGGTGGATCACGACTCCATCCCGGCTATCGTCGAATCCGACTGTGCCGCAGAAGATCCCTGGCAGGCACTCGCCGCGTTCGCCGCCAGGTCGAGTGCCGAGAGCTTCGTCGAGCGGGTTCAGCTCCTCGGCGTTCCCGGAGCACGGCTCGGGGCGGTCTCGCCCGCAGTTCCGCGCGTCACCGAGCTGTGGCCGCGCGCCGAGCGGCGCCTCGGTGCCGACCTCCTGGTGGTCGACCTGTCGTCGATGTGGGCGGGGCCTCTGTGCGGGATGATCCTGGGCGGTCTCGGCGCCACCGTCGTGAAGGTCGAGAGCCCGCGCCGACCCGACGGCACCCGCCGCGGCGTCCCCGCGTTCTTCACCTGGATGAACGGCGGCAAGCATGTGTACAACGCCGATCCGCGCGAGGACACATCCGCCGTCGCCCGCCTGATCGACGCCGCCGACGTCGTCATCGAGGCGTCACGACCGCGGGCCCTGGCCCAGGTCGGTCTCGACGCCGACCGTCGACCGCCCCGCGCAGGACGGGTATGGGTCCGCATCACCGGATACGGTCCCGACCACCCGGACCGCGTGGCGTTCGGCGACGACGCCGCGATCGCGGGCGGGCTCGTCGGCGTCGGAGCGCACGGTCCCGTGTTCTGCGGCGACGCGATCGCCGACCCGTTGACCGGCATCACCGCCGCGCACCACGTCGTCGAGTCGTTGGGTCGCGGCGGCGGCGAGGTCATCGACGTGGCGATGGCGCAGGTCGCCGCCACCTACGCCGCCCTTCCGACGACCGGGGCACCGAACCCGATGCCACCGATCCTCACTCCCGCACCTCCGACCGTGTCGGTGAGCGCGCCGCCGACCGCCGCGACCGTCGAAGCCCTCGTCCGCAGCCGATCGTCCGCGCCGTGCTGATCGTCGGCGGGTCCCTCATCGACGGTCGTCGCGCCGATGTGCGGATCGTCGGCGACCGTATCGTCGCGGTGGCCCCGGACATCTCTCCGGTCGACGACGAAGTGATCGACCTCGCCGGCGGCACCGTCCTGCCCGGCCTTCACGACCATCACGTTCACCTGCGCGCGATGGCCGCGGCCGCGCAGTCCGTGCGCGTCGGTCCCGCGCACGTCCGCGGCCGGGAGGGCCTCCGCGCTGCCCTGCGCACCGCCGAACCGGACGCCGCCGGGTGGATCCGCGGCGTCGGCTACTACGAAACTGTCTCGGGCGATCTCGATCGCCATGTACTCGACGAGGTCGAACCGCATCGACCGGTGCGCGTCCAACACCGCACCGGCGCGATGTGGTTCGTCAACACGGCGGGCCTGCGCCGACTCGGCATCGCCGACCACGAGACCGGCCGCCTGTATCGAGAGGATCGCGCTCTCGCCACGCACACCCGCGGCGCGGACCCCGGCCCGGCCGAGATCAGCAGACAGTTGCTCTCCTACGGTGTCACCGGAGTCACTGAGGCGACTCCCGACCTCACCGACGACGACGTCGCCTACCTGCACCGATCACTGACCGACGAGACCCTCCGACAACGCGTCCACCTACTGCGCGCTCCCGCACCGCCACGCCATCCTCGCCTGAGCTTCGGGCCGACCAAACGCATCATCGACGACGACGTCGAACTCGTCGAGTTCACCGATTGGCTGGTGGCACAACGTGCAGCCGGCCGCGCCGTCGCCGTGCATTGTGTGACGACGTTCCAGTTGGTCGTGACGATCACCGCGCTACAGACAGTCGGCACCGTGCCAGGCGACCGCATCGAGCACGCCGCCGTCGTCCCCCACGAGTTACTCACCGTCGTCGCCGATCTGGGCGTCGTCGTCGTGACTCAGCCGAACTTCGTCGCCGAACGCGGCGACGAGTACCTCGCCGACGTCGCCGCATCCGAGCATCCCGGCCTGTGGCGCCTCGCGTCGCTCGTCGCGGCCGGAATCCCCGTCGCGGGCAGCACCGACGCACCGTTCGGCGATCACGATCCCTGGGCCGCGATGCGCGCGGCCTGCACACGGCAGACACCGTCGGGAGCCACACTCGGCCTCGGTGAACGGCTGAGTCGGCGAGCAGCACTCGAACTGTTCCTCGGCAGCCCGGAGACGCCGGCCGTCCCGCGCAGGGTAGAGGTCGGCGCGACGGCCGATCTGTGTCTGCTCGACGTGTCGCCAGACGAGGTGCTGAACGAATTCACCGCGGACGCTGTCACGCGCACCGTCATCGGCGGCACCTGAACCCGCTCACTCCTGCGAGCGACGCGCCGCGTACACCGCCTCGTACTTGCGTCTGGCCGACTCGGCGGCGGCCTGCTGCTTCTGCGTGAGCGGCGAGTTGCCCAGACCATGCTTCTGCAGGCGCCGGACACGATTCTGGTCCTTGTACGAGACGGAGAAGATGAAGGCGAGCGAAGCCGAGAGCAGCACCATCATCGCGCGGATCCACCATTCGCCCGGGAACCCGAAGTACAGCACCAGGTAGATCGGGACGAAGCACGCCTGTGCGCGCAGCAGATGCCGCGGGGTCGCGAACCGACCGGTCAGATCGTTGTGGACCCACTCGATCTGAGAGTCAGGGAGCTTCGCGCCGTAGGCGTACGCGATCCACTGAAACGGATTGGGGCGACTGCTCATGTCGACACTCCTCGGCCTCGGGTGCGCTCGACCCTGATATTAGATCGCGCACTATCTAATATTGCACAATTCTTCACACTATTCAATAGTGCGCTACCTATTGGGGCTAGACTGTGTCCATGACCACCGAGATCGACGGCAATCCACTGCTCCTCCACCGCCAGGTGTGCTTCGCGGTCGCGGTCGCCAATCGGTCGATCCTGAAGATCTACCGGCGAATCCTCGAACCACTGGGACTCACTCACCCGCAGTATCTGGTGATGCTCGCGCTGTGGGAGACCTCGCCGCTTCCGGTGAAGGAGATCGGGCGACTGCTGCAGCTCGACTCCGCGACCCTGTCGCCGCTTCTGAAGCGCCTCGAGAACAACGGGCTGATCAGCAGACGGCGCAGCGTCGACGACGAGCGCAGCGTCGACATCGTCCTGACCGATGCGGGCATGGCTCTGCGGGAGCAGGCGCTCGGCGTTCCCGGAGAAGTGGTGGACACGCTCGGCGTCGACCTGGCCGATCTCGAAGAGTTGCACGCCGTACTGACCAAGGTGAACGCGGCGGCGCTGCGCGCGGACGCCGCATCGCACTGACGTCGTCCCGCACGGGTGCGGTCTCGCACTGACCGACGAACCTCACGATTGCCGAGACCGCGGGTACCGGGAGTAGAACTTGAATCTGTGAAACCCTCCTCCTCCCCGTGCACCCGCGACCTCGGGGAGGAGACCCGTTGAACACCGGCCGGTCGCTCGTGCCCTCGCTCATGTACGCCGCGCTGACGACGTCGGTGGTCAGTTCGCTCGGCATGCTCCTGGTGCCCTCGATCGCGTCCGCGCTGAACGTGTCGGTGAGTGCCGCTCAGTGGATGCTCACGGTGAACCTCCTGGTCGGTGCCGTCGCCACCCCCATCATGGGCCGACTGTCCGACGGCAAGAACGCCAAGCGCCTGCTGATGATCTCGCTGGCGGTGATCCTCGTCGGGTCGATCGTCGCGGCAGCCGCTCCGACGTTCACCGTGTTCCTGATCGGCCGCGCCCTCCAGGGCCTGACCTACGGCATCGTGCCGGTGACGATCGTTCTGGCACGACGGCACCTCGGCGCCGGTCGCGCCGATCCGGCGATCTCGTCGCTCTCGGTGACGGTCGCGACCGGCCTCGGCCTCGGCTATCCGCTGACCGGCATGATGGCCAGTCTGCTCGACTACCGGGTGGCTTTCTGGTTCGCCGCCGCGTTCGTGGTGACCGCGCTCGTCGTCGTGTGGCGATGGATCCCGGCCGACGGCGAGCTGGGCACCACGCGCCCCTTCGACACGATCGGTGCGGCTCTCCTCTCCACCGGCCTGGCCGCACTGCTCATCGCGGTCAGCGAAGGGTCGCACTGGGGGTGGGTCTCACCGGCGACGATCGGCGTCGGGCTGATCGGCGTCGTCGCGCTGATCGTGTGGGCGACGGTCGAACTCCGTTTCCACGATCCGCTGATCAATCTGCACGTGGTCCGCACGCCCGACGTGCTGCTGGCCAACCTGACCGCGATCAGTCTCGGCGCGGCGATGTACATGAGCCTGTCGACGATCAGCATCATCGCGCAGGCCCCGAAGGCCAGCGGGTACGGCCTGGAGCTGCCGTTGTTCTGGGCCGGTTTCGTGATGCTGCCGCTGTCGATCGGCAGCCTGATCGGCAACCGGGTGGTGCGCCGCCTCGTCCAGCGCTTCGGTCCCGCGTCGATGACGGCGATGCTGCCCGGCGGATCGTCGTTGATGGCGGCGTCGGCGCTGATGATCTGGCTGACCAACGACCGACTGTGGGAGGTCCTGCTCGGGATGGCGCTGTTCGGTCTCGGCATGGGGTCGGCCTACGCCGCCATGCCGACACTCATCGCACGCAACGTCGCGATCTCCGAGGTCGGCAGCGCCGTCAGCTTCAACCAGGTCCTGCGCACCGTCGGCGGCGCCGTCGGCAGTGCGATCGTCGGCTCGGTGCTCGCCGCGAGTCCCGGCGAGCACGGCATCAGCGTCGCCCTCGGCGTCGCCGCGGTGACCGCGACCATCGTGTTCGCGGCCCTGTTGATCAACCAGGTCGCCGCCGGACGGACCGCCGAGAAGACGTGAGCGGTAGCAAGGCGGCGGACGACGCGTGGGCGCTCAGGCCGTGTCCGCTACCCGGTCGCCCGACGTCCGATCACCCGGCGGGCGTTCCTCGCCACCGCCTCGTCGACCAGTCGTCCGCCTGCGTCGACGACAGCCGCGCCCTCCGCGTCGTCGAAGAGCGCAAGAACACCTTCGGCCTCGGCGACCTCCGCATCGGACGGCGCCAATACGTCACGGACAGTCGTGAGCTGCGCTGGATGAATGCACGCGCGCCCCTCGAAACCGAGCCGGGCGATGCGTTCGGTGTCCCGCGCGAACGCGTCCACGTCACGGATCTCCGGTGACACCGGCCCGAGTGGCGGCGCGATCCCGGCGGCGACCGACGCCGCGACCACTCGGGATCGAGCCCACGACAGCTCGGACCCGTCGACGCTCGGACGGACACCGAGATCCGCGGCGAGATCGACCTCGCCCAACTGAACGAACGCCACCCGCGGCGCACCGCAGATCTCGCGCACGTTCCACAGACCGACGGCGGTCTCGATGAGCGGCGACACGCGAATCCGTCCGTCGTCGCCGAATCCGTTCAGGAGTTCGTCGAGGTGACAGACGTCCGCGGCACTCGCACACTTGGGCAGCCAGACACCGTTCGGCGCTCCCAGGACCACGGCGTCGAGATCCGCGATGAGATCCTCACCGGAGTTCACACGCACCCACACCGGGACGGCGGAGCGGTCACGACCCCTGAGCCACTGTGCCGCCGCGGTGCGTGCGCCCGACTTCTCCCGGAGCGGGACGGCGTCTTCGAGGTCGATGACGATCGCATCCGCCCCGGCGGTCGCGGCCTTGTCGAACCGTTCCGGCCGGTTGCCCGGCACGTACAGGACGGTGATCGGGCTCGACGTCGTCATCCGATGCTCAACGAACCGCCGACGAGAGCCTTCGCGATCACCGTCCGCATGATGTCGTTCGTGCCCTCGCCGATCGACATGAGCGGAGCGTCTCGGTAGTAGCGCTCGACGTCGAACTCGGTGGAGTATCCGTAGCCGCCGTGGACCCGCATCGACTCCAGCGACGCGGTGATGGCCGTCTCGGACGCGAAGTACTTGGCCATGCCCGCCTCGCCGTCGATGCGTTCTCCCGAATCCGCCTTGGCCGCCGCCCAGTACGTCATCAGCCGGGCGGCCTGGGTCTGCGTCGCGATGTCGGCGAGTTTGAGCTGGATCGCCTGGAAGTCGGCGATCGGGCGCCCGAACGCCTCACGCTCCTTCGCGTACTTCAAAGCGGCGTCGTACGACGCCTGCGCGATGCCGACACTGCGTCCGGCGATGTTCAACCGGCCGATCTCCAGCCCGGAGAGCGCCTGCTGCATGCCGCGGCCCTCGACCCCTCCGAGCAGCGCCGACCGCGGAACCCGCACGTCGTCGAAGAAGAGCTCGCACGATTCGGTGCCCTTGTAGCCGAGCTTGCCGAGGTCACGCGAGACCTCGAAACCGTCACTCGCGGTGTCGATCAGGAGCAGGCTCATCCCGTGGTGCGCCGGTGACGTCGTCGGGTCCGTCTTCACCAGGACCGGCAGGACGTCGGCGTGGCGGGCGTTGGTGATCCAGGTCTTGGTGCCCCGGACGATGTAGTCGTCGCCGTCCCTCGTGGCGGTGGTCCGGATGCCCTGCAGGTCGGTGCCCGCGCCCGGCTCGGTCAAGCCGATGCCGGTACGGCACTCACCGGTCGCCAGTCGCGGGAGCCACTGCTCCTTCTGTTCGTCGGTGCCGTGGTGGGCGATGATCCAGCACGACAGATTGTGACTGCCCAGGATCCCCGCGATGCCCATCCACCCGCGCGCGATCTCCTCGAAGACCAGGGTGAACGACACCTTGTCGAGGTCGAGGCCGCCGTACTCCTCCGGAGTCGTGATTCCGAACAGGCCCATCTCGCGCATCGCCGCGACGATCTCCGTCGGATAGCGACCCGAGTGCTCCCACTCGTTGGCGACCGGACGGATCTCGCGGTCGACGAGGGACCGCAGAGCGTCGCGGAAGGCGAGTTGTTCGTCGGAGAAGGTGAAGTCCATGAGTGCTCCCAGCAGTGTGTGTGATCGTGAAGGGCGGATCAGCCGTTGACGAGGTCGGCGGCGGCCGACAGGATCGCCGACACCGACTCGGCTGCCGCGAGATGCATGACGGCTTCCGCCAGCGCGGTGGTCTCGACGCTCGTCCCGCAGTTGCCCGCGAACTTGACGAGGACGTCGTCGGTCGACATCGGTCGTCCGCGCGAACCTCGGCTGGCGTCGACGACGCCGTCATGGGTCGAGCCGTCCGCCAGTGTCACCCGGACGGTCGCACCGACGTCGGCCGCGGGGCGATCGTCGTCGACGGTGAACACGTGAACCGACGCCGCCGTGGCGGCGACCTCCGGTCGCGCGATCGACTCGGGCGTATAGGTCGCCACCGTCACCCCGCCGTCGTGCAGGGCGGCAGCGACACTCCACGGCAGGTCGAACTTGGCGTCGTAAGTCGTACGCGGCGGGCGTCTCCCGGTCTCCGGTCCCGCGACGATCCCCAGACTGTCCGGGTGGATTCCGACGGACACATCGGTGATCTCGCCGCCGGCGCCGCCACCGACCAGGGCACGAACGGTCGCATCGAGCGCCGAATGCATGAGCTGGCAACTGGGATAGGGCTTGATGCCGATCGACTCGGTCTCCCACCGCGTGCCCAGATCGCCGACGACGGTCGGCAGATCGGGGTCGCGATCGGCGAACGCGCGGTAGACGCCGCGGGGGCCTTCCAGTGCGGACACCGGACCGTCGGCTCCCTCGACCGCCAGACGCGCGGCGATCACACCGTTCAACGACGCGCTGCCCGGATGGATGACCTTCGTGTCCGACCCCGTCTCCAGGAACTCCAGGATTCCCGCGGACGACGATGCGGCGATTCCGATCGCGTCGGCGATGGTGGACGAGTCCGCGCCGTACAGTTTCGCCGCGGTCACCGCGGCGGCCAGCGGGCCGATCACCCCCGTCGCATGCAGTCCTCGACCGTGGAATCCGTGCGGCGTGCCCGCACCGAGTCGACAGGCCGTCTCGAGTCCGGCGACGATCGCGACGAGCGTCGCCGCGCCGTCCGCCCCGGTCTCCTGCGCGACGGCGAACGCCGCGGGGATCACGACCGCCGTCGGGTGAACGAGTGCCAGCGCGTGTGTGTCGTCGAAGTCCAACGCGTGGACGAGAACACCGTTCGCGAACGCCGCCGCAGCGGCGCCGATCCGGTCCACGTCGCCGATCGGCTGCGCCTGCGGCGGCCCGCCCAGTCCTCGCGCCACGGTCAGACCCGGCGTGCCGTGCCCGAGCCTGCGCGCGGCGACGGCGTTTCCCACGCCGTCCAGCACATGGTCGAGCGCTGCGGTGCGGACCCGTTCGGGGATGTCGGCGAGCGCCAGATCCGCGGCCCAGGCGGCCAGATCGGACGCGATCACCGCACGCTCCCGGGCATCGGATCACCGAAGGCGCCGTCGTCGACGAGGTCCTGTATCCGCTGCGGGCTGTACCCCAGGCGTTCGACGACCTCGTCGAAGTTCTCGTTCCGGCGCGGCGCGCGCCGATACACCGGCTGCTCCTCGCCGAACCGGACCGGCGACACCACCTGCGACACCTGCCCCCAGTGCTCGTGCTCCGTGGTGGCGATGAGACCGCGCGCCAGCGTGTGCTCCTCGGTGAGCGCCTGCTCGACGCTGTTGATCGGTCCGGTCGGGACACCGGCCGCCCGCAGATCGTCCACCCATTCGACGGCGGTGCGCTGCGCGAACCGCTCCTCGAGCACGGGGAGGAGATCGTCGCGATGCTCACCGCGCGCGGTGAAGTCGGCGAACCGCGGATCGTCGAGCAGGTCGGCCAAGCCCATCGTCTCCACGAGGCGGACCCAGAACTTCTCTTTCGCGCATCCGACGATGAACCAGTCGTCCGACGCGCGGAAGGCCTGGAACGGTACGAGCGAGGGATGCGCCGAGTTCTTGGTCCGGCTCGGCTCGTATCCGGCGTTGAGGTGCCAGGCGGCCGGGTACGTCAGCATCCCGATCGCGGTGTCGTACAACGACACGTCGCAGTCGCCGCCGACACCGTCGCGGCGCGCGGCGTGCAGACCCGCCATCAAGCTCAGCGCCGCGACGTAGCCACCGGTGAAGTCGACCAACGACAGTCCCGACTTGGTGGGAGGACCGTCCGGATCGCCGGTCAGGCTCATCCAGCCGGCGAGCCCCTGCAGGATGTAGTCGTATCCCGGTTCCTTCGCCCGCGGTCCGGTCATCCCGAACCCGGTGAGGCTGCAGCAGACGATTCTCGGGTTCAGATGCTTCAGATCGTCGTAGGTGATCCCGATCTTCGCCGGGACGTCGCCGCGCAGGTTCGAGTAGACCGCGTCGGCATCGCGCACCAGGTCCTCGAACACCGCTCGTCCGCCGGCCGTCGACAGGTCCAGCGACAGGCTCGACTTGTTCCTGTTGAACGTCTCATAGAACAGCGAGTCCTCGCCGTCTCGGTACGGCGGCACATACCGTCCGACGTCGCCGCCGGACGAGGGCTCCTCGATCTTGAGGACGTCCGCGCCCAGATCGGCGAGGTGCACCGAGCCGAACGGCCCCGCCCCGTACTGCTCCAGGGAGATGATCCGCACATCTTCGAGAGGACGCATCAGGCGACTCCTCCCCCGACGGCCAGCTCCGCCAGCGGATCGCCCTTCACCTGCGGAAAGTAGTTCTGTCCGATCCCGCTGTCTCGTGTGGCGACCATGACCGAGCGCTTCCATTGCACGACGACGTCGCCGTGCTGGTTGACGCCCCGCGTGATCATCGAGACTATCCCGGCGTACGGCCGCGAGTTGGACTTCCGCAGCGCGGTGCAGACACTCTCGGCGTAGATGGTGTCTCCCACATACAGCGGATGCGTGAGCGCGACGTCGGTGAACTCGAGGTTGGCGACGGCGTTCTGGCTCATGTCGAGCACCGAGAGGCCGAGTACCATCGCGACGGTGAGTCCCGAGTTGACGAGAATCTTCCCCTCGGTGATCGGGTTCTGTTGCGCCAGGTGGGAATTGAAGTGATTCTGATTCGTGTTCAGAGTCAGATTCGTGATCCACGTGTTGTCGGTCTCGGTGATCGTGCGCCCGAGCGGATGCTGATAGACGTCGCCCACGGCGTAGTCCTCGAAGAATCGTCCCAGAGTTGCGGGATGAGTGGTCACGACGGGCTCCTTGGGTCGGGTACAGGCACGGTACAGGCGGCCCACGGCGGCCGCTGGAGATGCACATCACTGTAAACATATGATCTTTGGTTGGCAACATCTCCTCAGATTCCCATGAATCCAGGATTGTTTTCCATGGGGCTAGCGAAAACATCTGATGTATTGCATGATGTTGAGGACGCTCACATGACCCAGATCACGTCGATGGCGCGACGGGCAGACGAAGTAGGAAAGCGAGTTACTCTTCGATGAAAAGACTTGGCGTAGACGTCGGCGGAACCTTCACCGACCTCATCCTGTGGGACGACGACGGCTCGGTGACCGTTCACAAGACGCCGTCGACGAACCACGATCCGTCGATCGGGTCGATGGACGGCATCGCGGTCCTGGCCGACCGCGCGGGCGTCGCTCCCGCCGACATCGACATGTTCTTCCACGGCACGACCGTCGCCACGAACATCGTGCTCGAGCACAACGGCAGCGACGTCGGCATGATCACCACCCACGGATTCCGCGATCTACTCCACATCGCTCGCAAGAAGCGCCCGCTGAACTACTCGAACTACCAGGATCTGCCCTGGCAGAAGTGGCAGCTCGTGCCGCGTCGCAACCGCCGCACCGTCGCCGAACGGATCGACGCGGCCGGCGAGGTCCTGACGCCCCTGGACGAGGGCGACGTCCGCCGCGAGGTCCGCCTGCTCAAGGAGCGCGGAGTCGAGGCCATCGCCGTCGCCTTCCTGCACGCGTACCGCAACCCCACGCACGAACAGCGCGTCCGCGAGATCATCGAAGAAGAGTTCCCCGGCGTGTTCGTGTCCCTGTCGAGCGACGTCGCCCCGCAGTACCGCGAGTACGAACGATTCTCGACGACGGCGCTCAACGCCTTCGTCGGCCCGAAGACCTCCAACTACATCGATCGTCTCGCGGGCAAGGCCAAACAGGCCCAGATCGGCGAGGACGTTCACCTGATGACCTCGGCCGGCGGCCTGGTGACCTCCCGCAGCGCCAGCCACACGCCCGTGTCATTGCTGACCAGCGGCGTCATCGCCGGCCTGCTCGGCGGCTGCGCGATCGGCAAGGCCTCCGGCTACCCGAGCGTCATCACCCTCGACGTGGGCGGCACGTCCGCCGACATCGGCGTGGCGCCCGACGGCAGGCTCCGCATGAAGCATCTCCTCGACACCCGGATCGGCGACTACCACGCCATGGTCCCCATGGCCGAGGTCGACACCATCGGCGCGGGCGGCGGCTCGATCGCGACGATCGACAGCGGCGGCATGTTCCGCGTCGGACCACGCAGCGCCGGAGCCGTACCGGGACCCGCCTGCTACGACAACGGCGGCACCGAGCCGACGTCGACCGACGCGATGGTCGTCATGGGCTGGCTCGACGCCGACAGCTTCCTGTCCGGCAGCATGGAGGTCAAGCCGGAACTCGCGAACGAAGTGGTACAGCAGATCGCCGACCGACTCGGGTCGGACGTCGAGCACGCCGCGATGGGAATCTTCTCGATCCTCGCGCACTCGATGACCGAGGCGATCAGCCTGCACTCGGTCCGTAAAGGGTACGACCCACGCGAGTTCTCCCTGGTCGCCGAGGGTGGCGCCGGCCCCCTGTTCGCCTGGCAGATCGCCGAGCAACTCGGTGTTCCGCGCGTCATCATCCCCGCGCACCCCGGCATCACATCGGCGCTCGGCCTGCTGACGACGGACATCCGCTACGAGGTCCCGACCACTGTGTGGACCTCGTCCGCCGAGCCGAACCTCGAACTCGTCGCGGCCCAGATGGATCGGCTGTCGAGCGAGGCGACGTCGCAGCTGGAGGCCGACGGCATCGACGCCTCTCGGATCTCGCTCGAACGCAGCGTCGACTGCCGCTATGTCGGCCAGGGCTACGAGCTCCGCGTGCCCGCGCCCGACGGCGACATCACGCCGGAATGGATCGAACAGGTCGCGGCGGCCTTCCACGAGGCGCACGGTCGGACCTACTCGCAGCGATTCGACGACAAGCCGGTCCAGCTGGTCAACATCCGCGTGACGGGGGTCGGCGCCGTCGACTACATCCGCATCGCGCCGATCGAGTCCGGTGGCGCCGATGCTTCGGCGGCCCTGACCTCCACGACCAAGGCGCTGTTCTGGAAGGACGAGACCGCCGACCCGGAGTGGGTCGACACCCCCGTCTACGACCGCGCACTGCTCAAGGCGGGCAACGCCTTCGCCGGTCCGGCGATCGTCCGCCAGTTCGACTCCACCACCATCGTCGGCGTCGGACAGACCGCCACGGTCGACCACGTCGGCCACATCATCATCGAGAGGAACTCCTGATCATGGCGAAGACCCTGATGCCCCGCGAGGGTGTGTCTCTCGCGGCGCAGGCGCACAAGACCTGGAACGACGTCGAGGTCGACCCCATCACCCTCAAGGTGATCGGCGGATCGTTGAACTCGATGGCCAAGGAGATGGCGCAGGTCCTCTACCGCATGGCGTACTCGAGCCTCATCCGCGAATCCGAGGATCTCGGTGCGGGAATCTTCGACGTGAACGGCCGCGAGCTGTGCGAGTCGGACTCCACCCCGATGCACTGCGGTTCGATTCCGGCGTACATCCGCGGCATCAACCGCCGCCTGGCGGGCACCTACAAGCCGGGCGACGTGATCCTGCACAACCACCCGTACCACGGTGCCGCACACTCGCCGGACTACGGCGTCGTGATCCCGATCTTCTGGGAGGGCGAGCACATCGGGTTCGCCGGCTGCACCGGTCACGTCTCCGACATCGGCGGCAACTTCCCCGGACTGTGCATGGACGTCGTCGACGTCTGGGCCGAGGGCAAGCTCATGGACTCGATGAAGATCTACGACGGCGGCGTCCGCAACGACATGCTGATCCAACACATCCTCGACAACGTCCGAACCCCCGAGCAGAACCGCGGTGACCTCGAGGCCCTGATCGCGTGTTCACGCATCGGTGAGAAGCGGTTCACCGAACTGCTCGAGAAGTACGGTCTGGACACTGTGATGAGCGCGTCCGAGGCCTGGATGGACTACTCCGAACACATGCTGCGCGAGCGGATCCGGGCCCTGCCCAACGGCAGTTACGAGGCTCCGGTCGGCTATCTCGACGACGACGGCAAGAACCGCGGCGTCCCGGTGAAGGTCGCGGTCCGCGTGCAGGTCGAGGACGAGGACGTCCTCATCGATCTCACCGGGTCCAACGACCAGGTGCCGACCGCGTTCAACGTCCCCTTCGAGGGCTCGGTGCTTCCGGTCGCGGTCAGCGCGATCCGCACCATCCTGCTCGACGAGTACGTGACCGAGGAGTTCGTGCCGCAGAACGACGGCTGCTTCCGTCCGGTGCGGGCATACGCTCCGGAGGGAACGATCTTCAATCCCGACTTCCCGGCGTCGTGCTTCGCACGGTTCTCCCAGGTGAACCGCATCTTCGACTCGATCAACCTGGCGTTGGCCCCGGTTCTGCCGGATCACGCCGTCGCAGGCTCGTCGGCCGCGTTGTGCGCCATCGCCTACTCCGGCGTCGCCGAGGACGGCGAGTCGTACTGGGTGTACATCGAGATCAACGAGGGCTCGTACGGTGCCCGCAACGGCAAGGACGGCATGGACGCCGTCGACGCGCTGATGGCGAACACGCGTAACAACCCGATCGAGGAGCTCGAACTCAACCACGCGATGCGCGCCGAACGGTACGAGCTGCGCGACGAGTCTCCCGCGCCGGGCCAGTGGCGCGGCGGCATCGGCAGCGTGCGCACCTGGCTGATGCAGACCGACACGTTCCTGGGCTCGGAGGCGGACAACCGCAACGATCCGCCCGCCGGCGTCCTCGGCGGCGCGGACGGGGTCTCCGGAGCCTTTGTCCGCAACGCCGGCCGCGACGACGAGGAGATCCTGTTCTCGAAGGTCACCCAGGAGATGGTCCGCGAAGGCGAGACGCTCGAGATCCGCATGCCGTCGGGCGGCGGTTTCGGCGACCCGTTCGAACGCGAGCCGCAGGCCGTTCTGATGGACGTCTGGGACGAGTACCTCAGCGCAGAGGAGGCACGCCGCGACTACGGTGTGGTCGTGAACACGAGCGACTGGACCGTCGACGTCGAGGGCACGCGGGCACTGCGGTCCGCGCGAGCGGCGTCTTGAGCGACGCGTTCAACGCGATCGTCGCCCCGGTCCCCCTCGCCCGGCAGGGAGGACCGGGGCGCGGTGTGCTGTCCGGACTGCGCATCGGAGTCAAGGACAACATCGCCGTCGCCGGTGTCCGGTCGACCTGCGCGTCGGCCTTCTTCGTCGACGACCATCCCGCCGACCGCGACGCCGACGTCGTCGCCGCGCTCAAACGCGCGGGCGCCCGCATCACCGGCACGCTCAACATGGCCGAGTTCGCGGTGGGCGTCACCTCCCAGAACTCGGTGTTCGGCGGTCCGATCAACCCCTGGAACGCCGCGCGCGTGCCGGGCGGATCCAGCGGAGGCTCCGGAGTCGCCGTGGCGGCGGGTCTGGTCGACGCGGCGCTCGGCACCGACACCGGCGGTTCCATCCGGCTCCCCGCATCGTGTTGCGGCGTGGTGGGGCTTCGACCGACCGCGGGTTCGGTGAGCGGTGTCGGCGTGTTCCCGGTGAGCCCCGACTTCGACACCGTCGGACCGCTGGCGCGCACCGTCGACGACGTACGCCGAGTGTTCGAGGTGCTTGCCGGCGTCGACGCGACACCGGAGCGCGCCCGCCGCATCGCCGCGCCGTCACCGTTCGTCACCGCCGACGTCGACCCGGCGATCGCGGCCGCGCTGGGCGACGTGGTCCGCCTGCTCGGCGAGATCGGATACGAGATCGGCGACTCTCCCGTCCCCCTCGCCGACACCGCGCAGGACGTCGTCTACACGCTGATCTACTCCGACCTCGCACGGATCCACGCCGATCGGCTCGCCGAGGCCCCGGAGAGATTCCACGGTGCGACGTTCGAGCGCATCTCGCTGGGTCGGGCGATCACCGCCGATCAGCGCGCCGCGGCGATCGGCGACCGAGATCGGTTCCGGGCCGCGATGGACGACTACTTCGCCGCGGTCGACGTGGTCCTGACCCCGACGATGCCCGTCGACGTCCCCGTCGTCTCGGACGATCCGTCGGTACTGCCGATCTCGCGACGCATGGGGCAGCTGTCGTATCCGTGGTCGCTGCACGCCGGCCCGACGCTGTCGGTGCCGGTCGGCTTCCATCCGGAGTCGGGTATGCCGATCGGGGCCCAGCTGACCGCCGCGCCCGGCCGCGAAGCGTTGCTGTTCGACGTCGCCGGTGCGATCCAGTCGCGCACCGACTGGCACTTACGACGTCCGCCCGGCGTCGCGTGACGGCCTCGGTCAGCTCGGTCGACGCAACAGGTCCATCTGCTTGTAGATGTCTCCGAGCTGATCGAGGTGTCGGCGCATGAGGTTCATCGCGGTGATCGAGTCGCGCGCGGCGATCGCGTCGTAGATGCCGATGTGGTCGGCATCCACTCCCGGCCACACCCCGCGAGGAGCCATGTCCCTGCTGAATCTGCTGCTCAGCACCTTGAACACGGGCACCGTGACCAGGTCGAGCAGAGGGTTGCCCGCGGCGTGCAGAACGATCCGGTGGAACTCCTGGTGGGCGAGATGCATCTCCTCGCTCACCTCGGTCGTCGGCTCGTACATCGTCGCCCGGAGCTCGGCGAGCTGCTCGTCGGTACGTCGGAACGCGGCGGCCCCGGCCGCGGGAACCTCGGTCAGCTGCCGGACCTCCATGAGCTGATCGACGGTGACCGCCTCCGCGGACGCCAGCAGCGTGACCCCGGCCTCCACATGCGCAGTGATGTGCCCGAAGCTCGGTTCGGCCACGAACGTCCCCCCGGTCGCGCCGCGCACGGTGCGCACCAGATTCTCACTGGCGAGCGTGCGGATGGCTTCACGGACCGTGCTCTGACCGACCCCGAACTCGGCACGCAGGTCGGCGTCGACCGGCAACCGAGTGCCCGGCTTCAGATCACCGGCCAGGATCCGATCGCGCAGACCGTCCGCGACGACCGCGTACGCGGGCCGACGATCGGCCGAATCTGATTCCGCCACAGGCAAATACACCTCTTTTCCCTGGTCAGGTTAGCATGTTGACGGTTTCGGGCGGTTGCTCTGGCGTCAAATGCCGGAGCCGAATCCCCACCACGAAACTAGAACGTGTTCTACCCTGGCAGTCATGCGATTCACGTACGCCGAGGCGATGACCGATATCAGCTACTACGCTCCGCTCGCTCAGGCCGCCGAAGCCGCCGGGTTCGACGGCATGACGATTCCGGACTCCGTCGCCTATCCGGAAGAGTCCGACGCGACGTATCCGTACACCCCGGACGGAAACCGCGAGTTCCTCGAGGACAAGGACTTCATCGAGACCTTCATCCAGGCCGCGGCCCTCGGTGCGGTGACGACGACCCTGCGGTTCCTGCCGTTCGTGCTGAAACTGCCGATCCGTCCGCCTGTGCTCGTCGCCAAGCAGGCGTCGTCGGTCGCGGCGCTGACGAACAACCGGCTCTCGCTCGGCGTCGGGACCAGCCCGTGGCCCGAGGACTACGACATGATGGGCGTCGACTTCGCCCGCCGCGGCAAGCGGATGGACGAGTGCATGGACATCATCCGCGGCCTCACCTCCGGCGGGTACTTCGAGTTCCACGGCGAGTTCTACGACGTCCCGCGCATCAAGATGTCGCCGACACCGACCGAGCCGGTGCCTCTCCTCGTCGGCGGCCATGCCGATCGCGCGCTCCGTCGCGCGGTGATCCGCGGCGACGGCTGGATGCACGGCGGCGGGCCCGGCGAAGAGCTCGACGCCCTGCTCGACAAGATCGGCGCGATCCGCAAAGCCGAGGGCAAGGAGAACGATCCGTTCGAGATCCACGTGATCTCCATGGACGCGTACACGGTCGACGGCTGTAAACGGCTGGAAGACAAGGGGATCACCGACGTCATCGTCGGTTTCCGGCTGCCGTACATCATCGGGACCGACACCGAGCCGTTGGAGAAGAAGATCGAGCACCTCACCTGGTACGGCGAGAACGTGATCGCGAAGGTCAAGGAGTAGCGGTCCACTCAGCCGGCATATCGCGACAACACCGACGCCAATAGTGAGCCAGAACGCATCCACGTGGTATTTCGGTCTTTTACCGGCCGGTAGACTAGCGTCCCATGACGAGTAGTGGAACCGAGCGCACCCAGGCCATCGAAACAATGATCGGCAAGGTGTACACGACCCAGGACTACTACGAAGTCGGCCGTGAGAAGATCCGAGAGTTCGCTCACGCGTTGCACGACGACAATCCCGTTCACTGGGACGAGGCGAAGTCGGCGGAGGCCGGTCACGATCGCCTGCTGGCGCCGCTCACGATCGTCGTGCTCGACGGCACCAAGGCGCAGGCCCAGCTGTTCGAGATGATTCCCGGCAACCCGCTGAAGTCCGGTGTGCTGCAAGTGGAGCAGCGGTTCATCTTTCACAAGCCGGTGACCGCGGGCGACCGGCTCAAGTCCGATGTCTCGCTGGACTCCTACAAGTCGGCGGCCGGCGCCGATCTGTTCACCGGCAAGACCGTGATCCGCGACCTCGACAAGGGCGTGATGCAGGAGTCCTGGACGACGCTGGCCGGCCCCGGTGAGACCGGCGACGGCCTCACCGACGAGTTCGAGCGCATGGTCGACGACGTGATGTTCTCCCCGACCGCGTCTCACGTCCTGCCGCTGGTCCCCGCCGAGGCCGCCGAGATCCCCGACGACGAGCCACGCGCATTCGGTGCGATCCCGTTCGACTCGTTGAGCGAGGGCCAGGAGATCCCGTCCCGCACGCAGCGGTTCACCCGCGGCGACCTGGTCAACTACGTCGGCGTCGCAGGCGATCCGAACCCGATCCATCACAGCGACGAACTGGCCGCCGCCGCCAAGCTCGACACCGTCGTCGCCCAAGGCATGCTGACCCTGGGCACCGCCGCCGGTTACCTGTCGGACTTCGTCGGTGATCCGGCCGCGTTCCGCGAACTGTCGGCCCGCTTCTCCAGCGCCGTCTACGTGCCGCCGACCGAGGCAGCCGTGGTCGAGTACACCGCGAAGATCAAGACCCTGTACCCGGAGACCAAGCGCGGCCTGATCACCTTCGGCGCCACGGTCAACGGCAAGCGCGTGTTCGGAAAGTGCACCGCGCTGGTTCAGTTCTCCTGACCCGTCCGTCGCCTGAACGAACGGCCCACCGGAAACGCGCCGTCCGCCAGTAGATTCGACGCATGTTCGGACTGCTTCAGCCGTGTCGGCACGTGCTCGACGACGATCTGCACGATCAGTGGCGCGCCCACCTGTGCGGTCTGTGCCTGTCGTTGCGCGACGGGCACGGACAGGCCGCACGACTGACGACCAACACCGACGCGGTGATGGTGTCCGTCCTGACCGCGGCGCAACGCGGACCGACAGCGCGGACCCGAGAGGCCGGGCCGTGTCCGCTGCGCGGCATGCGGCGAGCCGACGTCGTCGTGGGATCCGACCCCGGGGTGCGGCTCGCCGCCGCGACGTCGCTGGCGTTGGCCGCGGCCAAGGCCCGCGACACCGTCACCGAACAGCGGTACGCGCTGGCGGCTCCCGCGCCGGTCCGATCCCGGATGTCGGCGGCCGCCGCCCGCGCGTTGACCCGCCGATCCACTCGAAGCGCCGGGCTGCTCGACGTCGATGCGATCCTGTCGACGCTCGACGCGCAGGCCGCGATCGAAGTGTCCGCACGCGATCTGGACGCACTGACCGAACCGACCGCCTCCGCATGCGCGACCGTGTTCGCCTCCAGCGCCGATCTCGCGGGCTCCCCGCGAAACCGCGACCCGCTCACCGACATCGGCACCGATTTCGGCCGTCTCGCGCACTTGCTCGACGCCGTCGACGACCGCGCGGCCGACGACGCCGACGGCTCCTTCAATCCGCTCACCGCGACACAGACCAGCGATGGGCGGGCGCTCGACCGCGCGGATCTGCTGGCCGACCGGATCGCCACCCGATACCGCGACCTCGCCCTCCACGACGATCGCCTGTTGAAGGCGCTGCTGGTCGACGGTGTCGCGCGGGCCGTGCGACGCCGTCGACGGGAGGGCGACCGGCGGACGATCACCGCGATCGGTGCGGGTCTGCGCACCTGGCCGGACCAACGGCCCGTCGACTGGCCGAGGAATGCACCGTATCCGCCGCCGTTCCCACCGAACCGTTCCTGGTATGAACGGATCCTGCCGTTCGCCGGCGTCTCACTGTGCGGTCCGGCGATGTTCACCGATCACTGGAATCACTGCTCGGACAGATACAAGTCGTCGGTGTGCTCCGAATGCGACGGATGCGAGAACTGCGACGACTGCTGCGATTGCGACTGCTGCGATTGCAGCTGCCCGTGAGCAGTCACAGCACCCCGCCCGCGAGCAGCCCGGTGACGACCGCCGCGACCAGGCCCCGCAGCTGTGCAGCGAACAGGGCCGGCTGAAAGGCGGCTCCGGTCATCACCGAGTCGATGGCGACGGGTGCGTCGAACGGCAGCGGCGGCCGCGTCGCACGGCGCAGGACCGCTACCGTGCAGCCGAGGAGCATCACGGCACCGCCAAGCGGTCCCGGTCCGGCCGCGACGACGGCGATCAACGCCGACGCCACCGTCGCACCGGCCGGAATCACACAGTGCCACAACGTGATCTGCCGATCATCGACGCCGAAGGCGCGACGCAGCGTCGGATCGGTCGCTGCCGCCAAGCCACCGCTCGCCGCCGTCCCGGCCAGCCATACGGCCAGGGCCGGAATCAGCATCGGCACCCGGTGGAAGTGCAGCAGCAGCGGGCAGACGACGGCGACCGCGGTCCAGCACGCCCACCGCATGATCATCTCCGGGTGGCGAGTCAGCCGTCGCGCGTCCATGCCGATGAACGCCGTGGCCGCGGTGGTTCGGACACGCCGTCGACAAGCCGACGATCTGCGTTGCCAGCGCGTGATGCGCGCATCGGCGATCCAACTCGCGTCCATCATGCTGACCGCGAGCCCGACCGCACCGGCGAACCCGTCCCGTGGCGCGAAACTCATGCGATGCAGTCGGCCAGGTGAGATTCCGGCCCGACCGTTTCCCCGGCCACGATCCCGGACGAGCTGTGCGGCATAGGCGACCGCGATCGCGACCGCCGCGGAACCGACCCCGGCCACCAGGACCGTCACCGCGGTGTCGGACACCAGCAGCGCGAGAGCACCGTGCAGGAGCATCGTCGCAGCGAGGACGCATCCGGCGGCGACGCCGAGCCTGCCGGCGAGCGGTCGCGTCCGCGACGCCGGTCCGGACATCGTCCAACGCACGGTCTCCCGGTCGACGCGCACCGGCCCCCATGTGGCCGCGAACCGCCCCGCGATCACCGTGACGGCACAGGCGAACAGCGCGATCACCACGCTCTGGTGCACCGCGAACCACGACGACGGTTCGACGACGACCGCCACATGTGTCGGGGACAGCAGCCATGACGCGAGCCCGCCGCCCACACCGATGATCAACACCAGGTCGACCACGGAGACGTTGTTGCGGCGCATCCAGTTCTGGCGCCGCCTCATCGGCTCAGGTCCACGACGAGGTCAGCGCACGCATCGACCAGCGACGGACTGTGTGTAGCCATCACGACGGCGGCGCCGTCGCCGGTCGACCGGCGGATCGACGCGGCGACCCACTCCTGCCCCTCGGTGTCGAGGCCACGTTCGGGCTCGTCGAGCACGATCAGCCCGGCGGGCCGACCGAATGCCGCGACCAGCGCGAACCGTTGCCGCTGCCCGGTCGACAGGGTGTGGGGAAAGCGATCGCGCAGGGCTCCGATACCCGCATCGTCGAGCATGGCGTCGATGTCCGGGTCGACGCCGTGCGAGGCCGCGATCAGCGCGAGGTGCTCGCCGACGGTGGCGTCGTAGAAGACGGCCTGGTCGCCGAGTTCGGCGGAGACGAGTCGGCGGAAGTCCGGAGATCGATCGTCGGGCGGAAGACCGTCGACGAGGACGGCGCCCTCGTCGAGGAGATCGTCGTCGACGATGACGCGGAGCAGTGAACTCTTGCCGACCCCGTTGGGGCCGACGATCGCGGCGCACTCACCGCGCGCGACGGTGAAGGTGAGATCGGTGAACAGGGTCTGGGCGTCGATGCGACGCGTGGCGTCCGTGACGGACAGCATGGTGGGTCCTTCGAGGTGGAGTGGGGGTCTCGACTCCGCTCGACGGCAGGAAGGGGCTCGACCGGCAGGAAGGGGCTCGACCAGCGGAACGGAGTCGCGGGCGTGAACTACGCCCGCACTCCGGGCGCCCGCGGACCCGCGAGCAGGACCGCCTCCACACGACGGCAGGGATCGGCCAGACCTGGCGGTCGCCGATCGGGTGGCCGCCGCCGTATCGGGACGGCGGAGAGCAGCACGACGAGCGCCGCACAGACCGCGCGCAGTAGCGCGAGGCCGCGGCTCATCGCGAGATGTCCGACGGCGACGGCCAGCACTGCGGCCGGAACGAACAGCGCGGAAGCACCGGGCACCGTGACCGCGACGTCGGCGATCACCGCCGCCACCGATGCGGCGATCGCCAGCAGGTAGTACGCGATCAGCGACCGAGGTACTCCTCGGTCGTCGCGTAACACCTGGTCGAGAATCATTTGATCCGGAAGATGACCACTCGTTGGACCACGAAGTTGATGACGGTCGCCACGCCCTGAGCGATCACGAAGGCGAGCAGTGTCCAGATGAAGCCGTCGCTCCACTCGTGCATCAGAAGGCTGTAGAGCCCGATGTTGACGAAGAAGGTGACCGCGTAGAGCAGCACGACGGCGATGAAACGTGCGGTGCTCGGCTCGGCTCGGAACGTCCAGCGGCGGTTGATCAGATAGGCGATCGTGGTGCCCAGGATGAAGCCGCACGCCTTGGCCAGCCAGTACGGAGCTCCGACGACGTCCTGCAGGAACAGGGTGAGCCCGAAGTCGAAGACCGCCGACAGCACACCGGTCGCGATGAACCGAACCATCTGGGTCTTGAGATCTACGCTGGTCGAGGCCTCTTCATCGTCGAGCGGCAGCTCGATCGGCATCGGCGCATGCCGAGTCGCGAAGTCCTCGTGCGCGGGGTGGACCGGGAACGGGGTGCTGGGGGCGTCGTCGGGTGTGGGGTCTGGCACGTGGACAGCCTATCGGTCCGCAACGCTTTCTCTCGGTACCTGAAGCAGTGCCGGACGGGGAAAAATCCGGGCCGGATACGAGCCGTCGAGGGCGATCTTCCCCTTGACCTGCGTCTCGCGCCCGAATTTCTGGATCGAACGGCTAGAGTCCACTGCTATGAGTCCTGCCACCCGACTGCCCCGCCGTCTCGCCGTTGCCGCCCTCGCCTGTGTGGCCGCGGTCGGGATGTCGATCGCGCCTCCCCTCGCCCACGCCGACGACACCACGGCCGCACCGGTCTGGTCCGGGCTCGACGCGCGGAACTACGACGGCCCGATCGGCAAGCCGGGCACGCTGATCGCGAAGGTGCCGCTGAATCCGGCGGTGTCGTTGCCCGCGGCCGGCAGCGCGTACCGCATCCTCTACGCGACCACCGACGTCCACGGAAAGCCCGCCGTGAGTACGGCCGCGGTCTTCCTGCCGAAACGGTCGGCACCGGCCGGCGGCTACAAGATGATCGCGTGGGCGCACGGCACCGTCGGACTCGGCGACGACTGCGCGCCGTCGGCACAGCCTCGCAGCGACCGCGACACCGAGTACCTCGACCACTGGCTGAACCAGGGCTATGCGATCGTCGCCACCGACTACGTCGGCCTCGGCACACCGGGCCTCATGAGTTATCTGAGCGGTAAGGTCTCGGCGACGTCGACGGTCGACTCGGTGATCGCGGCACGCCAGATGGGACTCCCGCTGAGCCGGACGTGGGCGATCGTCGGACAGTCGCAGGGCGCGGGTGCCGCGCTGAACGCCGCGCATCGTGCGACTGCCCTCGGCAAGAAGGCCGGCCTCGACTACCGCGGCGTGGTCGCGACGGGCACCCCCGCCAACATCGAACACATCGTGTGGCAGGCGGGCCCGCAGTTCCCGCCGGTCGTGCTGCCCGCGGGTCTGACGACGTACGCCGCGTACATCGTCGCGGGGTTCTCCGACGCTCGCCCCGATCTGCATCCGGACCGAGTCCTCACCGCCGAGGGGCGTCGCGTCGTGAAGCTCGCCGAGACACTCTGCTACCCCGAGCTGCACGCCGAACTCGACGGCGCGAAGATCAACAGCTGGTTCTCCCGACCCCTCACGTCGATACCCGGAGTGCAGGCCGCGCTCGTCGACTACATGGCGACGCCCTACTCCGGCTACGACCGCCCGATCTTCCTGGGCCAGGGCCTGCTCGACATGGATGTCCCCGCACCGTCGGCTCTCACCCTGTACGCGCAGATGCTGGCCGCCGGTCAGCCCGTCGACTTCCACGTCTACCCGAACCAGGACCACTCCGGAACGGTGCTGGCGTCCATGAAGGACTCGACGCCGTTCGTGAAACGGATCATGCGGTAGGAGTCCCGACTCCGCGCGACCGGCGGAGCGAGCACGACCAGTGGAAGGGCGGAGGGCTCGAGCAGAGCGTTCGGGCCCTACTCCTCCACCTTCGGCGCGCGCTCCGGCTTCACGACCAGCACCGGCTTCGAGCATTCGATGAGCAGGAACTGAGAGGTGCTGCCGAGCAGGAGTTTGCCGACCTGGGTACGACGCCGCATGCCGATGATCAGCAGCTCCGCGTCGGGGTGGTCCATGGCGCGCAGGAGTTCCTCGGACGGATCGGCGCCGATCTGCTGTTTGATCTCGAATCGCACGCCGGACCGCTGCAATCGGTCCTGGACTTGCGCGATCTCCTCGGCGTCCACCACGCGGTGGCCGCGGGAGGATCCGCTGCGGGCGTTGTCGGACACGGCGTTGATCACCAGGAGATCGGTGTCGCGGACGGCGGCTTCGGCGATGCCCTGTTCGAGACAGGACCGCCCGTGAGAACCGCCCGCATAGCCGACCACGATCATGGAATTCCTTCCCAAGACTCTCCTATGAATGTAGACGACGCCGATCACATCGCCGGTGCTCGCATGCGACCAGCGGGTAACCTTTGACGCGATGAGTAACGCAGAACTTCTCCCGATCGAGACCCGGACCCTGATGGGTTGGGGCCGGACCATGCCGACCCAGGGGCATGTGCTGAGCACACCGTATCCCGAGGTGATCGCCGACGCCGTCGCACGCGTCGCCGACCAGAACGCGGACAAGCCGTCGTACCTGCAGCGCGGTGTGATCGCGCGCGGGCTCGGTCGTTCGTACGGCGAGAACGCGCAGAACTCGGGCGGTCTGACGATCGACATGACGCAGCTCACGCGCATCTACGACATCGACGTCGAGACCGCGATCGTCGACGTCGACGCCGGTGTCGACCTCGACACCCTGATGCGTGTCGCCCTGCCGTACGGCCTGTGGGTCCCGGTGCTGCCGGGCACCCGCCAGGTGACCGTCGGCGGCGCCATCGGCTGCGACATCCACGGCAAGAACCACCACAGCGCGGGCAGCTTCGGCAATCACGTCGTCGAGATCACCCTGCTCGTCGCGTCGGGCGAGATCCTCACCCTGACCCCCGAGGGCGGCGCCGACGATCCGGACGCCTCCATCTTCTGGGCGACGGTCGGCGGCATCGGACTCACCGGGATCATCTTGCGCGCCAAGATCAAGATGACGCGCACCGAGACCGCGTACTTCATCGCCGACGGCACCGTCACGAAGAGCCTCGACGAGACGATCGCCCTGCACCAGGACGGCTCCGAGGAGAACTACACCTACTCGTCGGGCTGGTTCGACGCGATCAGCAAGCCGCCCCGCCTGGGCCGCGGCACGTTCTCCCGCGGCTCGCTGGCCACCCTCGACCAGCTGCCGGACAAGCTCGCTCAGGACCCGCTCAAGTTCGACGCACCGACTCTGGTCAACTTCCCCGACGTCTTCCCCAACGGGCTCGCCAACAAGTTGAACTTCTCGATGGTGGGCGAGGCGTACTACCGGATGGGCGGCGACTACCAGGGCAAGATCCAGAATCTGACGCAGTTCTACCACCCGCTCGACCTGTTCGGGAACTGGAACCGCGCCTACGGTTCGAAGGGCTTCCTGCAGTACCAGTTCATCGTGCCTCCCGAGGCCGTCGAGGAGTTCAAGGGCATCATCTACGACATCCAGGCGTCCGGGCACGTCAGTTTCCTCAACGTGTTCAAGCTGTTCGGCGAGGGCAACCAGGCCCCGCTGAGCTTCCCGATGCCCGGGTGGAACATCTGCGTCGACTTCCCGATTAAGCGCGGCCTGCACGAGTTCGTCTCCGAACTGGACCGTCGCGTCATGGAGATCGGCGGCCGTCTCTACACGGCGAAGGACTCGCGGACCACCGCCGAGACCTTCCACGCCATGTACCCGAAGGTCGACGACTGGATCGCGACGCGTCGCCGCGTGGATCCGAACCAGGTGTTCATGTCCGATATGGGCCGTCGTCTCGAACTGGTCTGACGCAGACCGACCACCGACTTCAACGAAAGCAGTCTCACATGTTCAACGCCGTCGGCGTTCCACAGTCCATCCTGATCCTGGGCGGTTCATCGGAGATCGGCCTGGCCATCGCGGCCGAATACCTCACCAAGGGCCCGATGCGCGTCGTCCTGGCCACCGTCCCCGGTGATCCCACCGCCGAGGCCGCCGTCGCCAAGATGAACGACGCGGGCGCCTCGTCGGTCGAGCAGATCGACTTCGACGCCCTCGCCACCGACACCCACCGCGACGTGATCGAGAAGGCGTTCTCGGGTGGCGACATCGACGTCGCCATCGTCGCCTTCGGCATCCAGGGCGACGACGAGCAGGCCTGGCAGGACCAGAAGCTCGCCGTCCTCGAGGCCAACATCAACTACACCGCGGCCGTCTCGGTCGGCGTCCTGCTCGGCGAGAAGATGCGCGAGCAGGGCCACGGTCAGATCATCGCGATGAGTTCGGTGGCCGGCGAGCGCGTCCGCCGCTCCAACTTCGTGTACGGCTCCACCAAGGCCGGCCTCGACGGCTTCTATCTGGGCCTGGGCGATGCCCTGCGGCCCGAGGGCATCGGCGTCCTGGTGATCCGCCCCGGCCAGGTCCGCACCCGCCTTTCGGCGCACGTCGCCGAGGCCCCACTGACCGTCAACAAGGAGGACGTCGCACGCCTGGCCGTCGCCGCGGTCGCCAAGGGCAAGGAGATCGTCTGGGTTCCGGGCCCGTTCCGGTACATCATGATGGCGCTGCGTCATGTGCCGCGTCCGGTCTTCCGCAAGCTGCCCATCTGATCGACGTGCAGTCCACCGCCGAGACCTCACCGGCAGCCCCGCGCCGGATCCTGCACAACGCGCGGCTGCGCGACGTCGTCGAACTGGGCGGCGCCGTCGTCCTGTCGGCGATCGTCGCTCTCGCAGCGTTGAAGGTGATCGGCGCGATCTCCTGGCCCGCCTACAACACGTCGAATGTGACTCGAGCGCTGACGACGCTCGGCCAGGTCGTGATCGTGGTGATCGGTGCGATCGCCGTCGTCGCCTACCGATCCGGGCGATCGCGCACATGGACGTCGTGGTTGTCGTCCCTGGCGTCGGCCGGACTGGTGACGGTGACGCTCGGCATGCCGCTGGGCGCCACCAAGCTGTACCTGTTCGGGCTGTCGGCCGACCAGCAGTTCCGCACCGAGTACCTGACGCGTCTGACCGACAGCCCGCACCTGGCGGACATGACCTACGACGGACTGGCCCCCTACTATCCGGCGGGCTGGTTCTGGTTCGGCGGACGGTTCGCGAGCCTCCTCGGCATGCCCGGGTGGGAGGCGTACAAGCTGTGGGCCATCGTCTCGATCGCCGTCGCCGCGGCACTGGGCACCGCCCTGTGGAATCGGATGGTCGGAGTCGGGATCGGTACCGCGATCGGTCTGGCTACCACCGCGGTCACCCTGGTCTACACGTCGCCGGAGCCCTACGCTGCCGTCCTGATCCTCCCCGGTGTGCCGATGCTCGTCGTCGTGGCCTCCGCGTTGCGCGGACGACGACGCCTGGCCGAAGGACCCACCACTCTCAGCGGCACCAACTGGCTCGCCGTGGCCGCCGGAGGCCTGTTCATCGGCGTGTCCGCGGCCACGTACACGCTGTACACGGGACTGTTCGCGGGTACGGCCGTCCTCATGGCACTGGGGTATCTGGTCCAGGCGTGGATGCAGAACCGCAACGCCGCCGTCGACCGAGCCCCCCTGCGACGCGCCACCTATCTCGCCGTGATCGTCCGCCTCGTGGTGATGGGCGTCGTCGCCGTTCTCGTCGCCCTGCTCGCGTGGACGCCGTACCTGGCGGCCCGGTCGTCGTCGATCGCGGCGCCGTCGGGCAGCGCCGAACACTATCTGCCGGAGAACGGTGCGATCGTCGGCCTGCCGATGTTCCAACTGAACCTCGTCGGACTCCTCACACTGATCGGACTGATCTGGGTGGTGGTGCGCGCGCGGCGACGGACCATCGCGGCGGCCTTCGCGTGGACGCTCGTCGGCGTCCTCGGCATCACCTGCCTGTCCCTGGCACTGACCGCCGTCGGCACCACGCTGCTCTCGTTCCGCCTCGAAGGCGTGACCGCGGTCGTGCTGGCCGCCGCGGGCGTGTTCGGCGTCGTCGAATGCTCGCGCGCGGTGGTGGCCCGGTTCGGCGACGTCCGCACGGTGATCGGCGTGCTGGCCGGTGTCGCCGCGATCGGACTCGCGCAGACCATTCCGAGCCATCTGTCGTCGGAGATCACCACCGCGTACACCGACACCGACGGCTACGGTCAGCGCGCCGACCAGCATCCGGCGGGCGCCGAGTCGTATTACCCGGAACTGCACCGCCTGATCGGTGAGCAGACCGGTGCGCCCGCCGACCAGAGCGTCGTGTTGACCGCCGACTACGGTTTCCTCTCGCTGTACCCGTACTGGGGTTTCCAGGGACTCACCTCGCACTACGCGAATCCGCTCGCCGAGTTCGATAAGCGGGCGCAGGCGATCGAGACGTGGTCGAAATCGGAGACGACCGAGGATCTCGTGGCTGCGATGGCGGCGACGCCGTGGCGCAGCCCGAACGTCTTCCTGTTCCGCTACAGCGCCGACGGCTATACGCTGCGGCTGGCCGAGGACGTGTTCCCCAACGATCCGAACGTCCGCCGCTACACCGTCACCTTCTCGCCCAGTGGGTTCGACGATCCGATGTTCACCGTGACCGAACTCGGACCCTTCGTCCTCGTCGTCAAGAAAGGCTGACCGGCATGGCTGAGCTGACTGTCACGACCATCTCTCACGGCGACGCGAAGACGCACTTCGTGTCGACGTCGACGGTCAACTGGGTGATTCTGCAGGACCGGTCCGGCGTCACGCTGGTCGACGGCGGCTATCCGGGGCACGCGGGCGCCGTCGTCGAGTCCCTGCGCCGGATCGGCAGCGCACCCGAGGAGGTCCGCGCGGCACTGCTCACCCACGCGCACGTCGACCATCTCGGCGGCCTGGCCCGACTGCGTCGCGAGCACACGTTCGACGTGTTCGCCGAACCCGAGGAGGTGGGACACGCACGGCGTGACTACCTGCAACAGGCGGACGCGTCGACGATCGGCCCCATCGCGTACCGCCCCGCCGTGATCCGCTGGCTCGGCACCGTGCTCCGACTCGGCGCACTCGACAAGACGGGTCTGCCCGACACGCAGGCCTTCGACGGTCTGTCGGAGCTGCCCGGCTCCCCCGTCGCGGTGCCGACGCACGGCCACACCCGCGGTCACAGCGCGTTCACCGTCGGCGACGGCGAAGTCCTGATCTCCGGAGACGCCCTGATCAGCGGGCATCCGATCGCCAAGCACGCCGGCCCGCAATGCCTCGGTCACGTCTTCACGCACGACGTCGCCGCCAACGAGGCCGCCGTCGCCTCCCTCGCCGACCTGGACGCGGTGATCGTCATGCCGGGCCACGGCCCTCTCCTCGCCGGTGCGGTCGGGACCTTCGTCGAACAGGCCCTGACGCGGTCCGGCGACTGAGCATCGGCGCGTCGGCCGCCGAGCGTCGCGGAGACCATGGGGACGCGTGTCTAGGGAATCCAGATCCATTCCCGTGACAGCGCCGTCTCGCCGGAGCATCGGATCAGCGTCCCGGCCCCGTCGACGGCGAACAGGCGATCGGCGGGCCTGGACGCGGGGCGGCACGGGTCGCTCGTCACCGTGACCGCGGGTGCGGTGCGGTCGGTGCCGCTCCCCGGGATCGGTGCGCCCACATAGGTGAGCGGCGTCGCCTGCCGCACGCCGCCGACGTCCTGCGGTTCGTCGTACGGGGCGACGACGGCCAGCGAGTCCCCGACGCGCGTCCAGTCGTCGCGTGTCGGATCCGAGCGAGCACCTGTGCGGACGACGACGGTCTTGGCCTGCGCCGGGGTGGCGTAGAGGACCGCGCCGTGCCCGTCGGTGTCGACCGCGGTGACGGTCCACTCGTCGCGGCCGCGCGCGATCAGCCCGGTCACGGTCCATCCGTCTGGAACGTCCGCGATCTGCCGCGCACCCTCCGAGGAGGCGAATCGCGTGGTGAGGACGCCGTTGCCGGACACCATGATCGCGGCGACGCCCCGATCCCCGGCGACGACGCGCACGCTCTCGTCCACCGACGCTCCGAGGTCGGCTCCGCCGTAGATCCTCCGCTCCCCCGTCCTGCTGTACACGGCGAACCTGTCCGGGCGGCCCGCGCAGACGAGCGGCACCGCGAACTCGTCGCCGATCACGTCGAAGCGGTCCGGACGGCGGCAGTCGTCGTCGACGTCGAGGTCGGCGATCCGATCCACCGTGCCGTCGGATCTGCGGACTCGCACGAGGGCGGACTCGTCGTCGGTCAGGGCGACGGCGCCGTCCGCGGACACCCGGACGGCCTCGGCACCGTCGAGCGCGTCGGTGCGCCACCGGATCGTCCCGTCCCGGCCGTCGACGCCGTAGGTGAGCAGCCCCACCGGAGCCGGATACTCGACCTGGACCAGCAGCCACGATTCGTCGCGGGTGGCGGAGGGAGCGCCCCACGCACCGACGACCCGCGCGTCGAAGTCGAGTCGCCAGTTCTGTCGGCCGTCGGCGTACGCGGTGACCGACGTCGCGCCCGGCAGGGCGAATCCGCCCGCGACGGGTGCCGGGATCGATGCCTCCCAGGCCTGCGCGTCCGGGGCCGGTTCGTCCCAGTCGATGCGGACCGGTGCATCGCCGCTCGCTTGTCTACCGTCAGGGCCGTCGAGCCGCGGCGACGGGCCCGCAGGCCAGGCCACGAACACCGCGACGGTCGCCAGGATCGCCGACGAGCACACCGCGGCGGTCGCGAATCTGCGTGCGGCACGGCGACGTCCGCGCTGCGGGACGCGTACCACGCGGGACAGGAGATCGCCGACACCGATCGCGATTCCCAGAATCGCCACGTAGACGACGATGCTCGGACGGTCGATCACGCCCGGTGCCGCCTGGAGGCCCGCCGCGTCGTCGCGCGCACCCGCGGACACCGCCAGGAGCACGACGATCGCGGCGACGCCGAGTACCGAGACTCCGATGTCGGCCCGATCCCAGCGACGGCTCCGCCGGGGCCTCGCCACGAAGTGGACGAGAGCCGGGACCACCGCGGCGCACGCGACGACAGGAGTGATCCACCGCAGATCCGATCCGGGCAGCGGGTCAGAGCCCCGGTGCCATGCGGGCACCGCCCTGATCTCCGCGAACACCGTCAAGCCGATCACGACGAGGATCGCGCCGACGACCACGCCGGTCCAGATCGCGTGCGGTCTGCGGACCTGTGACGACGGCGGGGAGTCCCCTTCTCGGCTCATGTCGACGAGGAAACCAGCCGTGATCGGCGATGGTTTCAAATGAGAGCAACCCGTTACCGGACCGAGCCAAGCTCATCCGTTCGGACGATACGACCGCACGTGCGGCGGCCTCTCGCGCGAGAGCCGAAAGCTGCGCGGCCCGTTGACGATCCATCGGTCTCGACGACCGCTCGCGGAAACCGAACCCGCCCGGTTCGGCCCCTCCGCAGTCGTCCATCGCGACTCCGTGGATGTCGTCTCGCCTATGAACTCGTCACCGCGGCGGTCGATTACACGACGTCCCGGACTCTGATCTCCACGGTCCCCGCCGCACCGCGACGCAGACGAGACCCGAGAACCGTCAACCGCCCGAGCACTCCGTACTTCTTGACTATCAGGTCGGCTGCGCGGGCCCCGTCGTCGTTCACGATGCCGATGCCGGCGGCCTGATCCCCGAGGGTCTTCGATCCACGCGCGTCGCACTTCTGGACGAGGACCCGGTTGTCGCGACGTAGCCGCTTGACCTTCCACGAGTCGGCGACCGTCCACATGACGAGGTCGGCCCCGTCACGCACCGCCCACAGCGGAGAGGCCACGGCCTCGCCGGTCTTGCGATAGGTCGTCAGCATGACGTACTTGGCTTCGGCGATCTCCCCGACGGTGGTCATGGCGCCAGCCTACCGTCGACGGCGGTCGACGCACGTCAACGCATGAATCGATAACCCATACCGGCCTCGGTGATCAAGTGCGCGGGCCGGGACGGATCGTCTTCGAGCTTGCGTCGCAGACTCGCGAGGTACACCCGCAGATAGTTGGTCTGCGTCACGTAGGCCGGACCCCACACGGCTCCGAGGATCTCGCGTTGGCTCACCAGGTTCCCGTCGGCGCGGACCAGCAGTTCCAGGATCCCCCACTCGGTGGGCGTCAATCGGACCGGGCCGCCGTCGCGCAGCACCCGGGTCGCCGCGAGATCCACCTCGATCGATCCGGCGCGGACGACCGGACTCGGGGTCGGTCCGGCGACGACCGCCCCGCGGCGGATCGCGGCGCGCAGCCGCGCGAGCAGCTCCTCCATGCCGAACGGTTTGGTCACGTAGTCGTCGGCACCCGCGTCGAGGGCGGTCACCTTGTCGGCGGCGTCCGTGCGCGCCGACAAGACGATCACCGGGACGGTGCTCCACCCGCGCAGACCGTGCAGCACGGTGACGCCGTCCATATCGGGCAGTCCGAGGTCGAGGACCACCACGTCCGGAGAGTGCCTCGCCGCAGCGGCGAGGGCGCTCGCACCGTCGGCGGCGGTGATCACCTCGAATCCGCGCGCCCGCAGATTGATCCGGAGTGCTCGCAACAGCTGCGGTTCGTCGTCGACGACCAGGACACGGCCTCGATCGGATGCCATCACACACCTCCCTCACCGACCGGCAGGTCGATCACCATGGTGGTCCCGCCCCCGGGGGTCGGCGCCGCGACGAGCGTGCCGCCGACGGCCGAGACGAAACCGTTCGCGACCGACAGCCCGAGCCCGACGCCTGAGGTGACACGGTTCTGATCTCCGTACTGGTGGAACGGCACGAACAGGCGCGGCAGTTCGTCGTCGCCGATGCCTTCGCCGTGGTCGACGACGCTGATCCGGCAGCGCGGTCCGTCGTCGTCGACGAGTTCCGTGCGGACCTGCACATCGCGGGAACCGTGCCGCAGCGCATTGTCGACGAGGTTGGCCATGGCCCGCTCGAGGAGCCCTCCGTCGGTGACGGCCCACGGTTCGTCGATCGTCACGACGATGTCGGCCGCCGCGGGATCGCGGAGGGCGACGGCCGCTGTGGCGCGGTGGATCACTTCGGCGAGGAAGGTGGGTCGCAGCTGCGGTCGGACGACGCCCGCGGCCAGGCGCGACGAATCCAGGAGGTTCCCCACCAGCGACGACAGTTGGTCGACCGACTCCTCCACCGTGGCGAGCAGTTCGGCGGTGTCCTCCGCGCTGAACGTGACGTCATCACTGCGCAGACTCGATGCGGCGGCTTTGGCCGCCGCGAGCGGAGTGCGCAGGTCATGGCTCACCGCCGCGAGCAACGCACGGCGCAGTTCGTCGGTCCGGGCCACCTCGTCGGCGACCGCGGCCTCGGCGGCGAGCCGGTCGCGTTCGGCCGCCGAGGCGACCTGATTGGCGACGGCGGTCAGCACGCGTCGGTCGCCGGCCGCGATCGGCGGCCCCACCGTCTCCAATCGATAGGCGCCGTCGTAGGCCGGGCAGACGGTGTCCGGCTCCCCGTCCCACACTCCCGCCGCGGTCGCGGTGTCGCCCGCCGCGTCGATGACCCTCACCCCGGTCTGCTGGTAGGTGGTCCGCACCCGTTCCAAGAGGTCGGCGGCGCCCGCCCCGTCGAGCACCGCGCCGGAGAACAGGGCGAGCAGTTCGGCTTCTCGCACCGCGCGCTGCGCCTGCACGCGGCGGACTGTCGCCGAGTCGACGAGCGCCGCGACGGCGATCGCGATCAGGAGCATCACCGCGAGCGTCACCGCGTTGTCGGGTTCGGCGATGGTGAGGGTGAAGCGCGGGTCGGCGAAGAAGTAGTTGAGCGCCAGTCCGGACGCCACCGCCGACACCGCGGCCGGGGCGACGCCGCCGAGCATCGCGACGGCAAGGACGCCGACGAAGTACATCGACGATTCACTCGCGAAACCCAGCCAGCGGTCCAAGCCCGCGATGAGACCGGAGACGATCGCCGGGACGACGATCGCGAACACCCAGCTGAGCGGACGGTGGAATCGCGTCTGCCGGAGGTCGAGCGGGTTGGGCCGACGTGCCTGCTCGTGCGTCACCATGTGCACGTCGATGCGCCCGCTGTCGCGGACCACTCGCGCGCCGACGCCCTCGTCGACCATCCGCTGCCACCGCGAGCGCCGGGACGTGCCGACCACCAGCTGGGTGGCGTTCATTCCGCGGGCGAAGTCGAGAAGCGCGGTGGGGACGTCGTCGCCGACCACCGTGTACACGCCGGCGCCGAGGTCGTCGGCGAGCGACCGCACCGCGGTGAGATCGGCCGATCCGACATCGGCCAGCCCGTCCCCGCGCACCACGTGCAGCACACTCAGTTCGGCGCTCGACCGCGACGCGATCCGGCTCGCGCGCCGGATCAGCGTCGCCGTCTCCGGTCCGCCGGTCACCGCGACGACGACCCGCTCACGCGCCTCCCAGGTGTCGGTGATCGCATTCGCCGACCGGTAGTCGGCGAGCTTGTCGTCGACGCGGTCGGCCAGCCACAGGAGCGCGAGTTCGCGCAGCGCGGTGAGATTGCCCTGTCGAAAGAAGTTCGCGAGCGCCTCGTCGATCCGAGACGGCTCGTACACTCGTCCCGCCGACAACCGTTGTCGCAACGCCGCGGGCTCGATGTCGACGAGTTCTATCTGGTCGGCGCCGCGGACCGCCGCGTCGGGCACCGTCTCTCGCTGGGTCGCTCCGGTGATCTGCGCGACGACGTCGTTGAGGCTCTCCAGGTGCTGGATGTTGACGGTCGAGAGCACGTCGATCCCCGCGTCGCGCAGCACGTCGACGTCCTGCCACCGCTTGGCGTTCGCCGATCCGGGAGCGTTCGTGTGGGCCAGTTCGTCGACGAGGACCACGCGGGGTCGGCGCGCGAGGACGGCGTCGAGGTCCATGTCGTCGAGCACGGCTCCCCGGTGGTCGACGCGCCGCCGCGGGACCGTCTCGAGTCCGTCGATCATCGCCGCCGTCGCCGCCCGACCGTGCGTCTCGACGACGCCGACCACGACGTCGACGCCGTCGTCGCGCAGCATGTGCGCCTGCGCCAGCATCTCGTACGTCTTGCCGACTCCGGGCGCACAACCGAGGAACACCTCCAGCTGTCCCCGCCGCGTCCGGCCGTCTGCCGTCATAGCGGAATTCTATCGGCAGCCGGGACCGACGAGCCCCAGCGCGACGTTGACGCCGATCACGTTCACGGTCGGTTCGCCCAGGAAGCCGAGCTGTCGGCCCGTCGTGTTCTCGGCGATGATCGCGCGAACCCTCGCCTGAGAGAGTCCGGTGACCCGTGCGATCCGCGGGACCTGCAGACCCGCGTAGGTCGGTGAGATGTCCGGGTCGATTCCGGATCCCGATCCGGTGACCGCGTCGGCGGGGACTCGCGACGGCGGGACGTTCTCGCGCGCGGCGACGACGGCACGTCGCTCCTGCACGATCCGACGCAGGTCGTCGCTGCTGCGGCCGAGATTGCTCGCTCCGGACCGGGACGGGTCACCGGGCGCCATCGGATCGCCGACACCGCCGGCGACCCTGGCGTGCAGGTACGGGTCCGGATGCCCGGCCGGAGCCCGCTGGTCGACGCCGACGAGTCGGGATCCGACTGTGCAGCCGGTGCGGTCGGTGACCGGCGATCCCTCCGCGCTCGTGGCGTCGATGCGGGAGAACGCCCACACGGCGACCGGATACGCGCCGCCGACCACGACGGTGAGCGCGACGACGGCGGCGAGACCGACGACGAATTGACGGACGAAGCCGATGACTGTGGTCTTCACAGCGGTCACCCCATTCCGGGCAGGAGACGGACGACGAGGTCGATGAGCCAGATCCCGACGAACGGGGTCACCACTCCACCGACGCCGAAGACGAGCAGGTTGCGTCGCAGCAGCCGCGACACGCTCATCGCGCGGTAGGGCACGCCGCGCAGCGACAGCGGGATCAGTGCGACGATGGTCAGCGCGTTGAACACGACGGCCGAGACGATCGCCGACTGCGCGGAGTGCAGATGCATGATGTTGAGCGCGCCGAGCTGAGGGAAGACGGTGGAGAACAACGCGGGCAGGATGGCGAAGTACTTCGCGAGGTCGTTCGCCAGGGAGAACGTCGTGAGCGCGCCGCGCGTGATAAGCAGCTGTTTGCCGATGCCGACCACTTCGATGAGCTTGGTGGGATCCGAGTCGAGGTCGACCATGTTGCCTGCCTCCTTCGCGGCCGACGTCCCCGTGTTCATCGCGAGCCCGACGTCGGCCTGGGCGAGCGCCGGGGCGTCGTTGGTTCCGTCGCCGGTCATCGCGACGAGCCGACCGGATGCCTGCTCGCGCCGGATCAGCGCGAGTTTGTCCTCCGGAGTGGCCTCCGCGACGAAGTCGTCGACGCCTGCCCGCGCGGCGATCGCCGCGGCGGTGAGCGGGTTGTCGCCGGTCACCATCACGGTGCGGATGCCCATGGCCCGCAGTTGAACGAAACGTTCGGCCATACCCGGTTTGACCACATCTGACAGTTCGACGACGCCGAGCACCCGCGCGGACGGGATCGGGCCAGAGGTCCGTTCGGCGACGACGAGCGGGGTGCCCCCACGTCGCCCGATCGCGTCGACGGCATCGTCGACGTCGACCGGGAGCTCGCCGATCCAGGCCCGGACCGAGTCGGCTGCGCCCTTGCGCCACGACACGTCGTCGGCGTCGACGCCGCTCATACGCGTCTGCGCCGTGAACGGCACCACCGTCCCGACCGGCCCGTCGTCGACGGTGTACGCGCTGTGCACCAGGTCGACGATGCTGCGTCCCTCCGGTGTCTCGTCGGCGAGGCTGCACCGGTAGGAGACCTCGGCGAGCTCGGCGTCCGGTACGCCGCGGGCGGCGATCAGTGCGGTGGCTCGCCGGTTGCCGAAGGTGATGGTGCCGGTCTTGTCCATGAGGAGGGTGTCGACGTCGCCCGCGGCTTCGACGGCCCGACCCGACATGGCGAGCACGTTGCGCTGCACCAGTCGATCCATGCCCGCGATGCCGATGGAGGAGACCAGGGCGCCGATCGTCGTCGGTATCAGGCACACCAGCAACGCGATCAGCTTGACCGGATCCGCGGCCTGCCCGGCGAACTGCTGCAGCGGCCCGACGGCGACCACCGCGAGGAGGAAGACGATCGTGAGCGAGGAGAGGAGGATGTCGAGGGCGATCTCGTTGGGCGTCTTCTGCCGCGCGGCACCCTCGACGAGGGCGATCATCCGGTCGACGAAGGTGTGTCCGGGTTCGGTGGTGATACGGACGACGATGCGGTCCGACAGGACCACCGTGCCGCCGGTCACCGCACTCCGGTCCCCGCCGGACTCACGGACGACGGGTGCGGACTCGCCGGTGATCGCCGACTCGTCGACAGTCGCGATGCCCTCGATCACGTCGCCGTCGCCCGCGATCACCTCCCCCGCCTCGACGACGATGATGTCGCCGACGTGCAGATCCGCGCCGGAGACGCGGGTGGTCTCGCCGTCGTCGTCGAGACGGCGCGCCTGCGTGTCGCTCTTCACCGCGCGCAGGCTGTCGGCCTGCGCGCGGCCGCGGCCTTCGGCGACGGCCTCGGCCAGGCCCGCGAAGAGGACGGTGAACCACAGCCAGGCGACGACGGTCCAGGCGAAAACGGACGGATGCCAGATCGACAGGAGGGTCGTGACCACGGCGCCGACGAAGACCACGAACATCACCGGGTGACGAGCCTGCTCGCGCGGGTCGAGTTTGCCCGCGGCCCGGGGAAGCGTCGAGATCAGCTGCCGTGGATCGAATGCACCGCTGCGCACCATGTCGGGGGCCTGGTGAACGGTCATGCGAGCGCCTCCGCGATCGGTCCCAGCGCCATCGCCGGGAAGAAGGTCAGTCCGGCGACGAGCAGTGTCGTCCCGAGGAGCAGTGCGCCGTAGACGACGCCGTGGGTCGGCAGTGCGGAGCCGCGTGTCTCGGCAGACGAGTCGCGCGGGGTCTGCGTGGCGAGTCGCCCGGCGAGGGCCAGCACGAGGACGATCGGCAACAGTCGACCCAGGAGCATCGCGAGTCCGAGGGACATCTGGAACCAGTCGTCGGTCACCGTGAGTCCGCCGAACGCGCTGCCGTTGTTGTTGGCCGCGGACGCGTACGCGTACAGGATCTCGCTGAATCCGTGGATCGCGTTCGGGCTGCCGGGTGCGCCGTCGTTGCCGAGTGAGTCACGCGTCGAGCCGAGCAGGGCCGAGATCGAGACTCCGGTCAGGACGAGAGCGGGCATCACCAGCACGTACAGTGCGGCGAGGGTGATCTCGTGGCGGCCGATCCGTTTGCCGAGGAACTCCGGGGACCGGCCCACCAGGAGCCCGCCGACGAACACGGTGACCATCGCGAGGACCAGCAGTCCGTACAGGCCGGAACCGACACCGCCCGGTGCGACCTCACCGAGCAGCATGTTCCAGATCAGTCCGCCGCCGCCCGCCGCGGAGAAGCTGTCGTGCGCGGAGTTCACCGCTCCCGTCGACGTGCCGGTGGTGGCGACCGCGAACAGACTCGATCCGGGTACGCCGAACCGGGTCTCCTTGCCCTCCATGGTGGCGCCCGCCACCCCGGACGCGTGTGCCTCGAACGCCCAGACGGCCACGGTCACCGCGAGCCAGACGGTCGCCATGACGCCGAGGAGCGTGTAGCCCTGCCTGCGGTCGCCGACCATGGTGCCGTAGGTCCTGGTCAGCGATACGGGAATCAACAGCACGGCGATGATCTCGACGAGGTTCGCCAGCGGCGTCGGCACCGAGAACGGGTGCGCCGAGTTCGCGGCGTAGGTGCCGCCGCCGTTGGTGCCGAGGACCTTGATCGCCTCCTGCGAGGCGAACGGCCCCACTGGTACGTGTGCACGGCTCCCGTCGAGCATCGTCACATCGACTCCCGTGCGCCACGACTGGACGGCGCCCGCGGTCACCAGGATCGCGGCGATCACGAAGGCGAGCGGCAACAGGATCCGCAGGGTGCCGCGGACCAGGTCGACCCAGAAATTGCCGAGGTCGCCGCCCCGTCGTGCGGCGATTCCGCGGATGAGCGCGACGGCCACCGCCATGCCGACGGCGGCGGACAGGAAGTTCTGCACGGCCAGGCCCAGCATCTGGGTGAGGTTGCTGACCGTCGCCTCCGGCGAGTACGACTGCCAGTCGGTGTTGGTGACGAACGAGACGGCCGTGTTGAACGCCATCGTCGGCGGGACGGCGGGCTTGCCGTCGGACCACGGCGCGACGCTCTGCAACCGCTGCAGCAGGTACAGGACCACCAGCGACGCTGCGGAGAATCCGAGGACGCTCATCGCGTAGGCGCGCCAGGTCTGACCCGCGCGGGGGTCGACGCGCGCGAGGCGGTAGATCAGCCGTTCCACGCGCAGATCGCGGGTGCTGCGGTACGTCTTCGCCAGGTAGTCGCCGAGCGGTGCGTGGGCGACGGCCAGCACCGTGACCACGGCCGCGACGGTCAGAACGCCCGACCAGGTGTCGTCCACGCGTCAGAACCTCTCGGGGAACAAGAGGGCGACGAAGAGGTAGCCGAGCACCGCGAGCGCCACCACCGCGAGGATCACGTTCACCGTGCCGCCGCTCATCGGGAGCTCCGACGGTCCAGCGCATGCACCACCAGGACGAGCGCCGTGATCGCGCCGCCTCCGACGAGAACCATCACCGCATCGGCCATGACCGCTCCTTCTCGTGTCCACAACTCACGAGATCCACGGTCGACCCAGATCCGGCGCACCGCCAGAGGCTTTAGCGCGATCCATACGCCGTCCCAGCGAATCTTGACGAGATCTGAGCGCCGCGACGGAATGCACCGCACGCGGAGGGAGCGTCACCGCATGTTGACCGGAAGCATCACCACGCGTCGACCGGGAGCGTCACCGCATGCAGATCGAGCGGAGTCGAGATCTCGACTCCGCTCGATCAATGGGGGGGCAGGTCCGCTACGCCTCGATCTCGGTGCGGTCACCGCTCCACAGGGTGTGGAACGAGCCGTCCTTATCGATGCGACGGTAGGTGTGGGCGCCGAAGAAGTCGCGCTGTCCCTGGATCAGAGCGGCCGGGAGACGCTCGGCGCGCAGACCGTCGTAGTACGAGAGCGACGACGCGAACGCCGGAACCGGGATGCCCATCAGGGTCGCGGTCGAGACCACGCGACGCCAGCTGTCGACCGCGTTCTCGACGGCTTCCCGGAAGTACGGGGCCAGCAGGAGGCTCGGCAGTTCCGGGTTCTCGGCGTAGGCCTCGCGGATGCGGTTGAGGAACTTGGCGCGGATGATGCAGCCGCCACGCCAGATGGTGGCGAGATCACCCGGCTTGACGTCCCATCCGTATTCGATGCTGCCGGCCTTGATCTGGTCGAAACCCTGCGCGTAGGCGACGACCTTCGACGCGTACAGGGCGTTCTTGATGTCCTCGACGAACGCCTGCTTGTCGGTCGGTGCACCGGCGAGCTCGCCGGAGGCCAGTCCCTGCGCCTGCTTGCGCTGGTCGGCGGCGCTGGAGAGAGCACGTGCGAAGACGGCTTCGCCGATCCCGGTGACCGGGATGCCCAGGTCCAGTGCGCTCTTGACGGTCCAGCGGCCGGTGCCCTTCTGACCCGCCTGGTCGACGATCACGTCGACCAGCGGCTTACCGGTCGCGGCGTCGACCTGTCCGAGGACCTCGGCGGTGATCTCGATCAGGTACGAGTCCAGGTCGCCGGTGTTCCACTGGCGGTAGACGTCGGCGATCTCGGAGACCGGCAGGTCCAGGGCCTTGCGCATGAGGTCGTACGCCTCACCGATGAGCTGCATGTCGGCGTACTCGATGCCGTTGTGCACCATCTTGACGAAGTGGCCGGAGCCGTCCGCACCGATGTGGGTGCAGCACGGCTCGCCGTCGACCTGCGCTGCGATCGACTCGAGCATCGGGCCGAGCGACTCGTACGATTCCGCCGGTCCGCCCGGCATGATCGACGGGCCGTTGAGCGCGCCCTCCTCGCCGCCCGAGATACCCGCGCCGACGAAGTTCAGACCGCGCTCACTCATCGCCTTCTCGCGGCGGATGGTGTCGGTGTAGAGGGAGTTGCCGCCGTCGATGATGATGTCGCCCGGCTCCATCAGATCCGCCAGGTTCTCGATCACCGAGTCGGTCGCCGCACCGGCCTGCACCATGATCAACACGCGACGCGGGCGCTCCAGGGAGGCGACGAACTCCTCCATGCTCTCGGTGCGGATGAAGTCGCCGTCGCCGCCGTGCTCGGCGATCACGGCGTCTGTTTTGGCGATGCTGCGGTTGTGCAGCGCGACGGTGTAACCGTGACGCGCGAAGTTACGGGCGATGTTCGAGCCCATGACGGCCAGTCCAGTGACTCCGATCTGGGCGCGTGCGGTCGCTTGGTCAGCCATGTGTGTCTCCATCGATAGACGTCTCGCGGTTACCTTCTATATTGCAATGCCGGTCGGGGACGTGGTGGGCGAGCCGACGACGCGACCGGTGTGCCGTGCGACACAAGGGTCGGTGGATCGGCCGATTGAGCGAGCCCTGGGCCCGCTGCCGGTCGAGGCCTTCGACTCCGCTCAGGAGAACCGCAGTCCCTCGCCGGTCGAGCGCAGTCGAGCCACCTGACCTGCGACATGTAAAGAAACCTTCGATTTCTTTACATGTCTTCGAGTCGATGTAAAGTTTCTTTCACTCGACGGCTCCGTTGCAGGTCAGGACACCTTGTTCTCGCTCACAGCTCCCACAGCGACGCGATCGGCAGTCCGACGAGGTTCGCACCGAATTGCACCCCGTGATCGGCGGTGCCGAGGACCACGCCGCCGGCGAACCGGTCTCCCAGCCGCTCGCTGAGACGTTGGAGTCCACGGAAGTGCTCGGGCCGATACGTCTGACTCGCCTTCACCTCCACACCGATCACCCTGTCGTCGTCGAGTTCGATGATGACATCGACCTCGATGCCGGATGTCTCCCGATAGTGGAAGAGGGAGAACCCCGTCTCACTCCACGTTCGCTGTTTGCCGAGTTCAGACACCACCAGCCCTTCGAGAAGCGGCCCGAGCAGTTCACCGCCGGTGACGAGATCGGTCGCGCACCCGGAGGTCACCCCGGCCAGATGCATAGCCGACGCAGAGTCTGCGACGACCGCCTTGGCCTTGCCCGCTTGTCGAGTGCGAAGACTGTTCGCCAACGGAGGGATCGTCTCGACGAGATAGAGCGTCTCGACCAGGTCGAGATACGCCGTCATCGTGGTATCCGGAATATCCGCGTCTCGCGCCAGCTTGGCTCGAACCACTTCGCCCGATTGATTCGATGCGAGTAGCTTCAGCACGGTGGCAAGCCGCCGAGGATCGACCACCCGGCGAACGTCACGCGCGTCCCGTTGAACGATTCGGTCGACATAACCGTCGAACCATGCCGAGCGGAGGCGAGACCCCCCGCCGGAAGGCATCGGGATAGCCGCCTGCAGCGAGCAGGTCCGCGTAGTCTCTTCGCGCACAGGAGCTCCGGAACTCGACCGGATCGACGCCCCCCGACGAGGCGGGTCACGAAATCATCGACCCGGCCGTTGATCTCTCCCTGACTCAGGTCCTTGATGTTCAAAGTGGCAATACATCAGTTCTACCGTCGAGGGTAGAAGTTTGTGCTGAACTCGCGGCCCCGCGCAACCCGAACCTCTGCGCGTCGCCGACGGCTATACGAGGTCGGCGCCGCGTATTCGGTCCAATTCCGCGACAGACGGAAAGGTCCCGCTTCCCCGATCGGGGAAGCGGGACCTCTGATCTGGGCCGGATCAGCCGACGCTCAACGACTCTCCGTCGCCTGCCACGTCCACCGCCACGACGTCGCCGTCGCGGACGTCACCGGCCAGCAGCGCCTTGGCGAGCCGGTCGCCGATGGCCTGCTGCACCAGACGGCGCAGCGGGCGCGCACCGTACAGCGGATCGAATCCGCGCTCGGCCAACCACTCCTTGGCCTTCGGTGTCACCTGCAGATCCAGGCGACGCTGGGCCAGCCGCTTGCCGAGCTGCGCGAGCTGAATGTCGACGATCGACACCAGTTCCTCCGGGCTCAGCGCGTCGAAGATCACGACGTCGTCGAGACGGTTGATGAACTCCGGCTTGAACGCCGCGCGGACGGCCGCCATCACCTGGTCCTTGTCACCCCCGGCGCCCAGATTGGACGTCAGGATGAGGATGGTGTTGCGGAAGTCCACCGTGCGCCCCTGACCGTCGGTCAGACGGCCTTCGTCGAGGACCTGCAACAGCACGTCGAACACGTCCGGGTGCGCCTTCTCGACCTCGTCGAACAGGACCACCGAGTACGGCCGACGGCGCACGGCTTCGGTCAGCTGACCACCCGCCTCGTAGCCGACGTACCCGGGAGGGGCACCGACCAGGCGAGCGACGCTGTGCTTCTCGCCGTACTCGCTCATGTCGATCCGAATGATCGCGCGCTCGTCGTCGAACAGGAACTCGCCGAGTGCCTTCGCCAGCTCCGTCTTGCCGACACCGGTCGGTCCGAGGAACAGGAACGAACCGAGCGGCCGGTTCGGATCGGCGACGCCGGCCCGAGCACGACGCACGGCGTCCGACACCGCGGCCACGGGAGCCCTCTGACCGATGACGCGCTTGCCGAGCTCGTCCTCCATGCGCAGCAGCTTCGCGGTCTCACCCTCGAGCATCTTGCCCGCGGGCACACCGGTCCACGCCGACACGACCTCGGCGACGTCGTCGGGTCCGACCTCCTCCTGCAGCATCACGTCCTGGTCGGGGTCGCCGCCGGTCTTCTCGATGGCGGCTTCCAGTTCCTTCTCCAGACCCGGGATGCGGCCGTAGCGCAGCTCGGCGGCCTGCCCCAGATCTCCGTCGCGCTCGGCACGATCGGCTTCGCCGCGGAGCCGCTCCAGCTCTTCCTTGACGTCGCGGATCGCGTCGATCGCGGTCTTCTCGCCCTGCCAGCGCGCGAGCAGCTCGTTGAGCTTCTCGCGGTGGTCGGCCAATTCGACGCGCAGCTTCTCCAGACGGTCCTTCGACGCGGCGTCGGTCTCCTTCTCCAGGGCGACCTCCTCCACCTCGAGGCGTCGGACGATTCGCTCGACCTCGTCGATCTCGACGGGACGCGAGTCGATCTCCATGCGCAGTCGCGACGCGGCCTCGTCGACCAGGTCGATTGCCTTGTCCGGCAGGAAACGCGAGGTGATGTAGCGGTCCGAGAGCGTCGCGGCCGACACCAGCGCGGAGTCGGTGATGCGCACGCCGTGGTGCACCTCGTACCGGTCCTTGAGTCCGCGCAGGATGCCGATGGTGTCCTCCACCGACGGCTCCCCGACGTAGACCTGCTGGAAGCGGCGTTCGAGGGCGGCGTCCTTCTCGATGTACTGGCGGTACTCCTCGAGAGTCGTCGCACCGACCAGCCTCAGCTCACCGCGGGCGAGCATCGGCTTGATCATGTTGCCCGCGTCCATCGCCGACTCGCCGGTGGCACCGGCGCCGACGATGGTGTGCAGCTCGTCGATGAACGTGATGATCTGTCCGTCCGAGCCCTTGATCTCGTCGAGGACGGCCTTCAAGCGCTCTTCGAACTCGCCACGGTACTTGGCACCGGCGACCATCGATCCGAGGTCGAGCGAGATGACGGTCTTCCCGCGCAGCGACTCCGGCACATCGCCCGCGACCACGCGCTGGGCGAGTCCTTCGACGATGGCCGTCTTGCCGACGCCCGGCTCGCCGATGAGCACCGGATTGTTCTTGGTACGACGGGACAGGACCTGCACCACGCGACGGATCTCGCTGTCGCGGCCGATCACCGGGTCGAGGTCGCCTTCGCGGGCTCGTTTGGTGAGGTCGGTCGAGTACTTCTCGAGTGCCTGATACGTCGACTCGGGATCTTCGCTCGTCACACGTCCGGTGCCGCGGACCGACACGAACGCCTCGCGCAGCGCCTCGGGCGACGCTCCCGCGTTGGTGAGCAGTTTCGCGACGTCGGAGTCGCCGGTGGCGAGGCCGACCATCAGGTGTTCGGTGGAGACGTAATCGTCGCCCATCTCGGTCGCAAGGTTCTGCGCGGCGGTGACCACGGCGATCGCCTCACGAGAGAGCGTCGGCTGCCCGCTGTTGCTGGCCACTGTCGGAGCACGTCCGACAAGAGCGTTCGCCTCGGCACGCATATGCGCAGGGTCGACGCCGACCGCCTTGAGCAGCGGCGACGCGATGCCATCGGTCTGTTCGAGCAGCGCGGCGAGAATGTGTGCGGGGCGCACGTCGGGGTTGTTCGACGCCGCGGCGTCCTGGACAGCAGCCTGCAGCGCAGCCTGCGTCTTGGTCGTGGGAGTGAAGCTGTCCACTGGGTTGCCTTTCCGTAGATCGGAGTCCGGAACCTTCTTCCAGACTTAAGTCTATACGGCTCATGTTTGCCGTTCGATCAGTTCAACTCAGTCAGGGTTGAGTCTGTTCCGCTTAAGTTTGGCCATGTCGGTGATATGCATCACCCACCATGTTGCCGCAGACGCTCGGAGTCTGTGCTGACGGACCACAGTCTGGTTTCTGGACTCTCACGCCACATCTGCCCATTCGTTGGAAAATCCGGAATGAGGAAGTGCCATGATCGATGCCCGAACCGCTTCGGATGCATTCCCGAGCCGCTCGGGCCTGCCGACTTCAAGAAGCGTATCGGTGCTGAGCGCGATGCGCTGACGGTCCAGAGACTTCGCTGTTTGCCCTGTCACCTGTTACAGATCGTCAGGCATCATCGCAGTTCACGGTCGTCTGCGCGCCGAGTCCAGACCCTCACTCAAGGTTCCGGTCGAGACTTTCGCAGTCGACGCAGGTCCCGTGTCCAGGCTGAGGCACCAGAGTTGCCGCGCCGCCAATGCCGAGCGTGTGACCACGAGCGGGGGACGACCTTCGGCGCAGCGCGTCGACCGGCCGTATGCCCTTACTCAGTTGCGTTCGCGCGCCAAGTACCGAGTTCCCGCGTCGAGCACGAATCCTAGTACGCCGATCACGACGATGACCGCCATCACCTGGTCGTACGCCAGCTGGTCACGCGCGTTGAGGATCTGGTAGCCGAGCCCGGATCGCACGCCAAGCATCTCCGCTGGAACCAGCACGACCCATGCGATACCCAATGCCACCCGCACTCCGGTCTGCACGTGCCCTCTGATGGCCGGCACCACCACATGAATCACCAGCTCCGATCGGCTGGCGTCGAAGCTGCGTGCGACCGCCAAGAACCCCGGGTCGATCGCGGCGACTCCTGCCGCGGTGTTGATGACGATCGGCCAGACGGCGGCGATGGCGATCAGGAAGATCACCGGTTGATTACCGATGCCGAAGACCATGACCGCGATGGGCGCCCACGACAGCGGTGAGATCATTCGCAGGAACGATACGAGCGGGCTGACTGCCCGCTCGAGCGTGGTGCTGAGTCCGACAAGAAGGCCGATGGGGATTCCTACGACGATGGCGATCAGCAACCCGACCACCAATCGCCACAGGCTCAGTCCGATATCGGGCAGCAGCACACCACGGGAGAACATGTCGACCAGCGCCGGACCCACGTTCTGGGGCGCGAACTGACGGGTGAGTGAGTCGGCGGCCGGCACCACAGAAGTCCCGATCCACCACAGAACGATCGCCACCGCGACGGTGAGCGCGGGCGACCACAGCCGTGAACCGATCGCGCTTCGCGTCGACTCCGCAGGCTCCGACGAAACAACGTTCGACGTGGTCATGGTTGCACCTGTTCGATTCTGGTGAGGGATGCAGGCAGTCCGAGTGCGACCGGACCGCCCGACCTGTCGATGGCGGATCGGACGAAGCGATCATCGACGAGATCGGCATGGACCGACGCCGCATCGAGGCGGTCGAGGAATCTCCGGTCACCGTCGACGACGGTGTTCTGCATCTCGGTGACGAGACGTTCGCTGAAGCCGGCGTACGGGAACGCCTCGAACCCCAGCTGCTGCGGTTGCCAGTCGGGGTGTCGCACCTGATATTCGGACTGCCGATAGGTCAGCGCCTTCGCGATCGCGGGTTCCGCCTGCGGCAAGTACTTTCCGGTCGACAGATCAACCGCTGCCCGCGCACGGCCGTGCCCGATCAGGCGTTGCGCGTCGACGACTGCATTCATCAGACTCTGCACCGCCTGGGGTCGTTCGTCGATCGCCCGCTGATGCACGAGCAGCGCACAACACGCATGCCGGCGCCACACACCCCGAGGAAGGTGTGGATGCGACCGATTCCCAGGCTCTCGGCGACCGCGTTGAACGGATCAGCCACCACGTAGCCTGCGATCGATCCGTTCGCGAGTGCGGGAACCATGTCGGCCGGGCTCATCACAATCAGTTCGACAGTCCGTGCGGACTTGGACGCCGACTGCCGAACGACAGGACGTAGTCCCCGATCCCGAAACATCCGCTGCAGAATGATGTTGTGGATCGACCACCAGAACGGGATCGCGACCTGCCTGCCCGCCAACTGCTCCAGGTCGACGATGTCGGGCGATACGGTCAACGCCGAGCCGTTTGTGTGATTCCACCCCACGACGCGGACGGAACTGCCGAGCGAGTAGCGGATCTGAACAGCCATCGGCATGAGGAGATGGACGACGTCGACCTGACGAGTCACGAAGGCTTCTGCGAGCGACGCCCAACTCCGGAACAGAGTCGGCCTCGCCTCACTCACCGAGGTTCCCGCGTACAGCCCGGCCGCATGGGCGATGAGCAGCGGCGCGGCATCGGTTATCGGCAGATACCCCACCCGCAACTGTCGTGAGCCGTCCGCCGGACCGGCCAGCGCCGTGCGCCCGAGATCGGCGACGCCCGCGATGCCGCCCGCGACTGCGAGTCCGCCGATCCCGGACAGCAGAGTCCTGCGTGACACGCCGGTCATGACCGCTCGCCGACGGGGTCGCGGTAGCTGTCGAATATCGCCGAACGCAGCACCGGGTCGACGCGGTCGGCGGACTCCAGGCACCACTGCCCTCGGATCGTGCCATTGTCCCCGAGCAAGACGATCCGATCGGCGAGTTCGAGCGCTTCTTCGACATCGTGCGTCACGAGGACCACCGTCATGCCCAGCTCGTCCGCGAGCTCGGCCAACCAGCCGCGCAGGTCTCCACGAACGGCCGGATCGAGCGCGCTGAACGGTTCGTCGAGCAGTAGCAGGCGGGGCGCGACCGCGGCCGCACGAATGATCGCCACTCGCTGCGCCTGCCCACCCGACAATTGAGCGGGTCGACGCTGAGCAAGAGCGTCCAGGCCGAACCGACTCAACAGATCACGGGCGCGGTTGCCATCGATTCGATCCCGTTGGGATGCGAAGCGCTGCCCGAACTCGACGTTCTCCAGCACGGTGAGCCACGGCATCAACAGCGGCTGCTGGAAGACGACGCCGGTGTGTGAGCGCGTGGCGGACTCACTGCCGGACCATTCGACGATCCCGGAGTCGAGCGTGTCGAGCCCGGCGAGCACTCGCAGCAGCGTCGACTTGCCGCTGCCACTCTTGCCCAGGACTGCGACGAACTCGCGATCGCCAATCGTCAGATCGACGCCTGAGAGCGCCACGTGGCCACGGAACTCCTTGCCGCCATTGACTATTCGAACTGCGCTAGTTCCCACCGCAATTGCCCTTCCGACGGTGACTGAATTGGCAGGAACGCGATCTCGCGAAAGCGCCTGTTCACCGCGGTTCCGCTCGCGTATCCGGCGCCGCCGCACAGTGTCGCCTCCAGTCGCGCGCCGGTCACCGCGAGCCGCCCGGCGTCGAGCCGCAGTCGGAGAAGGTCGGCGGGCGTCACCGAGTCGGGAGCCTGCGCGAACCGGTACAACCGATTCCGCACCGAGTCACGGTCTGACTCGAGGGCCGACGCCTCGTCAGCGAACACGTGGTTGATCCCAGTCAGCTTCCTTCGACAACCGTCGATCGTGGCCGACGCCGCCCCGCTGCAGAACGCGAACTGCAGCAGGAGGAAGGTGGGGCGAATCGCCCCGACGAAGCCGGCCAGGTCGTCGGTCACCACATCCGCCGCGGCGACAGCGACTCCATTCAGTTCCAGCGAGGTCGACGCCGTCGAACCGAGTGCCATGAGTGCGGGCTCCGGATTGATCCGAACGCCGGGAGCATCAGACCGGACGACGACGACAGACGAGCCCCCGTGCTCGTCCCGAACCGGGAGGACGATCAGCGAATCGGCGAACACGTTGGACGCCCAGTGGATCGGACCGTCCACGAGGACTCCGCCGTCGACGTGCCGAGATGTGGTGGCCACCTGTCCCAATCCGACGACCTGTTTGAGGCCCGCGGCCATCGCGGTCACTCCGATGCGAGTCCCGGAGAGCAGCGAGTCCAGATGCGTGTCACGCAGACCCTGTGGCGCGCGCGACGTACTCCGCCGTCATCCGCTGGGCCCACAGCGAGAACCCCACCGACAGGCTGGCGATCGACGTACTCTCGATGATCTCGACCATCGTGGACAGATCACCGCCGTCGATGCCGTGGTGAAGAAGTCCCGCCGCCCCCGCCGATGCGATGTCGGCGCGAGTATCGGCCACACCCATGTCCAGGTCGGCGGCTCGCTCGGCCACGGAATCACCGAAAGCGACGAGCCCCTCCCGGCACAGCGGGGTGGAGAATGCGGACACGGCGGTCATCCCTGAAGTCGGTGGAGGCGATCCACAGGCGTGGAGACCGCATCACGGGCCCGGAGTACGGCTGCCTCGTCGGGGGCGTCGTAGAAGCACAGGCATTTGTCCGTGTCCTCCCGGACGTACGTACGCAGGAAGCTCACCTCCGGGACGTCGGCGTACTTCGGCGCGTTCGCCTTCTTCCGCGCGAAGTAGGTGTCCATGTCGATCTCGGCGGGGATGTCCCACTCCACCAAGTAGCCCGCCGTGGGGCGCGCCGCTTTCACCTGATCGAGCTCGGCGCCGACGAGCCGCACCTCATCGGGCCCGACGACGGCTGTCGCCTCGAGCGTCGCGAGATCGGCAGTGTTCGCGGCCTGAGAGTCGCTGAATTCGGTGATCACGAACAGCTTCGCGGCGCCCTCGGTCACTTGCGTCTCGATCAGGCTGCCGCCTGCGTCACGTACTACGGTGTCGACACTCTTGATCAGAGCTTCGACCTCTCCCGGCTCGCGTACGGCAGGAGTGATCTCGTGGAGGTAGAGGGCCATGGTGGACGCCTTTCGTCGAAGTTGTTGGAACGGACCCCGCTCACACGCGGAACGTGGCGGCGAGGGCGGTGAGTCTTGTGGCGGCTCAGGCGAACTCCGAGCCGCCGACTCACATGGCGACAATACCCAGACAGACAGGTCTGTCTAGATGCTGTGGAGGCGTATACCCTCGGAGTCATGAGCACCACATCCCACCCCGAGGGCGCCACCGAGGCCGCCATCGAAGCAACCGCACCAGCCGATCGACTCTTGGCTGCTGCTTCGAAATTGTTTGCCGCACAGGGGATTAGAGCATCTGGCATCGATACGATCTTGCGTGATGCCGGGGTGGCGAAGGCGAGTCTCTACAGCACTTTCGGCTCCAAAGACGCGCTCATTCTGGCCTACCTCCAGTATCTAGATCAGACTGATCGCAATCGCTGGCAGAGCGCGACCGACGCCCTCACCGAGCCTCATGCCAAGGTGCTGGCGTTCTTCGACCTGGCAATCGCCGGCGCCCCGGACCGCAATTTCCGCGGCTGCCAGTACGCGAATGCGGCAACCGAGTTCCCCGACACCGAGCTGCCGCCCATCACCGAGCACCGTCGATGGTTCGTCGACACGGTTGCCGCCCTCCTGGCCGACATCGGTGTCGCCGACCCCGACAGCACCACACAGCGGATCCAGGTGATCTACGACGGCGCACTGTCCGGCTCCAAATTGGCCCGCTCTGTCGAACCGATCCGCATCGCCAGGGAGATGGCGAGGGACCTCATGGGCACATCGACCCGACGTCGACAGGCGCAGTGACGACTGCGAGTTCACAGCACGTCTCCGATCGCGAGGACATGAGTCGGCGATCGATCACGGACAGCGAGTCTCGGGTCCGTCCTCGGGCAGATCACTCACCGTCGAGCCGACCGCGCTCGTTCACACCGCCGGCCGACGGTCGACACGGCACGAAGAGCGACTCGAGGGATACGCTACAATAATTTAAAGTAGATTATATTTATTGGCTGTCGCTCACCGAGCGAACGTCTTGACGGGAGAAGCACTGATGACCCGTACCGACCCGATAGCGGCCGAACAGGTGGCCGACGGACTGTTCCGGATTCCGCTTCCTCTGCCCATGCCGGATCTGACCGAGATCAACTCGTATGCGCTCGTCGATGACGACTCGCTGGTCCTGGTCGATCCCGGCTGGCGTGACGAGGAGAGCGAGCAGATCCTCCGTACCGCATTGGCGCAGATCGACCGGACGCCTACCGACGTCAGCAGGATGCTGATCACGCACAGTCACTGGGATCACTACACTCGTGCCCTCGACTGGCAACAGCGCTATTCGATACCGGTCCACCTCGGTCGCGAGGAACGCCACACGATCGAGAACTTCGACCTGCGCGACGGGTCGCATCCCGAGCAGGTGCGACTGCTGCGGGTGTCGGGAGCCGGCGAACTCGCCGACTCGATCGACAGTCTCCCGCTCGAGGCGTACGAACGCGATCACCTGTTCGGTCCACCCGATCACTGGGTCCATGACGGTCAGGTGCTCGACGGCGGAGCCCAGAGCATCGTCGCCCACGCCACCCCGGGCCATACCCGGGGTCACGTCGTCTACGAACTGCCCGGAGCCGGCGTGATGTTCACCGGCGACCACCTCCTCCCCCGCATCACTCCGTCCATCGGTTTCGAGCGCGCACCGGAGACGTCGCCGCTGACCTCCTACTTGCAGTCGCTGCGGGTCTCGGCCGAGGCCCCCGCTCGTCGGATGCTGCCCGCGCACGGCGCCCTCACCGCGATGACCGACGCGCGCGCCCGCGAGCTGATCGCCCATCACGAGGCCCGCCTCACCGAGATCCGGTCGGCCATAGCGGCGGGCGCGACCACCGCCACCGATATCGCCGAGGGCATGCGGTGGACCAGGAGGAATCGCGCACTGCACGAACTCTCACCCGTCCACGCGATGACCGCGATCCTCGAGGTTCGAGCGCACCTGCTGCATCTCGTGCGGCAGGGACGGCTCCGGGTCACCACGGGTGCGGTCGAAGCCTTTCGGATCTGAAGCACCGCCCCGGACACGGTCCAGAAGAGTTCGGATCCGCGACTCCAGGCGAGGGAGTCGCGGATCCGAATCAGGTCGTACAGTCGGCGAGCCGCCGCATCATCGATGAGGGGTCGGCCCTCACGAGGCGGCCGACGGCGGGGTGCTGAGCACCGCCTGCCACAGCTTCTCTTCGCGCGGCGCGCCGTCGTCGAACGATATCGCCTTCTCCTGCGTGTACTCGTCCAATGCGTTCGGCCCCATCTCCCGACCGAAACCGCTCTGCTTGAATCCGCCGAACGGAAGCTGCCCGGACAGCACATGCCAGTCGTTGATCCATACCGTGCCCGCGTCGAGACGACGCGCGATGTCGAGCGCCCGGTCGTTGTCGGTGCTCCAGACTCCGGCGGACAACCCGTACTCGGTGTCGTTGGCGATCGAGATCGCCTCCTCGACCGTCGAATACTTTAGGACCGACACCACGGGGCCGAAGATCTCCTCGGCGGCCACTTTCATGTCGTTGGTGACGTCGGTCAGCACCGTGGGATGGATCCAGTACCCTGTCTCGTACTGGGGGCCGCTCAGCGTGCCGCCATAGGCGACGGTCGCCCCCTCCTTCTCCGCGATCTCCAGGTAGTGGCTGATCCGATCACGTTGGCGCGCATTGACCACCGGCCCCAGGTCGGTCGCAGGATCGGACGAGTCGCCGATCGTGAGAGTCTTCATCCTCGCGATCATCCGGTCGACGAACTCGTCGTGGATCGACTCCGGAAGGAGCAATCGGGTGCCGGACTCACAGGCCTGTCCCGCGTTGACCAGGAACGCCCAGAGCGAGCCGTCGACGGCCCTGTCCAGATCGGCGTCCTCGAGAACGATGTTCGCGCCCTTGCCGCCGAGTTCGAGAGTCAACGCCTTGACGTTCTCCGCGGCGTGGCGCATCACGGTGCGGCCGGTCGGAGTCGACCCGGTGTACGAGACCTTTCGGATCCCCGGATGCGCCGAGATGTGGTTGCCCACTTCCTCCGCGTCGCCGGTGACGATGTTCAACACACCGGGAGGCAGCCCCTCGGCGGTGAGTGCCTCGGCGAGTGCGAGTTCGGTGATCGGCGTCTTCTCATCCACCTTGAGGATCACCGAGTTGCCGGTGGCGATCGCCGGAATGACCTTCCATGTCCCGACCACGAGAGGCACGTTCCACGGGACGATGCCCGCCACCACGCCGAACGGCTCCTTGCGGACCAGTCCGGCTTCGCCGACCGGGGCCTCCCATTCGAAGCTCCGCGCCATCTCCGCGAAGTGCTGTGCGTGCATGATCGGCATCCCGATCAGCAGTCCGGCGGCCAGCCGCACCGGCACGCCGTTCTCCTGTGCCGCCAGCGCCGACAACTCGTCGAGACGGTCGGCGAGCCGGGCCGCTGCACGATCGATGAGATCGGCTCGGTCAGCCATCGGCGTGTCCCGCCATCCGCTGGACTCGAAGGCACGCTGCGCCGCCTCGACAGCCGCGTCGACGTGCTCGGTGGTGCCCTTCGCGACGGTCGCCCAGACCTCGCCGGTGGACGGGTTCACCATGTCGAAGGATTCGTCTGTGTCGACGTGTTCTCCGTCGATGAACATGCGGTAGTGCGGCATCGTGTTCTCCTTGTGTTCGCGGCGCGGGAGACTTCGATCCAGAACGGCCCGATTCTCACTGTGACGCCGGTCATATCAACCTCGTGCAAGTCCATTATCGAGAGCACGAGTGCGGTCGGCTTGTACGGGACGGCCAGGTCCTGGCCCGTCCCGGCCAGGTCGGCGCCGAGCCGAGTCGCAGCGCTGCTCGACGCCCGATCCTGTCGATATCGGCCGATGTCGACGAGGAGATCATTGTGCTCAAGACCGTTCACCGCACGTCCCAGGTCCTGTCCCTGTTCACTCCGGACGCTCCCGAGTGGGGCGTCTCCGAAGTCGCGCGCCGCCTCTCAGTACCGAAGTCCAACACCCACGACGTCATGTCGAGTCTGACGGAGGTCGGGTTCCTACAGCGGACGTCGGCGGGACGGTACCGGCTGGGCTGGCGGTTGCTGTCCATGAGTCGGAGTCTGCTGGACAGTTCCGAGTTCGAGGTGCGCGCCGCACAGATCCTCCGGAAGCTGGCGACGGGCACCGGCCTTCCCGTGACCGTCGGGGTGTGGGATGGGCGCCGCGTGGTCAGCGTCGCCGGCGCCGGGCCGTCGCCCGGAACGGTGCTGCCCGCATTCTCGTCCGCACTGGGCAAGGCACTGCTGGCCCATCAGCCGTGGGACGACGTGCGTGCCGCGCTCGCGTCCACGACCGGGTCGGCACCTGTCTCGGCGGCCGACCTCTCCCGGCAGTTGGCCGAGGTGCGGCGGACCGCGGTCTCGCTCGACGACGAGGAGACCGTGGCCGGACACTCCTGCGTCGGGACGGTGATCCGCAACGCAGGCGGCGAGGTGACGGCCGCGCTGTCGGTGTGCATGCCCGCCGAACGCATGAGGGCGCGGCGGCAGGACTACTCGTCACTGCTCCGTGGCGCGGCCGACGCGCTCTCGGTCACCCTGCGCCGCTCCGCCGTCCCGGCAGCGGTGCGGCCCACCGGCTGAACGGTGAGCCGCACCGGGCATGTCAGAACCGGATCATTCCGCGGATGTTCTTGGCGGCCAGCATGTCGTCGTAGCCCGTGTTCACGTCTTTCAGCGCGTACTCGCGAGTCACCATCTCGTCGAGCTTGAGCTGGCCCTCCTGGTAGAGCCGCAGCAGACGCGGGATGTCGGCGCGCGGGTTGCACTCGCCGAACAGCGAGCCCACCAACTTCTTCTGGAACATGGTCAGGACGAACAGCGACAGCTTCACATCGATGTCGCCGGCAGGCGAGATCGCGGTGGCCACGCCGGTACCGCCCTTGCGGACGAGATCCATCGCGGGGGCGATCATCTCGCCTCTCAGCACGCCGGGTGTGAGGATCGCCGAATCGGCTCCGACACCTCGGGTGAGGTCACCGACGAGGGCCTGCGCCTCCTCGATGCCGGTGACGAAATGGGTGGCGCCCATGACCTTCATCGCGTCGTTCTTGGACTCCGCCGGATCGACCGCCACGATGTGCTCGGCTCCGGCGAGCCGGGCGCCTTGAATGGCCCCGGTTCCGATGCCGCCGCAGCCGATCACCACGACCGTGTCGCCGGGACCGACCTTCGCCGAATTCACCGCGGAGCCCCACCCCGTCGTCACACCGCAGCCGACCAGCGCGGCCATGTCGAGCGGGATGTCGTCGTCGATCTTCACCAGGGACGCCTCGAGGACCGTCGCGTACTCGGAGAAGGTACCCAGCAGCGCCAGCGCGCCGACGTCCCTGCCACGGGCGCGGCGACGGTACGTGCCGTCGGGCATCGAACCCGCCATGATGAACGCGCCGAGATCGCAGAGATTCGACTGTCCGTTGGCGCACCAGCGACACCGTCCGCACGCCGGGATGAAGGCCGCGACCACGTGGTCGCCGGGCTTGAGAGTCGTCACGCCGGGACCCACCTCTTCGACGACACCCGCTCCCTCGTGTCCGCCGACGGTGGGTGCGGTGGCCGGGATGTCTCCCGTCCGGCAGTGATCGTCGGAGTGGCACAGTCCGCTGGCCGCATAGCGGACCAGGACCTCCCCTTCACGCGGCGGAGCCAGCTCGATCTCCTCCACCGACCACTTCTCTCCGACACCCCACAGGATCGCGGCATCAGTCTTCATCAGTTTCTCCTCAGCGGCTCATGAACTCGTAGACTCGGTTCTGCGACGGCCCATCCATGCGACCGACCGCATACGATCACCATCACCGCCGCGGTATTCGAAGTCACGCCTCGTTCGGATATCCCGAACACGGCCGTCGCCGGGTGATCCGCAGCGCCTCCATCGGGCACGAAGACATCGCACCGACTGCGATCCACGTCGCTCCTCACGGCGCAACTCGACATCCCGTCGGCGTGCCGGGTTCGCCGGACCCGTGCGAGGATCGTCCCGGCGGGCACTCGTTGTCGGCGAGCCCGGAGCGGGAATCGAGTCGGCGGGAAGGACTGTCGAGCGGATAGGTGTCGTGGAGGCGACGGCGACTCACGCCGCGGAGATGCCCCCGTTGACGCTGATGGCTTGGCCGGTGAGTTTCGCGGCGGCCGGACCGGCCAGGAACACCACCAGCGCCGCGATGTCCGCCGGTTCCACCACGCCCAGGTGCGCTTGTCTGGCCGCACCGGCGAAGAGCTTGGCGCTGAATCCCTCTCGCGTGATCCGCTCGGTGGTCGGGGTGCCTTGGATCAACGACGGCGTGATCGCGTTGACCCGCACACCGCTCCGCTTGGCCTCCAACGCCAGCGCCCGGGTGAACATGACGATCCCCGCCATGCCCGCACCGAGCACCGTCTCCCCCGGAGTGGCCACCTTCGCCGCATCCGAAGCGATGTTGATGATCGACCCGGACTCCCGCGCATACATCCCCGGCAACACCAGGCGACTCGTGATCAGCGGTGCCAGCAGTTGCCCGCGCAGAGTCTGCGCGAACGACGCCGGATCCAGCTCGTGGAGCAGGTCCGGTACCCCGCTGCCCGCCACCGAGTTCACCAAGACGTCGATACCGTGCATCTCGGACTCCGCCTCGGCGATGGCCGCGGTGATCTGTGGCAGATCGGCCGCGTCCGCGGAGACGGTGTGCACCGTCACCCGACCGGCGCTGTCGCGGACCTGGTCGGCGACGGCCGCCAATCGGTCGGGCGACCGGGCGATCAATGTCATCCGCGGCACACCGGCTTCGGCCAGTTGGATGGCAGTCTGCACCCCGACTCCGGTCGATCCGCCGACGATCACGGCGCTGGACTCGTCGCACCGCTTCGCTGTCATCGGACCGCCCCGTTCGCCGCGCCCGCACTCGACATCTCGCCGAGGTCCCGATCGAGGCTCTCGTGGCGATGGATCGGTGCGGGTCCGTTCCTACCGACGATCCGCTCGGGATGCGTCGCCTGACGTCGTGCATCGTCTGCGCTGGTAGTGGCCTCGGCGTCGCGTAGCGCGAACAACCGTGTGAGTGATGCCACCCGATCTGAATGATCCATGACCGCCTCCATTTTTAATCTATATTTCAAATATCGATCGTATTACTCTCTGCCGGCGATGACCGCCGGGCCGGCAGACCGCCGCGACCGACTCGCCCCGCCACCCCGGCGTCGAGAGCGACGCCGTCCCTGGCGACGGCCCGCACCTCGCTGGGCGACTGCCCGTACTCCTCGGTGAAGCGCCGGGTGAAGTGGCTGGCGTCGGCGAAACGCCATCGGTGGGCGATCGTCGAGATCGGATCGTCGGACGCGAGCAGTTGGCTGCGCGCACGGTCGAGCCGCAGGCGCCGGACATGGCGGGCGAACGAGTCGCCGTCGGCTCGATACAAGCGACTGAGGGTGCGCACCGATACGGCGTGGAACTTCGCCGCCACGGCAGGAGCGAGGTCGGCCTCGAGATTCCTCCGCACCCACTGGTCGATCTGGGCACGCAGTTCCCGAGACGGCGTCGGCCCACTTCCTGCACTGGTGCGCAGCACCGAGGTGAGCAACTCGAGCACGGCGTTTCGCGCCGCGGACACTTCCTGCGGGGCCATCGCAGGCAGCTCGTCCCACAACTGGGTCAGCAGGCCGCCGAGCAGCCACAGGGACGGAGTGCGCGGCAACGCCCTCGCCTCCATCTCGAAGGTGCGAACACCGATCGTCGCCAACAGCTCGCGTGGGATCAACAGGTTGCGCTTGCGCATGGGCCCGTGCACCGTGAAGGCGCTGCCCGACCGGGGCTCCCACAGTGCCGCCTGGCCACCGGACAGACGGATCGTGTGGTCGCCGGAGGTGAATGACTCCTCACCCCGACCGACGAGGACGAGTGCCACGCAGTCGTCACCGGAGTCCCCCTGCCGGTGACGGCGACGAACGGTGCAGGAGGTGGTCGACAGGTCGATCAGACTCACATCGTCGAGTTCCCGCCGCGCAAGAAAGTTGGACTGGGTGAGGACCGGTTGGTCGGCGGGGCGCACGTCGACGTCCACGTAGCTCTGGGCCATCGCAGTTCGCCACCGATCGGCGCGCTCGGCCGTGTCCGGCACCGACATGTCATGAAAGTCCGTCTTAAGCACCAAGCCTCCGTACAACGTTGCCGGGTCGTTCCGACTCGACACAGTCCTCATGCGATGCACATCACCATGCCCCATGGGGACAGGCCCTGACCTCGCTTGTCCGGCACTGCCGGACAAGCAGGGTGGCAACCGGTCGCCGGTGCCACTATCTGCTCATGAACTTCAGCCAAATGTTGCAGAAATCGGCGCGCCAGTACACCGATCACCCCGCCGTCTGGTGCGACGGCCGCGAGCAGACCCACGGCGAGCTCTATCAGCGCGCCAGCAGAATCGCGAACGCGTTGTACGACTTGGGACTCGAGAAGGGAGATCGGGTCGCGCTGCTGTCGAACAATGCGTTCGAGACCGTCGAGCTGATCGCGGGCTGCGCGGTCGGCGGCTTCGTGCGAGCCGGCCTGTACGCCCACGAGAGCGGAGAGGTCAACGCATACCTCACCGAACTCGTCGACGCGCGAGCGATGTTCGTCAACGCCGCACTCTTCCCGGTGATCGTCGAATACCTCCCGGGTCTGGAGAAGTTGGAGCATGTCATCGTCTTCGACGGCGACGCCCCGGACGGGACGTTGGCGTACGAATCCGTGCTCGCCGCCGCGTCTCCCGAGGCCCCGACCGTGGAGCACCACCCCGATGATCTCCACGTGATCCGATTCTCGGCCGGTACCACCGGGCGTCCGAAGGGCATCGTGCACACCATCGCCCAGTGGATGAACAACAACGACGAGTACCGCTGGGTCACCCCTCAACTCGACTCACGAGACGCCTACCTGGCGGCCGGACAGTTGACCCACGCCGCGTCGTTGTGGCTCTGGCCCCTGCTGCAGGTCGGTGGCCGGATCGTCGTCATGACCTCCTTCGACGCCGGACACGCCCTGGAGCTCATCGAGACGCAGCGGGCCACCTGCACCCTGGTCGTCCCGACGATGATCACCGCGCTCCTCGCCCACCCGGACATCGACACCCGGGACCTGTCGAGCATGCGCTGCCTCAACTACGCCGCCTCACCGATCGCCGAGCGCACGCTTCAACGCGCACTCGACAAGTTCGGACCGGTGCTCTACCAGCTCTACGCGCAGAGCGAATGCATCACGATCACGATGATGCAGCCCCATGAGCACTCCGGGAAGTATCTCCGGTCGGTCGGTCGCCCGACGCCCAACGCCCTCATCACGATCGTGGGCCCCGACGGGGAGGAGCTGCCCGTCGGAGAGGTCGGCGAGATCGCCGTCTCCGCGCCGGGACAGATGAACGGACTGTGGAAGAATCCGCAGTCCAACGCCGAGCGGCACCTTCCCGACGGCCGTCTCCTGACCCGCGACATGGGCTACCTCGATGCCGACGGATACCTGTTCCTCTCCGACCGCAAGGAGGACATGATCATCTCCGGCGGCTACAACATCTGGCCCGCCGAGTTGGAGAACGCCATCGCCTCGCACGAAGCGGTCCGCGAAGTGTGCGTGGTCGGTGTGCCGCACGAGAAGTGGGGAGAGACGCCGATGGCGTTCGTCGTGCTCGAACCCGACGTCGAGGTGACCGAGAGCGAGATCATCGAGGTCACCCGATCCGCGGTCGGCTCGGTGAAGAAGGTGACGTCGGTGAGTTTCGTCGACGCGCTGCCGAAATCCGGTGTCGGCAAGATCCTGCGTCGCGAGGTCAAGCGGCCGTACTGGGAGGACCGCGACCGATCGATCAACTGATCGCTCGACCGACAGCCGGGGCCGCCGAACCCGATCAGTTCGTCGGCGGCCCCGTGTCGGCGGGTCGCGACGCCCCGAGCGACTCGCTCAGCAACCGCGCGATTCCGCGGGCGGCCGCGCCGAACTCCTCGCGACGGACCGCGAATCGTTCCTCCGGCGCGGCGACGGAGACGGCGGCGACCAGATCGGATCGGTGATACACACCGGTCGCGACGCAGTCGTACCCGGGCACGTACTCGGAGTGCTCATAGGCCATCCCGGTGCCCCGGATCGCCTCCAGCTGCCGCTCGAAGAACGGGACGTCGTCCACCGTCTCCGCGGTGAGCTTCGGCATGCCGAAGCGTGCGACGATGTCCTCCGTCGCGTCATCGGGCAGGCCCGCCATGAGCAGTTTGCCCAGAGCGGTGGCGTGGCCGGGCAGGATGCTTCCCGCCCGACAGTCGAGGGCTCCGCCGTGGGGGCCGGCGCACGCCACACAGACCACGTGCAGCCCGTCCCATGCGCCGACCGTGATGATCTCGCCGACGTGCGCGGAGAACCGGTGAACCAGGTGCTCGGCCTTCGCTTCCAGTCCCGAACCGCTGAGCAGATCGGAGCTCATGGTCAGCAGTCGCCAACCGAGTCGATACCGCCCGGCCGCGGTCCGGCGCAGCAGCCCGATCCGGGCCATGCTGGCCATGAGTTCGTGGGTGTTCGACTTCGGGAGACCGAGAATCTCGGCGGCTTCCCGCACACCCCACTCGGGACGATCCGAAGTGAACAGGTTCAGCACCCGCCCAGTGCGAGCGACGGTGGAAAGCACCGTGACCGCCTCTCCGCGGCCTGGGGAACATCCACGTGATCGGGCCGCGAAACGATTCGGGTGGGATGCGAGTCTAGCTCTTCTTCGCCGATCGGCTCGCAGAATCGACCGGATCGGCGTTCGGCGCCCCGTCCTGCGGCTGCGTCAGTGCGCTCGCCACGAATGCCTGCGCGGTCCGCACCACGTCGTCCACGCTGCCCCGCCGCGGACTCCACCACTCGGCTGCCCAGTTGAGTGTGCCCATGATCAGCATCTGAAGCATGTACAGGTCCAGGTCGCGGCGGATTGTGCCGTCGTCATAGGCCCGCTTGATCAGTTCCCGCCAGATCCGCCCGTAGTCGCCCTCTTCGGCGAGTTGGCGGGTGCGGATGTGCTCGGGCACCTGCCCCGAGTTACGGATCGACGCCGTCGTATACGAGGAGATCTGCAGTTCGTGCCGGAGATGCGCGTCGACCGCAGCCATTATCCGTGCCAACGACTCGGTGTCCGCGGGCAGAGCCTCCAACACATCGCTGAGGTGTGCTCGCATATCGGCGATCCCGACCCACATGACCTCCTCGATCAAGGCCTCGCGGGAGTCGAAGTAGTAGTAGATCGCCGGCGCCTGCAACTCGGCGACCTTCGCGACGTCCGTCAAGCGCATTCCCGCGTATCCCTTGGAGCTCAGCACTTCGGCGGCGGCGTCCAGGATCCGCGAACGGGTGCGCGCCGACTTGGTGCCGGAGCCCTCCTCGGCGCGGGCGGCCGTGCGCGGCGTGCTCTGTTGGGTCATGCGCGAGATTCTAATCGCCACTTGACAACGGCCGGGCATCGCCCGGGGGTAGCGGACCTGTGATTATGCACGAGCCGCCGCCTTCTCGGCCATCCTGGCCTTCCTCGCCTCCGCGAAGGCCAGAGCCTCGTCCCACGAGGTCCCCTTCGTGATCATCACTCGGTATTTCATGATCACCGCCTGCCCGTTGAGAGTCAGCGCACCGATGAGTCGGTCACCGCGGCGATACAACGCGACCCATTTGTCGCCCGTCTCCGGATCACCGTCGACCACGCGCACCTCATCGGCATCGGGCGAGCCGACGAACTGGATCCGGACGTCGTACCAGTCCGACCAGAAGTACGGCACCGTCCCGTACGGTCTGGCGTTCGCCGGGTCGATGGCGTTTCGGGCGGCCGCGGCCCCCTGCTCTGCCGCCGCCGTCCAGTTCTCCATGCGTTGGCGCTCGCCGAGGACCGGATTGAACCAGTTGGCGACGTCACCGGCCGCGTACACCCCGGGAACCCCGGTCCAGAGGTTCTCATCGCACAGGATGCCGTTGTCCACCTGCACCCCGCTGCCGGCGAGCCAGTCGGTCGCCGGCACCACGCCGATGCCAACCACCACCAGATCCGCGTCGAGCACCGAACCGTCCGCGAGCACCACCCGCTCCACCCGGTCGTCGCCTTCTATCGCCGAAACCCCGACACCGCAACGCAATCGCGTGCCGTTCCGCTCGTGGAGCGAGGCGATGGCATGCCCCATCGCCTCGCCGGTCGCTCGCACCAAGGGGGTCGGCAAGGCTTCGACCACCGTCACCGGAACCCCGCGCTTGTTGGCGCCGGAAGCGACCTCGGAGCCGATGAACCCGGCCCCGATCACAACGGTGCGGGCGCCTTCGGTCAGCGCCTGCCGAACCGCGACGGCGTCGTCGAGGGTGCGCAGCGTGTGCACGCCGGACAGGCGTTCGGTGCCGGGCAGCAGCCGCGGCGTCGAGCCGGTCGCGATCACGAGCGCGTCGTAATCGACCCGTCGCTCGCCGACCAGCACCTGGCGGTTCTCGGTGTCCAAACCGGTGGCGGGCGCACCGAGGACCACTTCCGCATCGAGTTCTCCGGAGAACGTCTCGACGGTGCGGAAGAACGGCGCCTCCAGTTCGTCGGATCCCGGTTCCAGGAACTGTTTCGACAGCGGTGGCCGATCGTACGGCAGGTGCGGTTCGGCGCCGATGAGCGTGATCTGCCCCTCGAAGCCCGCCTTGCGCGCTCCCTCGACCGCACGCAGTCCGGCCAGTGAAGCGCCCACGACGACCAGTTTCTCGATGTCCACGTCAGTTCCTTCTCCTCGGCATCGGTGTGCTCAGTCGCGGACGATGCGCAGGGCCTCGGTGGGACAGCCCGCCACGGCCTCTTCCACCGACTGCAGTTCGCTCGGATCGATGTCTTCCTTCAAGAGTTCGAGATCGCCGTCGTCGTTGACCTCGAAGAACAGCGGCGCCAGCGACTCGCAGATCCCGAGTCCCGTGCACTTGCCGTAGTCAACCGTTACCTTCATGATTCACCTCTGATCAGCTCGGTGGCCTGCGCTCGTCAGCGAGCAGCCACCGGAAATTCGTTCTTGATCTCGTCGACCACGAGTTGCGCGGTCTCCGCACAGGCCGTGGTGCCGCCGTTCGCGTACTGCTTGACGCCGTCGCCGACATTCCACAGGCCGGCGACCTCGGTCGTATGAGGCATGTCGAAGCCCGCCACCGCCCGCTGCGGCGGCCAGCCGTCGCGGGTGACAGTGGTGCTGAGGATCCGCGCCTTCTCGTCGAAGCCGGGAATGGCTTCGCGCAGATCCTCGAACAGCAGCGCGGTCTCAGCGGCCTCGTCGAAGTCGCCGACGGCCGGCTCAGGCACCGCGGTGCCGACGTACAGGTGCCAGCCGGCCGGGGCCATCTCCGGGCAGATGTCGGTGAAGTTCGCCAGGTAGGCGAGTCGGCGAGACTTCGCGAAACTCAGCATGCCGGGGGCCTCCATCAGCGGCTCCTGGCTGGCGAAGTTCACCGCGATCATCGCGCACGGACGGTTCCGAGCCTCGACGAGCGACACGTACTCGGCCGGGAAGGCCTCGCGGCCGGCCAGTTCGAGAGTGGCGAACGGCCCGGTGTCGCTGACCACGATCGGTGCGGAGACCTCGACGTCGGCGCCGTCGCGGTGCACCGTCACCCCGGTGACTCTGCCGTCCTCGACGTGAATGGACGTCGCGTCGGCCGACAACCAGAGGTCGCCGCCGAGTTCGGTGAAGGCGTCGGCCAGCGACTCCCAGAGCCCGATCGAGCCCGCGGGGTGGAACCCGAAGCGCTTGAACGCACTCTTGCGAGTGAAGTACGTGAGGAATACGCGTGCGGGCAGCTCTTCGGAGCTGACGGCGAACACCGAGGCGCACATGTTTCGGAAGATCCCGTGCACGCCCTCGTTCTTGGTGTACTTGCGCACCCAGTCGGCGGTGGACAGCTCGTCCTCGGGCAGTCCCGAATCGTTGCGGGCGGCGCCGATCCCCTTGACGAGCTTGGCTCCCTGACGAGTCAGCTTGCCCAGCAGCAGACCCCAGCCGCCACCGGTCACGTCTACGTCCTTGTTGCCGATGCGGTAGAGGATCGGTGGATTCGGTTCGCGGATGTCGAACTCGGCTCCGACCTCGGCGCAGGTCTCTTCGGTGATGCCGCCGAGTTCGATGACGATCGCTCCGTCGTTCACCTTGAAACCGTCGATCTCGGTGGTCGATGCTCGGCCGCCGACTTTGTCGAGCTGTTCGACGACCAGGGTGCGGTATCCGCTCTTGGCCAGGCGGGCGGCGGCGAACAGACCTCCTGCGCCTGCACCGATCACGATGGCGTCGTACTGAAGTGGGGTGGTCATGGATTCCTCCGGAAGTGGAAAGCGGTGGGCTGAAACGGTTCCGATGTCGCGGCTAGTACGAGCGCGGGAGTCCGAGTGAGGTCTGGGCGACGAAGTTGAGGACCATCTCCCGGCTGACCGGCGCGGTGCGCATGAGCCTGGTGACGAACCACAGTTCCGACAATCCATACTCCTTGGACAGTCCGTTGCCACCGTGGGTCTGAATCGCCTGGTCGAGCGCCTTCAGTGCGGCTTCGGAGGCCGCGAACTTGGCGATGTTGGACGCCTCGCCGACCGCGGGCGAATCGCTGTCGGCCAACTCCGCGGCGTGCCGGGTGGCCAGGCGTGACACCTCGACGGCGATGTGCGATTCGGCGAGGGGATGCGACAGGCCCTGGTGCGCACCGATCGGCGTGTTCCACACCTTGCGGTCGCGGGCGTACGCGGAGGCCTTCTCCACGGCGAAGCGTCCGATGCCGCCGCAGATCGCGCCGACCAGAATCCGCTCGGGATTCAGACCGCTGAACACCTGCTGCAGACCTCGGCCCGCCTCGCCGACCAGCGCGTCCGGACCCACCCGGACATCGTCGAGGAACACGGTGAACTGTTTGTCGGACGAGACGATCGCCGTGGGGATCTCCTGCATCGTCAGACCGGGCGCGTCGGTCGGCACGACGAAGATCGACAAGGCGCTTCGTTCACCGGAGAGATCGGCGTCCCTGGTGATCACCAACAGCGCGTCCGCCTGGTCGATCGCCGAGATGTAGTACTTCTGACCCGAGATCAGCCAACCGTCGCCGTCGCGACGCGCGGTCGTCTTGAGGTTGTGACTGTTGGAGCCCGCATCGGGTTCGGTGAGTCCGAATGCCATCTTCTTAGTGCCGTCGGCCATGCCGGGCAGCCACTTCTGTTTCATCTCGTGGTCCGCGTGCGCAGCCAGAATGCTTCCGCAGATGGCCGGCGAGATCACCCAGATGAGCATCGGCAGACCGTGTGCGGAGAGTTCCTCGACGACGACCACGGCCTCGGCCATGCCGCCGCCTCCGCCGCCGTATTCCTCCGGAAGGTGCACGCCGAGCAGTCCCGCGTCACCGAGTTCGCGCCACAGTTCGTCGATGTCGCCGCCGGCCCGCGAACGCTCCAGGAAGTACTCCTGGCCGTAGCGCTTGGTGATGGCGCCGACGCTGTCGCGAATGGCCTGGTGCTCGTCGGTGTCTTGGATCAGTCCGGACATGTGCTGCCTGCTTCCGAATATTCGATGTGGCTGACTCGGTCGGCTCACCGGCCGATCCGGCCCGGCTGTCGAGCCGGTCGAGTGTCGATCTAACTTCCAATTTTTAATTTACCTTAGACTAAAAATTGCCGCAAGAGTGCGGCTGCTCCCGTCCGGCCGAACCCGGAGCGTCCGGAGTTCGGCCGAGAGGGAGCTCAGCCCGTCGGAGCCCGATCCGTGCCGACGATCGCCACGAACGACACGGCCGATCCCGGCCGACCGCCCAGATTGTGGGTCAACGCGATGCGCGGGTCGTCGAGTTGGCGATCTCCGGCCTCCCCACGCATCTGGAGCCAGGCTTCGTAGAGCATCCGCAGACCGCTGGCGCCGACCGGATGTCCGAACGACTTGAGTCCGCCGTCGACGTTCACCGGCAGCCTGCCGTCCGCGTCGAACTCGCCTGCGAGTGATTCCTTCCAGGCCTGCCCCCGCTCCGAGAAGCCCAGATCCTCCATCAGGACCAGTTCGGTCGGAGTGAAGCAGTCGTGCACCTCCGCGAGCGACACCTCGGTGCGCGGATCGGTGATCCCCGCCTGCGCGTAGGCGTCCTGGGCGGACCGGACCACCTCGGGGAACGTCGTGAAGTCGTATGCCGGATCCATGCCGGCCCGGCCCGGCGCCGCCGCCAGCGCCAGTGCTTTGACGAAGACGGGACGATCGGTGTACTTGTACGCATCCTCGGCCCGGACGATCATCGCGCACGCCGCGCCGTCGGACACACCGGAGCAGTCGAAGACGCCCAGTCGTCCGGCCACCTTCGGTGAGTCGGCGATCTTCTCCTTGGAGACTTCGGACCGGAACTGCGCCTTGGGGTTGAGCATCCCGTTCCGGTGGTTCTTCCAGGCGACGTGCGTCATCGCCTCGCGCATCTCGGCCGGGTCCACGCCGTACTTGGCGCAGTACGCCGGATCCAACAGGGAGAACGCGGCCGGTGCGGTGACCGACAACTCGGGCGCAGTGCCGGCCCCGGGGGGATCGGCGCGCAGCAGACCGGAGAATCCGGAGTCCTTGAGCTTCTCCACACCAACCGCCATGACGCGGTCGTAGGCGCCCGAAGCCACCGCGTAACAGGCATTGCGGAATGCTTCGGAGCCGGTGGCACAGAAGTTCTCCACGCGAGTCACCGGCTTGTAGTCGCTGCTCAGCGCGCGGCTCAGCATCAGTCCGGACTGGCCGGAGCCGAGCGTGCCGAGCCAGAAGGCGTCGATGTCGGCGAGCGGGACGTCGGCCCGGGTCAGCGCCTCCTGCACCGCGTCGAGGAGGAGGTCCTCCGCGGACCGGTCCCAGCGCTCGCCGAAGCGGGTGCACCCCATCGCGACGATGGCGACCTGATCGGCGATTCCTCGGCTGCTCATGATCTCTCCTCGCCTGCCAGATCGGCCACCTGGCGTGCTTTCCAGAAATAGTTGTGAACGCCCCCGGCGGTGAAGAGCTTGCGGAACACCAGGTCCACCGGCGCACCGACCTCGAGGAGATCAGGCCTCGCATCGGCCACCTCGAAGGTGCTTCGGCCGCCGCCCTCGAAATCGACGACGACGTCCACGACCGGCGGCGACGGAGAGTACGCGAGGCGGTCGACGGTGAACGTCGCCACACGTCCGCGACGCGCCGCGACCGGGGCGGGCTCCATCTGGTCGATCGTCCCGCACTGACGGCAGGCCCGCATCGGCGGAAGGTGCACGAAACCGCAAGCCGTGCAGCGGCTCCCACTCAGACCGAACTTCCATCCGGCCTCCCGGGCAGCCGGCGGGCCCGCCGGGCGGTCAGGTTCCGGACGACGGGGCGGCTCCACGTCGAGCAGGCCGCGCCACGACAGATACGTCGGATACGGCACCGACCGACCCGAGGCGGCCGCCGCGGCCGCGATCGGCTCGCGTTGACGACGCGTGGGCAGTGCGTCAGTGGTGCGCAGCAGCATGGTGTCGACCCCGTCGGCCGCCGAGATCACCAGAATCGTCTGCCCAGGTTCGGCCCGGTCGAGAGCATGCGCCAGAGACAGAATCGGATCCACCGCGCCGGCGAATCCGGTCGGTGCGCCCACCGTCGACACCGCGCGCTTGACGATGGCCCCGGCCGCTTTGGTGACGGCGGCATTCGGACAGGTCAGCACCGCGTAGTCGGCGTCGGGCAGACCCGCGGCGTCCAGCGTGGCCGCGACCGCCTCGGCGATGAGCGGCTCATACCGACTCCGGCCGAAGCGCTCCTCCCAGGTCGACCCGTAGGCCGTGTCGGGGCTGCGCCACCGGTCCAGGAACTCCTCGGTGAGCGAGACGCCGCCCAGGTGTTCGGCGATGACCGGCGTCTGCGGGGTAGACGGTCCGATGACCAGTGCGGCCCCCGCGTCGGCGCCGCCGCGTTCGTCGGCCGAGCCCGGTCGTCCGGTACGGACATCGGCGGCGGCCACCACCGTGGGTCGGCCGTGCAGTGCCGATGAGATCGCCGCCATGGCCGAGCGAGCGGTGCCGATCGCATCGTCGGCGGCGACTCCGCGGTCCAGCGACAGCGCGGCGTGAACGATGCTCGCACTCGTCTTGTCGAGATACGGGGGCGAACTGGTCACGAACACCAACCGGTCGCCGGCGGCGGGAACCGCGCCACAACGCTCGAGTGCCGCCTGGACCGCGGCCACGCTCATGGTCACCGCGTCCTCGTCGAAAGCAGCGATCACCCGCGTGAGCCTGCCCGCCCCGCGCGGGTCCACCCGCCATCCCGGCAGGTAGCTCGCATAGCCGAGTATCCCGTTGGTCATCACTGGACTCCTCGGAACAGTGCGGCGATGCCCTGACCTCCGCCGATGCACATGGTCTCCAGCGCGAGAGAGCCCGCGCGGCGGTCGAGTTCGCGCAGCATCGTGGTGAGAATCCGCACGCCGGTGGCCCCGATCGGATGGCCCAGCGAGATCCCCGAGCCGTTCACGTTGAGACGATCTCGCACTTGATCGACGGGCAGGTCCCATTCGCGGAGGACCGCGAGCACCTGTACCGCGAAGGCCTCGTTGATCTCGATGAGGTCCAGATCGTCGAATCCGATTCCCGTTCGCTCGAACAGTCGACGCACGGCGGCCACCGGCCCCAGGCCCATGGTCGCGGGGTCGCAACCGGCGGCCGCCCAGCCCTCGAACCAGGCGATCGGGGTGAGATCGAGACGGCTCAGCTGGTCCTCCGCGACGACCAGGCAGGCCGCGGCGGCGTCGTTCTGTTGAGCCGCGTTCCCGGCGGTCACCGTGCCGCCCGGGGTCACGGTCCGTAGCCTGGCGAGCGTCTCAGTGGTCGTGTCCGGCCGGATTCCTTCGTCGCGGTCGAAGATCACGGCTTCACCGCGCCGCTGCGGTACCGCGACCGGAACGATCTCCTCGGCGAAGACTCCGGACTCGGCCGCCGCGGCCGCACGCTGTTGGCTGGCCGCAGCGTAGGCGTCGGACTCCTCACGACTGATGTCGTAACGCTCGGCGAGGTTCTCGGCGGTCTCGACCATCCCGCTGATCGCACCGAACCGCCACTCCGGCTGCGACCGTTCACGGCCCCGGTCCAACCGGTCGTACAGCATCTGATTGCCCGAGCGCGAACCCCAGCGAGCGGTGGTCGTGTAGTGCTCGATGTTGCTCATCGACTCCACCCCACCGGCGACGACCACATCGGCCGCCCCCGTCTGGACCATCATCGCCGCGGTGGCGACCGCCTGAAGTCCGCCACCACAGCGGCGGTCGGTCTGAAAGCCCGGTACCTCTATCGGCAGACCCGCCTGGAGCGCCGCCCATCGGCCGATGCACGGCGCTTCAGAGTTCGCGTACGACTGGGCCATCGCGACGTCCTCGATCACCGCCGCATCGATGCCGGTACGGTCGACCAGTTCTTTGAGCACGGCAGCGGCCAGGTCGTGAGCCGGCACCGGTCGCAGCGTGCCCCCGAACCCGCCGACACCGGTCCGCACCGGTTCCACAATCGCGACACGTCTCACGTCAGATCGTTCTCCTCGTCAATGGCGGAGGCGACGCCTCGCCAGGTGGTGCCTCGTCGGGCCGAATCGTCCCGTGTCGGCCTCGTCGTCCCGTTCGGCCCGGGTCAGCTCCGGTCGCGCCAGCGATCAGCGGAGGGGTCGAGCAGTTCGGTCAGGTGTCCGTCGGCCAGCCAGATGATGGTCTCCAACTCCAGCGGATCCAGATAGCGCACCCGTCCGGTGCGTAGATCCTCCAGCCGGAGCCGGGTGGAGTTCGCTTCGGAGTCGACGTTCACCGAGATCTCGGCGAATTCGCTGCCGACCACCGGACCGATATCCGGAATGTCGAATGGGCCGCGGTCGTTCATTTCGATTCCCATGGCTGCCTCCCGAGTCAGATGAGGAACGCCATCGTGGGGATGGCCTTCTCGTTGTCGACGAGGACGACCTTCTTGTAGACCAGCCGGATCTCGTCGTCCACTCGCCGGATCCGGTAGGTGGTGCGGCCGCCCCACAACTGATTGGTGCGCGCCCGCGATTCCAGAGCCAGGAAGTTCGCGCCGACCTCCAGGTCGACTCCACCGTCGTCGTTGGGTCGGCCGCCGAGCAGTTCGACGTTGCCGATGATCCGACGCAGATCCGACGGCGGAGACTGCGCGTGACGCTTGCCGGTCGAGACCTGCTTCATCCGGGTGGCGATCCGGTTCCGGTTGTCGTAGATGAAGGCGACGTTGGTCTGCGGGTCGACGTCGGCGCCGCCGGCAGGCACCCAGTACAGGGCGTCGTCAGTCCAGAGTGCCTCCCAGCCGCTGTAGTCGTTCTCGTCGGCGAGCCGGGCCTCTTTGAACAGGAACTGCGACACCTCGCCGTAGTCCCATCCCTCCGGAACAGCCTCGAGCCCCGGCAGGTTCCCCGTGTCTGCGATCGTGGTCATATCAGGCCTCCATCAGTGCGCGGTACTGCTTCCAGAAGCCGCGCATTCCGGTCTCGTCGGTGGCCGCACCGATGGTGAAGCCGTCCTCGTCGGTCGTCTCGCGCACCAGACCTCTGCGGACGTCGAGCCACTCCGGATCGAGCATCGACACCCCTTGCTGATTGCGCTCGTACATCTCGGTGTCGTCGGCCAGCAACATGCCTGCCGGACCGACGGAGCCGATCGACTGCGAGATCATCCGGCGGTTCAGCTCCGCGCCGCCTCGCAGTTGCACGGCCGTCGCATAGGAGATGCACTCGTTCGCCGCGTTCGGCTGAATGTTGAACACCTGGATCTCGGCGATGAACAGGTTGGGGAAGATCATCACGTGCGGGGCGCCCTCGATCATCCGCCGTTCGGCGTCCTCGCCATACGCCTCGCGCATCGCCGCGACGTAGTTCGGCACTCGCTCGGGCGTCGTCCCGAACCAGCGCATGGGCTCGGCGAACTTGCGGAACTCCGGCCGCAGATCGTTCTCGCTGTGACCGTTTCCGAGTGCTCGGGTCACCGCTGTCGACGCGTCACTGTAGAGCGCGCCGATCGGGCTTCCCGTGACACCGAAGATCGAGCCGTGCACGAACTGCGGGTGGTATCCGTCGGTCTCGTTCTCGGCCAGGAACTTCCAGTTGGCACGAGTCTTGTGCGGCAGCCAACCCGCGTCGAGGGACACCTCCCCCTTCGGGGAGAGTCCGGCGAGTCGATCGATCTCGCCGGTGGCCGCACCGAGGTGTTCCAGCAGTGACGGACCGTCGTCGGCCATCGAACCGAAGACGAATCCCCGGTAGCTCTCGACCCGCGGCACCTTGCCCATGCCCAGCTCGAGTCTGCCTTTGCCGCCGTACCCCTTGTTGTACGGATAGCCGAGCAGCTCACCTGAGTTGCGGTAGGTCCAGCCGTGGTACGGGCAGCGGAACGAACTCGAATTGCCCTTCTGGTCGTCGCACACCTGGAGACCTCGGTGGGCGCAACGATTGATCAGCAGGTGGATGTCGCCGTCACGGTCACGAGTCATCACGACGTCTTGAGTGGCCATCTGCTTGCGGACGTAGTCGTTCGGCTCGGGCACCTCGCTCTCGTGACCGACGAAGACCCAGGTCTTGAACCAGATCTTCGTGAGCTCCTCGGCGAAGATCGCCGGATCGGTGTACAGCGAGCCGTGCACCTGCGACGGCCGGATCAGCTCCGACACCAAGCTCTTCGGGACCGCATCAGGATTGATGACAGTGGGCATGATCAACCTCCGAATTTCATTTAATTGAAATTAGATTAACACAATCAGAGCGACTTGGAAACCATGTCGACGAGCCGGAACTTCTGAATCTTGCCGGTCGGCGTGGTCGGCAGATCGTCGGCCTCGAGGAAGCGCACCAACTTGGGCACCTTGAACCGGGCAAGGTGCTTCTTGCAGTGATCGACCACCTGTTGTTCGGTGAGCTCGGCACCGGGCGACCGGACGATCACCAGTGCGCCGATCTCGCCCCAGCGGTCGTCCAGGATGCCGACGGCGAACGCCTGGCTCACCTCGTCGAGCCGGCCGATGAGGTCCTCGACCTCCTTGGGCATCACGAGTTCCCCGCCGCTCTTGTACAGTTCCTTGCTTCGACCGGTCACCTCGAGGTAGCCGTCAGGACGGACCCGGCCGAGGTCGCCCGAACGCAGCACACCGTCCGCGCTCAACGCCTCGGCGGTGGCCTCGGGCTTGTTCCAGTAGCCGACCATCATGGTCGGCCCGCGCGAGACCAGTTCGCCGGTCTCCCCCTCCGGTAGCGCCTCGCCGGTCACCGGGTCGACGACCGAGTACACGCACAACGCGTCGGTGCCTTCGACCCCGGCCGCGCCGGCCAACTTGGGCCGCCCGGCCGTGGTCGACGTCAGTTCCAGGGGATCTTCGGGAAGGGTGAGCGTCATGGCGCCACCGCATTCGGTCATACCGTATCCGGTGACGATCTCGCTGACTCCGAAAAGTTCCTCGACCTTCTCCCACAGCCAGATCGGAGCGGGCGCCGATCCGCAGAGGATGCCGCTGAGCGAACTGATGTCGTACTCCTCGCGCGTCGGACACTCGACCATGCCCACGGCCATGGTCGGCACGCAGAGGATGTCGTCGGCCCGATGTCGCTCGATTCCGGCGAGGTACGCCTCGGGCGAGAACTTGGTCTGCAGGATGACCGCTCCCCCGACCATCGTGGCCGACAGGATTCCTTCGATGTAGCCGAACATGTGGTAGCAGGGCAACGAGAACAGAATCCGTCGGCCGTCGTCGTACGCACGGGTCAGTGCGGAGGCGTAGCCGGTACGCAGCACCGCATCGTGGGTGACGACCACACCCTTGGGCGACCCCGTACTGCCGGAGGTGTAGAGCATGTCGCCGAGGTCGGACGGCTGATGTCCGCTCTTCGCAGCTCCTGGATGCTGTCGGCCCAGCTCCAACAGATCCTGGTAGGTGCGGGCGCCCTCTCGCCGACGTCTGTCCGTGGAGAGCACGACGACCTGAGTGAGCTCGCCGATCGTCGGCGCCGTCTCCCAGCCCGGCGTCAAGGTGTCGAGCATCTCCATGTAGTCCAGATTCGCGAATCCGGTCATGGTCAGCAGCATCGAGGCGCCGGACTGCTCCAGGACGTAGCCGAGTTCCTCCGCGCGGTAGAGGAAGTTGAACGGGATGGCGATCGCGCCGGTCCGCGCGATGGCGAATTTGAACGGAACGAACTCGCGATAGTTGGCCATCAGCATGCCGACGCGAGCACCCGGCTTCACGCCGAGTGTCACCAGTGCGTCCGCGAGGATCCGGGACTCCTCGGCGACCTCCGCGTACGACTGGGTCGCTTCATCGGTGATCACCAGTGGACGGTCCCCGTACTGTTCGGCGCACAGATCGAGCCATCCGTCGAGGGTCCTCGGCGTCCATTGTGGGAATCGCGCCGACAACGCGTCGCGACGCTGTTCGATAGTCTTCATCGGTACCTCCGGGGCTGTGTCTGGAGAGGGGTTTCGCGGACTCGAGTGGGTGCGCGGGGCTGTGGACGCCCACGCACTGCGCGCAGTCGTGGGCTCGGGTATGTGGGCTCGGGTTCGGGTGCTCGGGCGTGGAAGCTAGGGAGTGTCGATCGCGGCTGTCGCGGCCGTCGCGCTCGACCCGAATCGGGCTGGACGCTTCTCATGGAACGCGGCCACGCCTTCGGCGAAGTCGTCGCTGTCGAACAGCTCGACCTGGTTGCCGAGCTCACGCTCGAGGACCTCGGGTGTCATCGGCAGCGGATCGGCGAACATCGCCTTGATGACCCCGTACGCCCGCAGCGGCCCGCGAGCGAGCGTCTGAGCGTCGGCCAGGGCCGCGGTCAACGCCTCACCGGCGGGGACCACGTTGTCGACGAGGCCGAGTTCGAGCGCTTCAGTGCTGGCGACGGCGCGCGGCATCAGCATGAGTTGGCGGGCGCGGGCCGGACCGACGCGGGCGGGCAGGCTCGCGAAGATGCCCATGTCGCCCGCCAGCCCGACGCCGGTGAACGCTGTGGAGATCCGGGTGCCCTCGCCCGCGACGACGCGGTCACAGGCCAGGGCGAGCGATGCTCCTGCACCGTACGCGGCGCCCTCGACCGCAGCGATCACAGGTTTCGGGGTGGCCCAGATCGCGCGAATGACACGTTGCGCCTTCTCGGTTCGCGGACGCGACTGCGCGGGCGGCATCCGGCGCATCGTCGAGATGTCACCGCCGGAGCAGAACACTCCGCCCGCGCCGGTCACGACGATCGCCCGTACCGCATCGTCCCGCGCCGCACTTTCGACGGCCTCGGCGAGTTGCGTGCGCAACGGAAGGTCGATCGCATTGCGGCGCTCCGGGCGATCCAGGGTGATCAGCCGAACTGGACCGTGGTCCTCCGTGCGGACGACTCGTTCGGCATGCGGCCCGCTCATGATCCGATGAACTTCGGAGCACGCCGCTCGATCACGGCGGCGAGGCCTTCGAGGGAGTCCGCGGTTCCCGACAACTCGGAGACCACGCGGGCCTCCTCACCGAGGCGGGCCTCGACGGGGACGCCGATGCCGTCCCACACCAAGCGCTTGGTGGCAGCGAGGGCGAGCGGTGCCATCTCGGCGAGTCGGTGCGCGAGCTCGTCGACCCGGGAACCCAGCGCATCGTCGGCCACCACTTCGCTGATCAGCCCGATGTCGAGCGCATCCGCGGCGGTCAGGGTCGGGTTGAGGAGCAGGATCTCCAGGGCCTTGCGCATACCGACGAGTTGGGCGAGGGTCACCGTCGTACCACCGTCCGGCGCCATCCCGACGCGGACCGCACCGGAGAAGAACTTGGCCGATTCGGCCGCGACCACCAGGTCGGCGGCACATACGAGTCCCAGTCCACCACCGCCGGCCGCGAAACCGTGGACTCCGGCGATCACCGGAACCTTCAGCCGCACCAGAGACGCCGTGGCGATCTGCAGCCAGGCGGTCGCCTCGCGCAGATAGTCGGGCAACCCGTCGCCCTTGGCCGCGAACGTCTTCACATCACCGCCCGCGCAGAAGTTCTTGCCTTCGCCGGTCAGCACCACGACCCGCACGTCGCGCGAGCCGTGACAGGTGAGCACCGCGTCGTTGAGCGCTCGGAGCAGTTCGACGTCGAGTCCGTTGGCCGCTTCGGGGCGGTTGAGCGTGATGTGTCCGATCCCGTCGCGGATCTCGCAGAGTACTGGTGGCTGATCACTCATTGGATTCACTTCCGTTTGCTGAATGCGTCGACGCCGGCTCGTCCGGCCTCGCCGCCGATATGGTCGACGACGGCCTCGAGTTCGCTGTCGAGGCCGGCGTCCAGATGCTCGTCGAGTCTGCGGTAGACGAGCCGTTTGATTCCGAGAACGGCGTTGCGGTCCCGCCCGGCGAGCGTGGTGACGAACCGCTCGACCTCGGTGTCGAAGTCGTCGTCGGGCCAGCTCCGATAGGCCAGGCCCAGCGCCGCGGCATCGTTGCCGGACAGGCGATCACCGCTGAGCAGAAGCCCCAACGCCTGCTGACGGCCGACCAGTCGGGCCAGTCGCTGGCTGCTGCCGCCGCCCGGAATCTGTCCGAAGCGGATGTGGTTGTCGGCGATCCGCGCACCGTCGGCCACCAGGCACAGGTCTGCGGCCTGCATCAGTTCGAAGCCGCCCGCCATTGCGACGCCTTCGACGACCGCGATCACCGGTATCGGCGTCCGAGCGATCTCGCGGCACGCGTCGGAGAAGTTGACGAACAGTTCCCGCAACGCGTCCAGACCCAGTGCGCGAAGCCGTTCCACTTCTGCGAAGTCGCCGCCGGCACAGAAGTTTCCGCCCGCACCGCGGATCACCATCACGGTGACCTCGGGGTCGGAGCCGAGTGCGGCGATCGCCTCGCGCAGTTCCCGACCCAGGTCGACGGTGATCGCGTTCATCTGTTCGGGACGGTTCAGCGTCACGACGCCGACGCCGTCGGCGACCCGAGTGATCACGGCGGTCACATCCCTCGCCCCCCGCCGACCTCGATGACCGCTCCGGTCACGTAGCTCGCCAGTTCGGAGGCGAGGAAGACCACGACACCGGCGACTTCTTCGGGCTCGCCGGCCCGTTGCATCGGGATCGTCGACTCGGTGGCGGCGAACGCCTCTGTGCTCATCGCGGCGGTCATCGGCGTCCTGATGAGCCCCGGCTGCACCGCGTTGACCCGGATCCCGTGACGCGCCTGTTCCTTGGCCGAGGCCTTCGTCAGACCGACGATGCCCGCCTTCGCCGCGCTGTAGTTGGTCTGGCCGGGGTTGCCGATCTTGCCCGACATCGACGAGATGTTGATGATGCTTCCGCCGTGTCCGTACATGACGGCCGCGGCTTGCCGCACGCCGAGCCAACTGCCGCGCAGATGGACCCCGATCACCAGGTCGAAGTCGTCCACCGACATCTTGCGCATCGCGGCGTCTCGGGTGACTCCCGCATTGTTGACCCAGATGTCGATGCCGCCCCATTCGGCGACCACCGCGGCCGCGGCGTCGGCGATGTCGGACTCGGACGTGACGTCGGCCGCCACGCCCAGCGCGTCGTCACCGATCTCGGCGGCGGCGACGCTCGCACGCTCGGAATCCAGATCCAGCAGTGCCACCCGAGCGCCGTGCCGGTGGAGTTCACGGGCGATCGCCAGGCCGATGCCCTGACCGGCGCCGGTGACCACCGCGCGCCGACCGTCCAGCAGGCGGCCGGTCATGCGACGTACCGCACGATCGATTCGACGACCACCGCGGGCTTCTCCGCGCCTTCGAGTTCGATCGTGGTGGCCAGCACGCCCTGCACCGCACCGTCGAGTGAGGTGACGTCGGCGACCACGCTGCGTGCGCGTATCCGCGATCCGGCGGGCACCGGCGAGACGAACCGAACCCTGCCGAGCCCGTAGTTGACCGCCATCGTGATGCCGCGCACCTCGTACAGTTCGTGCAGAAGGATCGGCAGCAACGACAACGTCAGAAAACCGTGTGCGACGGTGCCGCCGAACGGCCCGGCCTCGGCGGCCCGCTCGTCGACGTGGATCCACTGGTGGTCGCCGGTCGCGTCGGCGAAAGCATTGATCCGTTCCTGATCTATGACGACCCAGTCGGTCACGCCGAGATCACGGCCGGCTGCCTCCGCGAACTCTGCGATGCCCTCGAAAACCTGCATGTCACTCCCCAGCACTAGACTACGATTTGAATCAAAGCTAAATTAAATAATAGAAGCTGTCAACGACACGTAACGGAGCGGACATGAATCTCGGACTCGACGGCGCACGGGTGCTGATCACCGGCGGCGCGTCCAATATCGGGCGCGGCATCGTCCATGCCTTCGCACGGGAAGGGGCACGAATCGCGCTCTCCGACATCGACGAGAAGCAGGCACGGCGAGTCGAGCGGGAGGCCCGAGATCTCGGCGCCGCCGAGGTGCTCGTCGTCGCCGGAGATCTGACCGAACCGGGAATGGGTGCGACCGCCGTCGACGCCGCCGCCAAGGCGTTCGGCGGTGTGGACGCACTGGTCAACAACGCGGGCTGGAGTCTCGGCGAATTCCTTGCCCGAGACGATGATCGGGCCCGCTGGCAGAAGCTCGTGGACATCAACCTGTTCGCCACCATCGAGACGACCCGAGCGGCGATCGCCGCGATGCGGGCCGCCGAGTCGGGCGGCGGTTCCATCGTCACCGTCGCCAGCGAGGCCGCCTTCGGCCAGATCCGTCA